>NZ_OZ034750.1:330453-660906 GCF_964028195.1 Wolbachia endosymbiont (group A) of Pogonocherus hispidulus
CCGTTATCTAGTTAGAATGGCAGAGATTAGGCAGTCTGTTAGCTTGGTGAAGCAGTGTATAGAGAAAATGCCTGGAGGCCCAATAAAAACTGAAGATAGAAAAATTTCTCCACCGCCAAGAGCAGAGATGAAAAAATCTATGGAAGCTCTGATTCACCATTTTAAACTTTACTCAGAAGGATATCACGTACCAAAAGGTGAAGCTTACACAGCTGTTGAGGCACCAAAAGGTGAGTTTGGAGTGTATATAGTTTCAGATGGTACCAATAGACCTTATAGATGCCGAATAAGAGCACCTGGCTTTGCACATTTACAAGCTTTGGATTTTATGGCAAAAGGACACATGCTTGCCGACGTTGCAGCAATTATTGGCTCACTCGATATAGTTTTTGGTGAGATTGATAGGTAATTATTGTAAAATAGTAACTCAACTAATGGTCAATACATCTTCTATTAAAAATTGTACAAATTCATTGCCATTCCAGTAATTCATAGAGATTTTACCCAAAATGGCTTTAACATTACCCTGCATGATAGCAGAGCCAAGGTGAGTATTTGCAGAGCGAAATGCAATAGCTCTTATCATAACATTATCATCAGCAATAAAACATTTTATATGGTCAACTCCTATAACTTCAGGCTTTCTTATCTTTGCTCCCTGAATGATAAACCTTGGTTCATGATTCCCAACTCCAAATGGTCCCAAGCGTTGCAGTTGGTTCCACAGAGATAAGTTTATTGCTTTAGCAGTTACTATACTATCAGCTTTTAAAGTTTTCTCATTTATAGAGTTTGAAAATCTTTCAGTAAAAAAATCATGCAAATCATTTATTTTGTCTTCTTTAATTGAAAATCCTGCCGCCATACTATGGCCACCACCTTCAATAATCAAATTTATAAACTTTGCGGAAAGGACTGCAGCACCGATATCAACTCCCAAAATTGATCTACAGCTTGCTTTTCCTATTCCGTTATTTAAAGATATCACTACTGTTGGCAAGTGAAACTGCTCCTTTAGCCTTGATGCAATTATACCAATTATTCCCTGGTGCCAGTTGCCGCTTATCATTATAAAATTCGCACCTGATTGGGTAGACTTTTCCGCTTGTGCTGTAGCTTCCAAGAGAGCCTCATTTTCTAACACTTTCCTTGCATTATTCAAATCTATTAATTTTAGCGCGATTGAATGTGCCTCTTCATCATCATCGGTGGAAAGCAACCTTGCACCGAGCGATGCTTCTCCAATTCTTCCTCCAGCATTTATGCATGGCCCAATACTAAACCCTAATCGTGAAACACTTGGTTTTTCAAGGATCCCCAAAGCATCAAATAAAACACGTAAGCCAACGTTTTTTCTTGCTGACATAACTTTTAATCCTTGTGAGACAAATGCTCTATTGAGGCCTGTAATCTGCATAACATCACAGACAGTTCCCAGGGCAACTAAATCCAGCAGATCAAATAAATCTGGTTCTTTTTTGTTGGTAAAAAATCCTTGCTCACGTAGGCTTTTATTAAGAGCAATAATCAGCAGAAATGACACTCCAACTGCTGCAAGGTTAGTATAAGGAGAGCTTTCATCAAGGCGGTTTGGGTTAACAACTGCTATGGCGCTTGGTAACTTTTCCGTACCAAGATGATGATCGACAACTATAATATCAAGACCAAAGACCTTTGCATCTTCTATTGGTTGATATGCAAGCGTACCGCAATCAACGGAAATACATAAATCGATCCCGTTTTTTTTAAGTTGTAATAAAGCATCTGTGTTTAATCCATAGCCCTCATCAACACGATCTGGAATGTAGATTATAGAGTGTATATCGATTGCTCTCAGGTACCTGTTAATCAATGCTGACGACGTTGCACCATCAACATCATAGTCACCAAATATTGCAATGTTTTCATTATTTTTTATTGCCCGTATTATACGAGAAACAGCTTTATCCATATCAAGAAGGTGAAAGGGATCTGGTAATAGCGATCTGATTAGTGGATATAAGAAGTCGCTTGCATTTTCTATATTAACACCACGAGTAACTAATATTCTTGCTAGTACTTCTGGTAACTCAAATCTCTGTATAAGAGTTAAGATTTCCCTTTGATCTGCTTCTTGCAACTTCCACAATGCATTTGTTATGCTGCGCTTTTCAATTTCAAGTAGCATATTCTTTGTAAATAAAACTACTTTACCAGAACTTTTAAGTTTGTTCTATAATTGTATTAGACTTCTGCATAACCTAAACTAAGCAGAAAAAAGATACAAGGATGATGTCATGAGTGCGCCAAGCAAAGTGCGTAAAGTCCAGTTGGTGAAAATCCAGGCAAAGCCTAGCCAGCAGCCTGGAACAAACCACTATGCTGCGCAAGGTAACGAGCGTAGTAAAGCTAGTGGAATGGACAACGCAGGGTACAACGAAAGTGAAGGTAATGAGTCCCGAAATTCTCGATGAAATAGAGGTCGACACTTTTCATGTAGTGGAAGACAGCAAGAAGGGTAACAATAAGGCAAGTTATCACTCACTCTATCGGGATCTGAGGCCGTATCATGTGTTGAGATGGAGTTTTCGTAAACTTGGGAGATCCTTTGCATTCCTATTAAGGTACGTTGGAACAAAGGCGAGGACTGACGGAAGATGCAAAGGAAGTCGGACTGACTGATAGTACTCAGAGTGTCACATACAAGGGGAAGCGGTCAGCAATATAGTGACTGGTTTAGGGATTGCTATGCCAATACAACAGAGGTTGGAATAACGTGCAAGGAAAACTAAAACAGATAGCAGTAAGAGCCAGGCAAGATAAACGATTGAAATTTACATCGTTAATTCATCTGATAAACGCAGAGAATCTTGCTGAATGTTATAAAGAACTAAAGCATAACAAGGCATGTGGTATAGACCAGGTGACAATAGAAGCGTATGGAGAAAATCTCGAAGAGAAGCTTAGAACTCTGGTGGATAGTATGAAGAGGAAGCAATATCAACTGCAACCAGTGAAAAGAGTATATATACCAAAAGCTGGAAGCAAAGAGAAACGCGGTCTCGGGGTACCATCAACAGAAGATAAGTTGGATGCTGAAGAAGATATTAGAAAATATTTATATAGCGATAAAACTTAATCAGGAGGATTTAAAACTATGACTTCTACCAAACAAGACTGGAGGCTAGCAAGAGGACAATTTTTACCACTTTTCTTTTTCCTTATGCTACTTTCCCTTAACTTGACGCGTATGGTCGGTCGTACACGCCCGCTATTCCTATAGTGAGTAGAGTTATCTTCCCTCTTGTTTCTTTTATAACATATTTTTAACTTACAACTGCCGCGGTATCTCTAGATCCCGCTAACAAGTAGCGGGATGACGAGGTTATCGTCATACCACCGCGAACCGTCATACCGCCGCGGTATCTCAGCCGCTAACAAGTAGCGGTATGACGGTTGTCGTTTAGCCATAAATATTTAAGAAATTTACCAAGTGAAAAAAAAGGCAAAAGAAGCCCTAGCCATTGTCTATTTTCAGTATTGGCGTTTTTTAAGTCTTAAACACTGCAATTTAGCTGCTTTTAAGTGCAACTAACCTTAGCTTAAATGTTTAAGAAATTTACTAAGCAGAAAAAAAGGCAAAAGAAACCCCGTGGTAATTAGTGTTCATTTCCTAATCCTGCAAATTGGCGTACTATACTGTCTTAAACGACTTATAAGCGCGTTTCAGCTTGTGTAGGTAAAAACCTAGAAATATTGTGAAGACATAAGGTGCACATAGTGCAAAAAATTAAAAATAAGACGCCAACTACGTTGTTTTCTTGCTGTTTAATCTGCACAGATGAAGATAACTGAATACCTTCAGTTTCATGATAAGGGGGCTGGCGGAGTTTGTCAAGTGATTTTTGCATTTCCATGCTACTTGGATGACGAGGAAGGAGCACTTACATATTTATGGCAACCTCATTACCTGCGCTCAAACAGTTTTTCAATATCACTCAATTTCATTTCTATATAAGTTGGTCTTCCGTGGTTGCATTGCCCGGAATATGGGGTTTTTTCCATTTGTCTTAACAACTCATTCATCTCCTCTAACCTCATTTTCCTGCCTGCTCTAATTGATCCATGACAAGCGATAGTTGCCAATATTTTGTTCACTTTATCTTCTACTGGCAATGTATCTTCTATTTCCGTTAATCTATCGACTATATTAATTAGCATCTCTTTTACATCTATTGCTCCCAAAATTGCAGGGATTTCTTTTACTATCACTTTATTTTCTGGTTTGATTTCAATATCAAAACCCATTTCAAATAACTTATCTTTATAGATTTCAATCATCTCCATTCCAGCTTGATTTTTGATTTCAACCGTTTCAGGAAGAAGTAGTTTTTGTCTTTTTATACTTGATTTTTGTTTTAAGCATTCATATACTAATCTCTCGTGGGCTGCATGCTGATCAACTATAATCAATTTGTCTCTTACCTCGGCAATAATGTAAGTATTATAGACCTGACAGCGTGCAAACCCGAGTGGGTGGCTCTCTATCAAATCAACTTGCTCTAACACCTTTTTTTCTAGAACCATAGTCTCCGTTTGTGATGGGAATTTCTGTATGCCGGTATAATCAAACGATTTTGACTGTTCTGATAAGCCTTTTGCTTTTTCATTTGGAGAAGCAAATTCTTTTATTAGTTGATTTTCAAAAGGGCTTGGCCTCCTTTCGTAAAATTCTTTTTGAACATTAGACTTATCAAAAGGATCTGATAATGAACCTTTCAAAAAACCCTCTATCGTATTAGTAGTTTTCTGGTCACTAGCTGGAATGACATCAAAGGTGCCTATCCTTCTTGACAATGCTTTGATTAATCCTCTTGTCACTATCTCATATATGAGCTTCTTATTCTGAAACCTTACTTCTGATTTATTTGGATGCACATTTACATCTACTTGATCATAAGGTATCTCTAAATGTAACGCTGCAAAAGGATATCTATCGCTTGGAATAAAATCATGATATGCATACCTAACTGCACCAATAAGTAGATTATCTTTAATTGGCCTTTCATTAACAAATGTATAGATCTGGGTTGACTTACCACGATTGACGGTCGGCTTACAGATGTGTCCCGTAAGTTTAATGCCGTCTTCTTCTTCATTGACCTCCAAAGAATTGCCCTGAAATTCTTCTTCTACTTCACACAATCTGTGAAATAACGAAGTCTGCTTAGCGTATTTTAAGAGCTTTTTATTACCTGAAGTGAGAGTAAACCCTATATGATAGTTAATCATTGCTAGGTTATTTACAATATCAACAATGCTTTGAGTTTCTGCTCTTTCGGTTTTTAGAAATTTTAGTCTATTTGGGGTAGCGAAAAACAAATCTCGTACTTCAATATGTGTCCCTTGTGATAAAGAGTAGGGAATAAGCTCCCCCATCTTTTCTCCACCCTCATAACTTATAGACCATGCTTCACTTGCTTCTCTTGCCTTAGACGATAATTTTATCCTACTTACTGCTGCAATTGAAGGCAGAGCTTCTCCTCTAAAGCCAAGATGCTTGATTTCTATCAACTCACTGTCGCTTAATTTTGAAGTAGCATGGCGCATAAACGCAAGTTCTAAATCGTTTTTTTCTACTCCGTTACCATCATCTGTCACAATAATAAGGTTACGCCCACCACTTTCTATTTTGATCTCTATTTCTAAACTTCCAGCATCTATTGCATTTTCCACTAATTCCTTTACTACACTTGCTGGCCTTTCTATCACCTCCCCCGCTGCTATACGGTTTATGGTTTTTGTGTCTAAAAGAATTATTGCCATAGATTTATTATGAAACTGGTTTTTCTTTTACTTCTTTGGTCTGTCTCTCTCTCCACTTTTTTAACCTACCTGCAATTTCACTGTTGGAAATTGACAATATAGATACGGCGGTAATGGCAGCATTATATGCTCCATTTTCTCCTATAGACATGGTTGCAACTGGAACACCCTTTGGCATTTGAACTATAGAGAGTAGACCGTCCAGCCCATTTAATTGTTTACTATGCACAGGAACGCCGATAACTGGTAAACAAGTTAATGACGCAACCATACCAGGTAAATGAGCTGCACCTCCTGCACCAGCTATAATAACCTTAAAACCTTCTTCTTGTGCAGATTTAGCAAAATTGAAGAGCCTTTCTGGTGTTCTATGTGCAGATATTATGAATATGTCATGTGAAACTTCTAATGCTTTTAACATATCGACGGTATGGACCATAGTGGTGTAATCTGACTCACTTCCCATAATAACAGCAACATCTTTTTTTATTTTTGTCATATTCAACACAATTTTACTTACTAACTAAATAATGTTCCAGCTAAAAAGCAACAAATATTTAAGTCATATTATAAATAGAATATATAGAATTCTCGTTAAAATAGAAATTTTAAAAATTTAAATAAATATCTATATTAAGATATAGAGTATAAACTTCTTATGTAAGATAAATTTATAAAATAATTATTTTTGTATTTCAAGCTTTGTAATTTTAGCTTGTTCTTTCTATAAATGGTTTTTTCAGATAGGCTGATGGTAAAATAGTAATTTAAAATTACTAGAAACTTGATGAAAATATTAATATATAATCAACTTAAAGTTTTAAATATTGATATCATATAATTATTGACAAGTTATATGATATTAATATCTTGATATATTAAATATTATGTTATAATGTTTAATAAAGTTAATTGATATGTGAGTGTAAAAATTATGGAAATAATATCGTTAAATAACTTAGACAGTGCAGGAATAAAAACAAAGTTGCTTTATATAATAAATAAAATTATAGAAAAAAATGCTTGGACTCAGGCTTTTGCAGCTGAGAAACTTGGTATTGATCAGCCAAAGGTATCGCAAATTAAAAATGGTAAAATAGATGGTTTTTCTTTAGAGCGATTGTTAGGATTTCTAAAAAAACTTGATCATGAAATAACAATCACGATGACAGAAAGCCAAGAAATAAAATCTGAGGCAGAAAAAGTAAAACATGAAGTTGAATCGCAATAGATACAAAGTTGACAACTTGTTTTTTGTGATATAGTATAAAACTTATTAAGGTAGTATCTTATGGCTGAGTCTATTGTAGAAAAGTGTACAGAACAGGTAAGTAACCGTTTCAAATTGGTTCTATTGGCAAGTCAAAGAACACATGATTTAAATACAGGGGCAAGTAATCCAGTTCAAACAGCTCAGTTTAAAGACCATAAAAATACCATAGTTTCCTTACATGAAATAGCAGAAAAACAGGTGGATACTCATGAGCTGTTTAACCTTTTGGTAGGTAGATGCAAGGAGTACATGAAAGGAAATATGAATAATGTTTACAGCAGTAATACAAGTAAGCTAGCGAATTTATTAAATTTTTCTGATAACACAGATCTTGATGCAAGTCAAGAAAGCCAAGATTATGAAGTGGATGGTGAAATAGATGATGAAATAAATGATCAAGATGGCGATGAAGAAGTATCCGTTTAGAAATCTACTGAAGTTACATAGTCTTTAAATGATTCACATTGCTATCTATACACTGTTGTTCTGTATGAGTGTAATGTTGTGCCGCATAGTGTCTAAGTCAAGTGATGTGTACAATAAGGTTTTAGCGTTCAATAATTTCTCAACGCAAGTAGTTGTGCTCATAACAGCAATATCAATCATTCTGAATAATTTTTTTTTAATTGATATAGCATTGTTGTATGCTAGCGTTAGCTTTATATCAACTATAGCACTAATGAGATTAATGTTGTTTTAATAATTTATGATAGGATCCGTTCTTATATTTTTAGGCATTTGTTTAGTAATCATTTCAAGTGTGGGAGTAATTAGATTTCCTGATTTCTATACTAGGTTACATGCAGCAGGTATTACAGATTCTAGCGGTGCAACGTTATTGTTAATTGGTTTTGCTTTGCAGAATGGATTTTCAATCAATACTGTTAAAATAATATTATTAATTCTTATAATATGGGTAGCTAGCTCAACTAATGGCTATATTTTAGCGCGCACTTATTATAAAGTTAAGAAAAAAACTGTTAAAGAAGGTTAAGGTGTTAGAAATATTAAATGTAGTGCTACTTTTGTTGTTACTAACAGTTACGGTTTTTATAGTCTTCTCGCGACATTTAGTCGTAAGTGCTGTTCTAATGTGTGTATTTAGTTCACTTATTGCGCTTATATACTTAATTATGAATGCACCTGATGTTGCAATTACTGAAGCTTCTGTTGGTGCGGGGCTCAGTACGGTTTTTACGTTTGCAGCACTCTCCTTGATAAAGAATCATAAAGTAAATCTATCTCATAACCCTATAACGCTTTTTTTTATGTTATTTCTGGCTGTATGTTTGTCATATTTTATGATTCAATTGCCAGATTTTGGCAGCCACAATGCTCCGATCCACTTGCATGTTGCTCCTTATTATGTGGAAAATACCGAAAAAGTTACCGGTATTCCTAATATAGTGACAGCTGTTTTGGCAAGCTTTCGTGGTTATGACACGTTTGGAGAAACTATAGTAGTTTTTACTGCTGCACTTTGTATAACGTTGATATTAAAAGAAGAAAAAGAAAATGATTAAAGATCCGATATTAAATGCAGTAACATTTTTGATGATACCTTTTATCATTTTATTTGGTTTATACATACAATTTCATGGTGATTACACTCCGGGTGGAGGTTTTCAAGCAGGAATAATTATTGCCTCCGGGATAATATTATATTCAATGCTATTTGGTGTATCTACAACTCTAAAAGCAATACCTTATTCTGTGATTAGATTGATTAACGTGTTAGGTATTTTAATTTATGGAGGAACGGGCGTTGCAACAACTTTACTTGGCCAAAATTTTTTATCTTACGATATCTTGTCAGCCAATAATAGAACCGGTCAAAAATTGGGTATTTTTTTGGTGGAATTAGGTGTAGTATTTACTGTCTGCTCCTCTATGTTAATTATATATATAAATTTTGCTCGTAGGAAAAAACAATGACTTTATATAATTATACAATTATTATTATATTAATGGTGCTAGGTTTATATATTATTATAAACGATAAAAATTTAATCAAGAAAATGATAGGGGTAAGCGTCTTCCAAGCATCTGTTTTGTTGTTTTATATATCTCTAGGGTATATAAAAAGTTCTTTGCCTCCTATATTGGTTTCAAATTTTTATTCATATAGCAATCCTATACCCCATGTTTTAATGCTTACTGCTATAGTGGTTGGAATTGCAACATTTTCAGTTGGATTGTCCATAGCAGTAAAAATGGAAGAAAAGTATGGAACAATTGATCAAGACAAGTGTACATAAATTAACAGTATCTTAAACTATATGAAGTAACAAATAGCCACAAGTTAAAAGTAAAATTATAGACTTGCTCGTTGTAAGTTTATTTGTTAATAAGAAATAAAATTATAAACTATAAAGGTAATGATGTCAACTATTAATGATGCAGAAGATAAGAAAAAAATTATCAGAGATCTTGTAACTAAAAGTATAAAAAAAGGTGGTTTGATCACCTTTGATGATATAAATGATAAATTATCAGATGAAAATTTTTCGTCTGACTTTATAGATGATGCTATATCTTTATTGCAGGACTCCGGAATTAATGTGCTTGAAAGTAGCGAAGATGAAGAAGATATTCCTTCCAACAGTGATGATAGTAAACTTGATGATGATGACACATCGCCAAATGTTACTGCAACTTTAGTACAAAATGATGATCCAGTGAGGATTTATTTACAAGACATGAGCTCTGTAAAGCTTTTGTCAAGGGCAGATGAAATCGAGATAGCAAAAAAAATTGAATCTGAAAAGCATAACATGTTACGTGCAATAATTGAAACATCAGTAACATTAAAGGTGATAAAAGTATGGCGTGATGATTTAAGTAGTGGAGCTCTCTTACTGAGAGAAATTATAGATCTAGATGCAATTTATAACTCTGATTTTAATGTGGTACCCAAAGAAGAGAGTGAAGAAAGTGCTGAAGATGTTGAGGATTCTGAGGATGTTTCTGAAGATGCTGAGTGCTGTAGTGATGATGAGAAAGATAGTAAAAAAAGTGATGATGAGAAAGACGGTGATAATGAAGATATAAATTCAGCGAATTTAAATGTTTCTATTCTTGAAATGGAAAGTGACTTATTGCCAAAGGTCATAGTTGCATTGGATGAGATAATTACTTTAACAAATGAAGCATTGGTATTAAGAAAAAATTCTAAAGATTCCTCTGATGAACTAGAGAATTTATATAATCAAATATGGTCTATAGCATTACAAATTAAGTTAAGTGCTGCTGCTGTTGCCAGAATTACACAAGAACTTTATAAGATAAATAGATCCATCACGCTTGAAGAGGCTAATTTTATTGCTGAGGCTAGAAAATACGATATTGATAGAGAAAGTTTCTATAAAGTTTATGATGACGTGCTTTTAAAGCACGAATTGAAAAAGATAAGTCTTTTAAAGATCAATGAAAATCAGTCCTCTTTTACAGGTGAATTAAAAAACAAATTTTTAAGGTTTATAGACGATAACTCTGAACATATAGCTAGTACCTTGAACGGTATTAAGCAGCATATACAAGAAGATAACGTGCAAGAATTTAAGGAGCTAATCAGGAGAATACAAAAACACGAACGAGAAGTCTCTGAAGCAAAGCAAGAGATGATTAAGGCTAACTTAAGGCTAGTAGTTTCCATTGCTAAGAAGTATTCAAAAAGAGGCCTTGATCTGCTTGATTTGATACAAGAAGGCAATATTGGTCTTATGAAGGCCGTGGATAAGTTTGATTACAAACGTGGATATAAATTTTCAACTTATGGCACTTGGTGGGTAAGACAATCAATCACTAGGGCAATACCTGAGCAGTCTAAAGTAGTTAGAATACCAGTTCATATGGTGGAAATTATCAGTAAAATCAACAGAGCATTAAGAAAAATGACTCATGAGATGGGAAGAGAGCCGACGTTAGAGGAATTGAGTGTAGAACTGACAATGCCACTGGAAAGAATACGCAAAGTTATGAAAATAGCAAGGGACCCAGTAAGTCTTGAAGCTCCAACAGGAAAAGATGATAGTAGTACCTTCGGTGATTGTATAGAAGATAAGCGCGTTTCCAGACCAGAGGATGCTGCAATACTTGCTGACTTGCGTGGCATTACAACCAATGTTCTTGCAACTTTAACACCAAAGGAAGAAAGAATTCTAAGAATGCGTTTTGGCCTTGGTAAAGATGGGAAGGAACATACCTTAGAAGAAGTAGGAAAAATTTTTAATGTAACACGTGAGAGAATTAGGCAAATAGAGGCAAAAGCACTGCGCAAGTTGAAACATCCAAGCCGCGCTAGAAAACTTAGAGGGTTCTTTTAAGTATACGTGTCAAGTTAAGAAGAAACTGATTTTGCCCGGAAAAAGTGGAGAAAAAGTCAGAGCGTTTTTAAAATAAAACGTTTTTTCAAAAAGGTATGATATGAAGGAAATACACAATAAAGTTTAAAATGGGGGTTATAAAAAAGTTGCACCGCTATTTTTTTTTATGAATCTAATGAAACAACATGCTAATCTACGGTAAATATTATGACAAACAAAAATGACAATTCTAATTCAAAGTATAGAAATTTTTATGTTCTGGGTGATAGTTTATCTGATAATGGCGCAATCATTGGAATTTTAAATAACTTATCCTTTGCAAAAAGCGTAAAGTTTGATGACCCTTTTTATCAAGGAGGATCTTTTAGCAATGGCCCTACTGCTGTTGAATATGTAGCAAAATATTTAGATTTAGACGAATTTAAACCTGGGTGGAGTTATTCATTTTTTGGTAGATGCCACGAACAGCAAGGTCAAAACTATGCAGTTTCATGTGCAACAGCGTCTGAAATTTTTGACCCTATTTTTTCTTATTTCTTCAATAAATTTCGTTTAGCTAACCAGCTAGATGCGGTAATTAAACATCATCCAGATATAGGTAAAGAAGATTTGTTTTGCATCATGATCGGCGGAAATGATGTTATGGTTGCCACTGCTTATGACGATACTAAAGCGGAAGAAGTGTTGGAACAAGCAGTGAGTGAAATATGTAATGCACTTAAGGTTCTAAATGAACATGGTGTTAAGCATGTAGTTGTTGCAAACGCACCTGAAGTTGGCTCAATACCAGCTTTTAATAGAGATGAAGAAGCAAGGGAACTAGCTACAAAGCTCACAGAGAGTTTTAATGCAAAATTGGCTAATGGCTTAGATTGTATGAAGAAAAGTACAGATCTTGAAATCAAAGCATTTGATCTTAACTCTAAAATGAAAAATATGCTTGGCGAATACAAGAGCAAAGGTTTAAATTGTCAAGATGCATGCACATCGAACATTGCAGACCAAATTGGGAGATTTAAAAAAAATATAAAAATACTCTTAAAGTTGATATTTAAAGGGGAACTTGACGTTCACTATAACCCTGGGTGTAGCGAAGAAACACTAAAGGATTATTTCTTTTTTGATTATTTCCATCCAACTGCAGAACTTCATCATGAAGTTGGTAATGAAGTGTATGAGTTGATTTGACACAGTTTTTTGAACATTCCCTAGATCCCAGTGTCCCTATGATGTCATCCCAGTGCTTGACACTGGGAACCAGAAAAGTTTGCTTGTTCACAAGCAAACTAGCACAGAAAGTGATTACAACATTTTCGATGAGATTATATGGAAAACTGGATCCCAGTGTCTGGGCACTGGGATGACATCGTTTACTATGTGCCATATTGCAATGTTCGTACAGCTGTGAGTCACGCACTTTGCTTCAATATTTGCACATTAGCCACTCCTCTGAACAGATACAGTCAGTTTAGCTATAATTTCCTAAGTCTGCTCACAATCTCTTGACTTGACACATATGTTTTTTTCCCAAATGTTACTATCTTCCTCCTTTTCCTTTCTCAATTTGTGCAACCATTTCCTTAACACTTACTTGTGTGGAAGGAGGATTTTTGCTGACATGAGATTTTGGATCAGATTTTGCTGTTATGTGTTTCGTTGCAGATCTTTTATTTTCTGTTGGAAATGAATGAGATTGTTTTTTCTTCACACCGATATCCGCTTGTGCTGCTGGGGTGGTTTTGCTTTCAGCAAGCCGTACATTAGCATTTCCTTTTACTTGATTTTGCTCAAATTTTTCTTTTAATGCCTTTACTTTACTGCCCATCTCGCGATTAGCTCCTCCTTTCATAGTAGCTGCTGCTACTTTTGGTATCGCCTTACCAGCAGCTTTTTGTGCTGATTTCCTATTGTCTTGATTTTCAGATTTTAGTGGTACTCTTTCAGCTGATTTTTTAAGAATTACTTCTACTACTTTTGGCTCTGTGTTTACTTTTTGGCTTAGATTTTTAGGCTTTGGCAGTACTGCAGGTTTATCTTTGACTACCACTTTCGATTCTTGTCTAACTTCTTGACCAGTAGTAAACATTTTTTTTGGCACTTGCGGTGGTTTTGGTGGTTTTGGTAGTACGAGGGATTGAGGTTGTTGTTTCTGCTTACGTTTTCTTTTTGCTTCTATATGTTCTTTAGAAACTGTTGCATAAATTGGCTCTTCTTTGGGCGATTTTGAACTCTGCGAATTTTCTATTAAAATTTTACTCTTCTTCTCTTGATAATTTGATATGTCTTCATATTCATGCTCTTCATTTAATGAACTTCCATAGCCTGAATCTCCTGCTTGTAGCCCATATAAAGGATTTTCTTCTTGCTTTGACGCTGTTCTATCCTCTAAGTTCACTCCATACAATCTATGTTCCTCCTGATTTTTTTTACTTTGCTCTAAATCTGAAATTTTCTTTAAAACATTTAGGTATTCGAATGTTATTTTTTCAGCAAGACTGGGCAATTTATCATTAGCAAAATTTCTTATATCGTTATCCTGAATTGAAGCATCTTTTCCCAAGATTTTATTAAATGTTTCCTTGAATATTCCAAAAAACCCTGATGGCTTTTTGTTCACCGGTTCTATATAATTACTCAAGTCACTACATATAACAAACTTAGCTACATCTTCTGCTTTATCTGTAAAACTCTCTAATGTCTGGGATAAATCCCTCACTGTTTTATTATATTGTTCACCAATGTTTTTCAGCTTTATAGCTTCTATCAAGGAGTCGAGATTTTTTTTATAGTTCTCACTTTTAAATGGATCATTCATACTAATTACAGCTCATTATTTATTAAAATATAGATCTAAAATATTAAGATCTAGTAAATATTACTTTTGTAATTCATGTAGAACTATAGCTATAATAAGTAAGATTTCCCTACGTCATACCGCCGCGGTATCTCCAGATCCCGCTAACACGCAGTGAGATGACGAGGTTATCGTCATGCCGCCGCGAACCGTCATACCGCCGCGGTATTTCTTAGCATAGATCCCGCTAACAAGTAGTGGGATGACGGTTCTTCAAATTGTCAAGGTGTCATCCCAGTGCCCCTATGATGTCATCCCAGTGCCCAGACACTGGGATCCAGGAAACTTAACTCTACACCAAGTAAATGTACAATAAGAACTAGATTCCAGACTGGAATGACATCATCTTGGATAGCGTCACGCACTGCCCAGTTCATGTTAGCCATAAATATTTAAGAAATTTACCAAACGAAAAAAAAGGCAAAAGAAGCCCTGGGGTTATTATCTGCTTTAAAATATTGGCGTTTTTTATGTTTTAAACGCTTGACAAGCAAGATTTAGCTGCTTTTAATTGCAACTAACCTACGCTGCAAATGTTTAAGAAATTTACTAAGCAGAAAAAAAGACAAAGAATCCCCGAGTTAGGTGTGCAGTAGAGACACAAAGAATGTTCAAGTAAGAGCAAACTAAGTGCAAAAGCTACGCAATAGATGAGGGTGGGCCCCTCGAACCGGTTTGCAAGAGCAGGCTTCAAACAGCCATAAGCTGCTTTGGTAAGGTAGTGAGCGTTATGGAAAAGGCACAATTATGTGTCATGTGTGAAATAGAGAGACGAACGCAAGTGAACCACTGATGAAGTGTCGAAAGCGTAGAGACGACGTCAAAACCAGGGGGTAGTCGTTAACCTGGTACCGGGAGCTTGTTTACTGGGTAGCGGCATAGAGGTGGCGTGAATCTATTTTAGGCTATTGCATGGAACTACGGGAACCTGTCGTTTCGATGATAAGGGAGAAGTCCAAAGAGCTGATCTCTGAGGATGAGAGTACCGATGCGAAAAACAGGGGCGCGTAGTAGCGAAGGAGTTTCTGTAATGGAAATGGAGTGAAGGGATTTAGTTTTAATTGTTTTGTTAACCGTAATGGGAGGAATTAATGAATAAAACAAAGTCTTTTGATATACCAAAGCAACTGATTTGGAAAGCTTATAAACAAGTATCCAAAAATAAAGGTGCGGCAGGTGTAGATGAGGTCTCGATAACAAAGTTTGAGGAAAATCTAAAAGACAATCTATACAAACTATGGAATCGGATGTCATCCGGAAGTTATTTTCCAGAGCCTGTAAAAGCTGTAGCAGTACCGAAAGATACGGGAGGAGGACAAAGAATTTTAGGTGTTCCTTCAGTGTTCGACAGGATAGGGCAAACGGCTGCTTCTATGTATCTTGAGCCGCTAGTAGAGCCAAAATTCCACGAAGATTCATATGGTTATAGACCAAATAAATCAGCACTGGATGCGGTAGATACAGCACGCAAAAGATGCTGGAGGTACGATTGGACGATAGATCTTGATATATCTGGATTTTTCGACAATTTGGACCACCAATTGGCATTGCAAGCTATCAAGAAGCATACAGACTGCAAATGGATTATACTGTATGTTGAAAGGTGGATGAAAGCCCCTATTCAGCTAGCAGATGGCAGTAAGGTAGTTAGGGAAAAGGGAGTTCCGCAAGGAGGTTCTGTAAGCCCAATCATTTCTAACATATTTATGCATCATGCATTTGATATGTGGATGAGGCAAAACTACCCCACAATACCATTTGAGAGGTACGTAGATGATGCAATAGTGCACTGCAAAACCAAGAGACAGGCAGACTATATGAGGGAGGCAATCGAAAGAAGATTGGCACAATGCAAACTAAAGTTAAATCCTGAAAAGACAAGAATAGTGTATTGTAAGGATGACAGTAGGAGAGGTGAGTTTCCAACACAGAGCTTTGACTTTCTGGGTTACACGTTCAGACCTAGACTGGCAAAGAACAATAAAATAGGAAACTATTTTGTCTCATTTCTACCTGCAATTAGCAACAAAGCCAAGAAGAAGATTAGTCAAATCATAAGGTCATGGAGAATACACAGGCAAACATCAACAACTTTGGAGGAAATATCGAAGAAGGTAAACCCAATAGTCAGAGGCTGGCTATGGCAGGTTTTACAGGATAGAGATATACAAACCTCTGAAGAACATAGAGCGGCAACTTGAAAAGTGGGCAAGAAGAAAGTACAAGAAACTTCAAACTCATGGAAGACTAGCAAGGCAACTTCTAGGAAAAATGAGAAAAGAAGGACCAGACACTTTCTACCACTGGACATTAGGTTTGGGACAAAAGGCTGAATAATGGGAGCTGTGTGAGTCGCGAGGTTCATGCACAGTTCTGCGACTTACTATTACCCACAAATAAAAACATAGTATTGTATTTACTCAAATAATTTAATTTTATTAACCTGAAAGCTTATTGGATTAAAATTATTAAACTAAGAGTTATAATTTTAGCAACTAAAAGCTGTAAATTGCACCATATAAACAGTTATTTCAAGCAAAAGTTATGCCATTAAGAGCTATGCAACAAACATTTATATTTGTGGGTAATAGTAAGGTTCTGCGAGAGACTGGTGCATAAGTGTTGAAAGTAATACAAAAAGGATATAAAGAGCTATTATTGCAGAAAAATGGAGGCAATAATGGATCAAATAGAAGGCATATTAAACTTAATTAAAGACAAGGATTTGGAAAGGCTAGGAAAATTAAGTGAGATAGATAAATGCAATACTAAGTTAGTGGGCAAAATCATATTTAAAGGCTTAATGAAGTTAATATTAATGGGTCAGAAAACAAGCTTAAGAGCATTAGCAATGGTAATAAACAGGTGTGTGATAGATAAAAATGATGACAAAAGTACAGTCACATAAAGTGGCTTGTCGAAAAGGTTAAAAGTTCTGATTATTTTAAGGGAGTATATATTGATCTGATAAACAAAGTTGAAAAATTGTTGCCCAAAAAAACGTCACATGATTTACATAGATTTGATTCAACAATCATAAATTTATCAGGGTATCTTATAAAAGATGGACTAAAGTTAGGTAACCAAAGTAATAAGTCAAAGTAAGTCTGGGATTAAAAGGACAATTGCCAACAAGTATAAGGTTTTGTAAAGGGCAAGAAGAAGGTAGTGAAGACATAGCACTGGTAAGGGCAATCAACGAAGCAAAAGTTAAAAAAGAGGATATTTTGCTATTTGATAGGGGAATCAGAAAGGTTGGAACTTTTGCTGAGTTTGATGAGAAGGAATACAAATTTATAACAAGAGTTGAAACAAGCAGAAAGCATGATGTTGTAAGTAGGAGTAAAGTTATTCAAGGACAACAGCAAGATGGATCAGAAATTTTAGAAGATATAATAGTTAATCTTTATCGCGCACAGGGCAAAATTGCAGAAAAGCATAACTTACGTTTGATAAAAATCAAAAACAAGGCAGGAAATGAAATATGGTTTTTAACTAACTTGTTTACGATGCCTGCTTATGATGTTGCACAGGCGTATAGGCGAAGGTGGGACATAGAAGTATTCTTCAAATTTATAAAGCAAAACCTTGGATATAAACACTTTTTGAGCCATAGCATGAACGGAATGAAAGTATATATTTATATGATTATTATTACAGCCCTGCTGTTTCTCGTTTATAAAATTAAAAACAATTTACATGGATTTAAAATGGCATTATTGCAATTTACACTAGATCTTAATGATTCTTTTATACGCTCAATTGTTTTACTATCAGGAGGTAATTTACATGTTGTCGATCATCTTATATCACGCCATTTTTGATACTTTCAACACTTATGGAGACTGGTGGGGAAGTTCCGCCGGTCTACTCTCCCTAGTCCTTTACTATCTCTGTCGAGTATTGGCATTTTTTGATGTCTTGTAACGCTTTATAAGCGCGTTCAGCTTATTTAGATAAAAATCTAGATGTAGATGAAGTTTTGTAAAGACATACGGTATCTATATACTGCAAAAAATTGAACATAAGACGCCGATACATTAAGTAATCCTTACCTTTTAATCTGCAGATTGGCGAAAGCAAATACAATAGCTTCAGTTTCATGATAAGGGGGCTGGCGGAGTTTGTCAAGTAAGTTTTTTCGTTTCTATAGCTACTTGGATAGGTTATTTGGACAATAGAGAATTTTACAAAAATCTATTTTTAACTTACAATCAATTATTACAATTTTAAACCTACAACTTATGTACAACAGGCTTATAGTCAAATCTTTTTCAGTATTATGCATCTGTTTACTTGCTTTATACATAACACTGCCAAATTTCTTTGATAATAAGCTTTTTATTTCGAAAAAAAGAATAAACTTAGGCCTTGACCTGAAAGGAGGGGCATCTTTGCTTTTAAACATAGACTTAGACTTCTATTTTAAGGAAAAGCTAAGCATGCTAGCAGGTGAGATAAAAGAGACATTGCTAACAAAAAATATTGAATCTAACGTACAAAATAGCGAACAAGTAATTGTAACTTTAAATAATATTGATGATTATAAAAAAGCATCTGTGTTGATTAATGCGATAAATCCAAATTTAGAGCTAAATAGAAAAGATTCTTCAATTCTCATTTCGTATAAACCCCATTATAAAAATTCTTTGATCAGTGAAGTAGCTGCAGAATCAATAAACAATGTCCAGCGCCGTTTGGACAAACTTGGCACAAAGGAAGTCAGCGTTCAAAAACAAGGGCAGAATAAAATATTAGTGCAGGTGCCTGGAGTAGAAGACACCAAGCAGATAAAATCTCTGCTTGGCAAAACTGCTAAACTAGCTTTTCATTTGGCAAACACTAACATAGCCAAGGTGCAGGATATAGATCATGAAACTACTGTCATGCTCAAGGATTCTTTAGGTAATTCTTATCCAATATTCCGCAAAACTGAAATAGGTGGCGATTCGCTGGTTAACGCATCAGTTAGATTTGGTCACTTAGGTAAACCAACAGTGCATTTTAAATTTGACAGCATAGCGAGTAAAAGATTCGCGAAAATCACTAAAGAAAATGTGGGGAAACCTTTTGCAATTGTTCTGGATAACACAGTCTTAACAGTACCTACAATACGTGAGCCAATTTTAAATGGAGAGGGAGAAATTAGCGGTAATTTTACTGAAAAACAAGCAAGCGAACTTGCAATACTTTTAAAATCTGGAGCACTGCCAGCACCACTTAAAATAATTGAAGAAAAAAACATTGGCCCAAGCCTTGGAGAAGAATCAATAAAAGCAGGGGAAATGGCAGCAACAATCTCTATTATAGCCGTGGCTTTATTTATAATCATCACTTACGGCAAATTAGGTGTATTGGCCTCTGTTGCGCTTTTTTCTAATGTAATTCTTATATTATCAATTCTCACTCTGCTTGAAGCAACTCTAACTTTACCTGGAATTGCTGGTATTGCACTTACTGTTGGTATGTCAGTTGATGCGAATGTTCTCATATTTGAGCGAATTCGTGAGGAAATTAAATCGGGAAAGAGAACAGTGCGTGCTATTGAAGAAGGGTTTAAAAACGCTATAAAGACAATACTGGATTCAAATATCACTACATTAATTGCTGCAGGAATAATGTTCATTATTGGCAGCGGAGCAATTAGAGGCTTTTCTGTCACTTTATCAATAGGAATTTTATGTTCGATGTTTTCTGCAATCACAGTCACAAAACTCCTGATAGAGTTGTGTATGAACCCGAAGGAACTAGTGCTTTGTTAGTCAACCACCTTCATTCCCACAACGTTATATCCTGAATCGACGTGCAAAATTTCTCCAGTAGTGCCACTGCTTAAGTCGCTTAATAAGTATAGCGCTGCCTTGCCAACATCCTCTATTGTAACATTGCGTCTGAGCGGAGAATTATTTCTATTCCATTCTGATATGAAGTGAAAATCGCTTATTCCAGAAGATGCTAAAGTTCTGATTGGACCAGCGGAAATGGCATTTACTCTGATATTTTGTGGTCCAAGATCACATGCTATATATTTTACACTTGCTTCAAGGGCTGCTTTACATAAACCCATAACGTTATAATTTGGCATAACTTTTTCAGCGCCATAATAAGATAAAGTAAGTAAACTGCCACCACCTGACATCATTTTTTCAGCCCTTTGCGCTAAAGCAGTGAAAGAATAGCACGATATATGCATTGCATTGAGGAAGTTATTCAGTGAAGTATTGACATATTTACCATCTAACTCATTTTTATCGGAGAATGCTATTGCATGCACCAAAAAGTCAAGAGCACCCCATTTTTTCTCTATTATTTCAAAAGCGTTATCTATGATTTCTTCATTTGAAACATCACAGTGTAATATTAGCTCCACATTTAATTCATCTGCTATTGGTGATAGTTTTTCTTTTATTATTTCATTCTGGTAGGTGATTGCAAGTTCTGCCCCGTGCTCTGAGAGAGTTTTTGCTATACCGTATGCTATCGATCTCTTATTTATTATTCCGGTTATTAATCCTTTTTTGCCTTGTAATAGACTTGTCGTCATAGAACTATCTGTTTTTTTATAATTTGGAGTATTAACTAGATAAAGTCAAGATATCACTATGTTTAAAACATTTTTTGCAGTAACTTGAAGTCTAATACCACTGTTAACAAAAGGGCAGCAATGAGAGTTTCTAACAGCCGTCTATCTTAGATTGCTCCTTATTAAAAAAATAAAGCTTTATTAATTAAATAATATAGTTAATACTTTCATTAATTTGACACATTATTAAAATAGTGTTAAGCTATGTGCATTAAATAATTAGTGAGGCTTCAATGCTAAGTGATATTATAAAACAATCTAGTGGCTGGGATACGAAAGCACTAGCTGAGATATTTAGTAACAAAAAATTTCTTAGGTCAGTTGATGGTGATAAAGAAAAGTACCTAGCAGATCTGATCTCAGGATACGCTGTAACTCTGCCAAGAGAAATAATACCTGATAGTGTTACTCTGGATGCTTTGTGTTTTACTCATAAAAAAGATCCTTTAACTCTACCTATTTTATTAAGATATTTCACTCATAAAAATTTACTTCAAGAAGCCAAAGATGATTTGGATAAACTAAATCAAAAGCTGCAAGATGCAATGGATAAAGATTTAAAAGATCTGCAAGACAAGCAAAAGAAATTACAAGAAGATAGAACTAATTTAAATAATGTAGAAATGCACAGTGAAAAGGCTAAAGCACTTGCTATAGATAAAATAGACGAACAAATAACGAAAGCTTCATCTGAGATCGAAAAACTCGAGTTATATAAAGAGGACATCACAAACCTTCTTAACGGTGGTAAAACAAAATCAAATTCTTATCCATCCCAATATTTCTCTATACTAAATAGTGAGCTTATAGAGATAATGGAAAAAAAGCTAACAGCTTATGTTAAGGATAATACTGATATTGGGGAAACATATCAGAGTCTTAATAGTAGAGTGAAAAAAATTATAAGAGTAAGAAATGTGAAAAATACACTAGTACTTTCTGCGTCTCTGGCCTTTTTCATACCATGTATTTCAGTGATGTGTCTTGGCATGTTTTGTATGGGAGTACAACATGGACCACGACCTAGCTTCTTATTTCCTATGATTGACATCACACTTTTTTATATAGTACCAATTATGTTATCAATCGCCGTTGCATTATATGCAACAGCAGGTGTGGCTCATCTAATAAAGAGACGCTATGAGCAAAGTTTTGAAAAGGAAATGCAAGACTATATAGAACAACCAATAAAATGCATGGATAAGGCAACTAATAATGAAGATGTGAAGAAATTAGAACAAGAAGAAACAAAAGTAGGCGATTTAATAGATCTTTCTGGCAATTGTGAGATGAATTATAAGGTAGAACCTTCGGCACCACCATACGACGAGAAAAATTCCTCTGAGCAGTCAAGATTGTATCCAGAACTTCCAGCACGACCAAGCAGTAATCTTGGTTCTTCTCTACTTCCATCCAATGCAGCAAGCTGTATAACTCAAAGCTAGAGGTTGCGATTGTAATAAAGATATAAAAAAAACGGACAAGTCAAGCAAAGTTACAAATGCAATTTTGCTTGACTATCCATTTATCACCACCTAAAGCAGCTAACAAAGCCATCCTATATGACATTTTGTCTATACCTAATTAAGCATATCAATAAGTAAGTAAATTTTAATATAATCTTATTATACTTATAAATATGCTGTATATAGCTAACCCAAGTAAGGTTTTCCCGGGTGCTGAAAAACAAAATCAATAGCCGAATTGATATCGGGGCAAAAGTTCTGCAGAGCTTTTCTTATTACTCCGCCAACAATGTTGCAAAAAACATAAAATTAGAGAAAAGCATTTCTCGTATTGCCCATATGAAGTTGCAAAATTACACAAATAAAAAATTTTTAAAAAAACATAGTTGATCTCTAGATCCCGCTAACAAGCAGCGGGATGACGAGGATGCCACCGCGAACCGTCATACCGCCGCAGACCGTCATACCGCGATTCATTCGCGGTATCTCTTAGCCGCTAACAAGCAGTGGGATGACGAGGATGCCACCGCGAACCGTCATGCCACCGCGAACCGTCATACCGCGATTCATTCGCGGTATCTCTTAGCCGCTAACAAGCAGTGGGATGACGAGGATGCCACCGCGAACCGTCATGCCACCGCGAACCGTCATACCGCGATTCATTCGCGGTATCTCTTAGCCGCTAACAAGCAGCGGGATGACGAGGATGCCACCGCGAACCGTCATACTGCCGCAGACCGTCATACCACGATTCATTCGCGGTATCTCTTAGCCGCTAACAAGCAGCGGGATGACGAGGATGCCACCGCGAATCGTCATGCCACCGCGAACCGTCATACCGCCGCGGTATCTCTAGATCCCGCTAACACGTAGCGGAATACTTAACCATCATCTACACCGTCATACCGCGATTCATTCGCGGTATCTCAGCCGCTAACAAGTAGCGGTATGACGGTTGTCGTTTAGTTATAAACATTAAGAAATTTACCAAACGAAAAAAAAGGCAAAAGAAGCCCCGTGGTTGGCTAATTACTTACATTATACTTTCAAGTATGGCGTTTTTTTATTCTAAACACTTAATAACCGCGATTCAGTTGCTTTTAAACCGCAACTAATCTAAATTATAAACGTTAAGAAATTTACTAAACAGAAAAAAAGGCAAAAGAAACCCTAGGGTAGCTAGTTATTCACTATCCATTTTTTAAGTTGGCGTTTTTTTATGTTTTAAACGCTTTATAAGCGCGTTTCAGCTTATGTAGGTAGAAGTTTGATAAAGACATAAGGTGCACATAGTGCAAAAAATTAAACATGAGACGCCAGATACGTGAGTTTTTTTGTCATTTAATCTGTACAGAGAAGATAAATAAATAGCTTCAGTCTCATGATAAGGGAGCTGGCGGAGTTTGTCAAGTAAGTTTTTTCGTTTCTAACGGTTGTTGCCAAAAACTATACAAGAAGTCTATTGAAATCGCGTATATCGATCGTTGTAAAATCACACAATTGCTCTGTAGAGCTATGCCCTGTAATAATTACTATACCATTTTGCTCAGAGCGTATTGAGATTAGGTTCAGCATTAATTCACACGTTGCACTATCAAGATTACAAAATGGTTCATCTATCAACCAAACATTTGCATTAGAAATCAAGAGGCGAGCAAGCGCAACTCTCCTTTTCCAGCCTGCAGAAAGTTCGCCATATCTAATATTAAGTACAGGTTGCAACTGCAAACAACAAACAGCTGCCACAATCAATTCCCTAGTATTTCGTATTCCTGCCCAGAATTCTATGTTTTGAGCAACAGTTAAGCTATCTTTACAGGCATTCTTATGGCCTATATAGACCATGGAAGGTATATAGGATTTTGGATCATCATATATGTCTTTTCCGCAGTGCCTTATATTGCCTGATACCGGCGGTAAAAGTCCAGATAAACTTCTAATTAAGCTGGTTTTACCACTACCATTTGGACCAGTGATTAGAATCTTTGATTTTGGCTCAGCTTTAAAACTGAGATGTTTAAATAATACTTTGTTATTACGAGTGCAGGATAAATTTTCACATTCAAGCATGGATTATCTGCCCTTTCCCTTATGTTTACCTTGAGTTGAAGCCTGAGCTTTTACAAACAGCTCCCAAAATCCTTTCTGTCCGCCTTCTCTATGTATCAATTGTGCAAAACGCTGCATTAAACCATTACCCCTCATAACCATCTTTGTCCATTTACCTACCGGTTTTGCTATGTCAACTATTTCTGGATCTTCTTTGTAAACCTGTATATCTTTTTGCTTCTCGTGTAGTATTTCTTGACGTTTCAGCAACTCTTTTTGCTTCTTTGCTCGATACAATTCATTATATTCCCTGTCTTCTTCCCAATCTTCTTTAAGGGCTTTCTTGAAAAATACGACCTTTCTAATGCGCTTTTTGTATCTTTTCCTACAAAGGAGAAATATCTTAATCCCAATAAGTAACGTTATGCCATATATGAGGATATGCTTGAAAGACATTTTTCGTACCTAGTTTATTGAAAACACCCTTACCATTATACCATAATTATAGAAATTGTGCAATTTTTGTGTGAGTAAAGACAGCATAAAAACAACATTGCTCTATTTCGTAAATTGGACAAATATCTGACGAATGGGCTTGTATGTAGTAAGGTTTATTTCTATACTTTTTAAAGAATTTAGAAGTGAAACAAATATGAATTGCTATAAAACTCACACGTGTGAAGAATTAAGGAAGAACGACGTAGAAAAGGAAGTTACCCTCTCTGGATGGTTATATCGTAAGCGCGATCACGGTAACCTAATCTTTGTTGATTTAAGAGACTTCTATGGAATCACTCAACTAGTATTTAATAATGACAAAGACTTTTTTGATGAGATATCAAATTTAAAATTGGAGAGTGTAATTACTGTTACAGGAATAGTTGAAGCTAGAACTGAAGGTACGGTAAACACCTCTATCGCAACCGGGAAAATTGAGGTTGTAGTTAGCAATTTGCACGTTGAATCGAAAGTCGAGTTCCATCTTGATGAAGAAATAGCGAAAGAAGAGAGAAGTATATTAGCGAGCATTGCTGGCGAACAAGAATACCCAGAAAATATGAGATTTAAATATCGGTTTCTTGATTTAAGGCGAGAAAACACCCGCAACAATATTATTCTGCGCTCACAAATTATTGCAGAACTCCGCAAACTCATGATAGAGCAAGGGTTTTTGGAAATTCAGACTCCAATACTTACTGCTTCATCTCCTGAAGGTGCACGTGATTATTTGGTGCCAAGCAGACTAAATCCTGGTAAATTCTATGCATTGCCGCAAGCTCCACAGATTTTTAAGCAATTGCTCATGGTTTCAGGGTTTGATAAATACTTTCAAATTGCACCGTGTTTCCGTGACGAAGACGCAAGGGCTGACCGTTCTCCGGGAGAGTTTTATCAGCTAGATCTTGAAATGTCTTTTGTGACTCAAGAAGACATCTTTCAGATTATTGAGTCTACCTTATATAAAGTGTTTGCTAAATTTTCTCGTAAGTCTGTCAATAAAGATTTTCCACGTATTACATATAAAGAAGCAATGCTCAAATATGGTTCTGATAAGCCAGATCTGCGCAATCCACTATTAATCAGCGATGTTACAGAAATTTTCCGTGATTCAGGGTTCAATATTTTCAAAAGCAATATTGAGCGTGGTATGGTAGTGAGAGCCATCCCTGCACCTAAGACAGCAGAGGAACCACGCAGCTTCTTTGATAAAAAGATAGAACATGCGCAAAAAGAATTCGGTGCTAAGGGTCTTGGATATATAACGTTTGATAAAGATGGAACTGCGAAAGGACCGATTGCTAAATTCCTCGATGACAATAGGCTAAACCACATAAGAGAAATAACGAATGTAAAGCCTGGAGACAGCGTGTTTTTTGCTTCTGACAAAGAGAATGAGGCAGCAACAATTGCAGGAAAAGTACGCACTCTTTTGGGGTCAGAATTAGGTCTTATAGATGACAATATCTTCAAGTTTTGTTGGATCATTGATTTTCCCTATTTTGTATATGACGATAAAAGTAAAAAAATCGATTTCTTTCATAACCCATTCTCCATGCCACACGGTGGTCTGAAAGATTTAGAGGAAAAGAATCCACTCGATATCCTTGCTTACCAATATGATCTCATTTGTAATGGAATAGAACTGTCAAGCGGGGCGATTCGTAATAACAAACTGGATATCATGTATAAAGCTTTTGCCATTGCAGGTTATAGCCGGGGAGAAGTTGATACAAGATTCGGTGCACTCGTACGTGCATTTAGATTTGGAGTACCGCCCCATGGTGGTATAGCACCAGGAGTTGATAGAATGGTTATGCTGCTTGCTGACGAGCCGAACATTCGTGAAGTAATCTGTTTTCCTATGAATCAGCAGGGTGAAGATGTTCTAATGGGTGCCCCTTCCAAGGTGGAGGATAAGCATTTATGTGAGTTGTCTCTAAAGGTTGTTGAATAAAGTTGTATATAACTTGAGTTTAGGTGGGGAAAAAACAAGAATATTGAATTCTGTTAAAGTAGTGCTAGACCCTAGCACTACTTTATAGTTTTAGGATATCCAAACATCTTGGTTAGTTTGGTCTAGCGGGACTTGGCCCTCTATTCCGTCTACTCTTCCTTGAGAGGTGTAATTCCAATAAGTATAGTCTTTGCCCGCATCCTTCCAATCTTTAGGTAATTCAGGCTCCGATCTGTCTCTCCAATCAGCAACCCATAGTGGATATTTGGAAAAGTCATGATCTTTCTGTGTATAGTAACTATTCCACGTTTTCGGTGAAGCATGTACAATCGGGCTGTATCCATTTTTATCCAATTTGGTCAATAAAGAATGAAGATTTTCGGCTCTTTCCGTATTAGTGTGGTTTGTAGGATTGTCACATTTTCTTGTTCTTTCTCCTTCACAAATACCAGTTGTAGCACTAATAGCTAATTTATCTTTATTAGAATCAAAGCTAGCTTTTGTAAGAGTATTAGTAATATTTGTAATTTGCTCATCAGGTGTTGAAGTCATCCTAAATACGTGATATGCCCCAGCTTGCACATTATTCTCTTTTATTCCTTTGAAATTTTCTTCAAATTTAGGGTCTTGATAAGTTCCACCTTCAGTTGCTTTAGCAAATGCAAATTTTATATTCTTGTCATCCTGAGCAACTTGTGACCAGTTAACATTACCGTTCCAATGAGATAAGTCAATCCCTTTTGCCATACAATACTCCTTTAGTAAAAATTAAAATTATTCTATAACGAGAAAAAGTTAAAAAATCATGAATATTTTGGCATTATTTTTTTAAGCAGATGCAAATAGTTTTTTGATGGATCTAGGCTTACACATTTTCTCTATTCTAGCAGTTCCTATTTGTAGACAAATATACCGGTTAACAGTAACATACTAGATTACGACAAATCGAAAGATTATGACTAATATCCAAAAGGCAATACTATCGGGCATAATCTGCAACATGATTATATGGTATGAGTTAACTCTATTTGGAGTTTTAACACACATAATAAGCAATGTTTTCTTTCCTTCAGAAAGTGATTATTTAAGCACAATCAAATTTCTTGGCAGTTTTGCAATTGGATTTGGATTTAGACCACTTGGTGCATTTATTTTTGGTTACATTGGAGATAAATACGGCAGAAGGAAAATTTTGCTGACCTCCGTAATATTAGCTTCGATATCATCTACTGCAATTGCGGTTATACCAAGCTTTAAAGAAATAGGAATATTTTCTCCCATATTGCTTCTGCTTTGTAGAATAACACAAGGAATGGCAGCAGGTGGGGAAACGAGTATCAACTCAGCTTTTTTAATAGAGCATTCAAGCGATAAAAAAAATCTAGGATTTTTGGGTAGCATGAAAGCCTTCAGCGGTGCTCTTGGTTCTATTACATGTTTTATAATGATAGCTATTTGCAAAAAGTTTACAGGTGAAAATTATGAAATCTGGGGCTGGAGGTTGCTCTTCTATTTCTGCTCTGTTATGGGCATGATAGGTTTTTTAATAAGATATATAATGGAAGAGAGCTTAGCATATAAAGTGCACGATCAAAATAAAAACTTATCTCATTCTCCATTTTTAGAATTAATCAGGGACTATAAAAAAGCATTTGTGATAGCAATTGGACTTGGTATAGCCCAAAATGCAATCGTTTATTCAGCAATCATGTTCTACAACATATCTGTAAAAGAACTTATTCTCTCAGGCATCAATATTAAAAATGTAGTAAGGATTATAGTTGAAATTACATTTGGAGCGTCTGCAGTGCTGTTTGCAATACTGTCTGATAAAGTTGGAAGAAAAAATGTAATGATTCCTACATTAGTAGCTTTAGCTTGCGCCGGTTTGCCGGCACTTTCGCTATTATCATATGATAACCACTATATTGTAACGCTCACTTTTCTATTGATAAGCGTACCGATAGGTGCATCTTTTGGAATATATAATTCTCTTGTCTGCGAGTTATTTCCAACGAAAGTTAGGTGCACCGGCTTCAGTTTAGCTCACAACATATCTGCAGGAATTTTTGGTGGCCTCTCTCCATCCATATGCATGTGGCTTATAGAAAAAACCGAAACAAAACTTGCAGCAGGTATTTATCTTACTACCTGCGCATTAATTAGCCTAATATCTGTGCTTCAAATCAAAGCCAAAGACAGAAAAGTTGATTGGTGAAATCGTTTCAGTCGAAAAATAGCGCTTCAATAGACTTTTCAATGCGCTTAGGGATAGGAGCGGTAATAGTGATTTCTTTATTGTTTGGTAATTTTAAAGATAAAGAATGCGAATGAAGGTGAATTTTATTTGCTACCCCATCAATAAAAGCTTTTTTTCCACCATATTTACCGTCACCAAGAATAGGACAATTTATATGAGCTAAATGTGCACGTAACTGATGGGTTCTACCGGTAATTGGTTGTAATTTTAAATAAGCGACATTATGTTCTAACCTTGCTATAATTGAAAAATGCGTAGTGGCATTTTGAGGTGAATTTTCATCAACGACCACTTTTTCTTGACCTGAAACATATTTTTTCACCAATGGATAGTCTATTGTTCCACTATCCTTGCTCGGTATGCCAGAAGTTAATGCCAAGTAAGTTTTTTTTACCCTTCGTCCTTTAAATTCTTCCATAAGATATCTCGCAACATTGGCATTGCGTGCGAATATTATCACTCCACTCGTATCTCTATCTAGCCTATGGACAATTTTAAATGTTTCTCCCTCTCTTATTTGGTCAAGCAAATCACTAATGCTAATCTTTACTTTTACGCCACCTTGAACGATGACCCCTGCGAGTTTGTTTATAGCTAGTATATATTCGTCTTCATATAATATGTTCTCTCTTAGTAGATTCACTAACTTTTCATTATATTTGCGATCAGAATTAGCGTTCTCAATATAATTCAAGTGCTTCAGCGTTATAGTTTGCCCAGAATTTACTCTATCACTGGACTTTGCTTTGCAATCATCAACTTTGATTAGCCCTTTCCTTAAAGATTTTTCAATTACAGATTGCTTTAGATCAGGAAAAATTCTTCTGATGTACCTATCTAGCCTAACGTTATCGTCTTCTACTGATATGGTTTTTATATTCTCCATTATCTTATTTGGATGTATGCTAGTATCAGCTGTTTGCATGACATAAAATAAAGTATAGCACAAGATATAAACTCTTCGGCTACATGTGCTATTTATTTAGTAGATTAAATATGAAGTTTAAAACTCTGCTATCAACTTCCGTGTAGAACTAGTGAAACCAGGCTTGCTTAAAACCACTTAATTAGTTATAGTCGTAAGTTTGAGGTACAGTAAAATGACAGCTTTTGTCCCTTTGATTATTTTTTTAATCTTGTACCTTGGAAGTGGTGCTTATTTTTCTTTTATCGGAACTGATAATCCACTTCATCAGGTTTCACCAGTAATCTGCTTATTACCAGCACTATTTTTTGCTGTCTCACGTGGTACAAATAAGATTCAGCATAACATCGATACTGTTATCGAGGGCATGGGTGACAAAAACACCCTTACTATGTGTTTAATTTTTCTATTTTCTGGAGCATTTTCTGCGGTTACTCAATCAATTGGTAGCGCAGACACTGTTGCTAATTTAATTCTTAATTTCCTTCCAGCAAGATTACTGCTGCCTGGAGTATTTTTGGCTTCTGCTTTTATTTCAACTGCAATTGGCACATCTATGGGAGTTGTTGCGCTGATGGTGCCTATAGCTGTTAATCTGGCAAAAAGTGGAGCTTTTGGTCTTGAAATAGGAACTGCAACTGTAGTAGGTGGTGCTGTATTTGGCGATAACCTTTCGATGATATCTGATACCACCATTGCATCTGTTTCTTCACAGGGAGCTTCAGCAAAAGATAAACTTAAAATAAACTCTAAGGTTGCATTTACTGCAGGTATTATAACACTCACCTATCTGGCAGTGATTTCAAGTAGTACAAAAATTATTTCTATATCAAATTTAGATTATTATTCTATAATAAAAATTATTCCTTATATTTCTTTAATAATCATGGGGCTGCTTGAAGTCACCACTTTAGTAACAATAACTGTAAACATAATTATTGCTGGTGTGCTAGGAATAGCTTTTTTTGACTATGCCATCGTTCAATTTTCTCATGACATGTATGACGGTTTCAAAAAAGTAAACGAAATAGTGATATTTGCTCTATTCATCGGTGGGTTGAGCCATATAATGTACAAACAAGGTCAAAAAGCGTTGCATAAACTCATCGATGAAAGCAATATCACAAAAACTAAAGCTGAATTTGTGATAGCAGGAATTGCGTCTATGTTTACTACCTTAGTTGCCAATAATACCATTGCTATTTTACTAAGTGGTGGCATTGCAAAAAGACTCGCACAGAAACACGATATTGTACCATACCGCAGTGCATACTTATTAGATGTTTTTGCTTGTGCTACAAAAGGTATCTTACCTTATGGTTCCCAACTATTGCTAGCAGGAAGTATAGCTTCTGTATCACCTATTTCTTTATTAACACAGGTATATTACTGCTTTATTTTAGCAGCAGTTACAATAGGCGAAATAATCATCAACAGCAGAAAAGAGAAACATCGTGCGGCTGCAACTTAGAGTTTCTCTTTTTTTACCCATAAGGAACAGAATTACTTGACAAACTCCGCCAGCCCCTTTATCATAAAGCTGAAGCTATTTATTTATCTTCGCAATCTGTGCAGGTTAATGACAAAAAACTTAGGGTATTTGGCGTCTCATGTTTAATTTTTCGCACTACGTGCATCGCATGTCTTTAAAAATTTCTAGGTTTTTACCTATATAAGCCGAAACGCGCTTACAAAGCGTTTAAGACAGCAAAAAACGTCAAATTGACAAGGGAGAATTTGAATGCTAGCTACTACGGGGTTTCTTTGCCTTTTTTCCTGCTTAGTAAATTTCTTAAACACTTGCGGTGTAGGTTAGTTGCAAGTTAAAAGCAGCTAAATCGCTCTTAATCAAGCGTTTTAGAATAAAAAAAACGCCGATATTTTAGTACATGGTAAATAGCCAACCACCATGGGGCTGCTTTTGCCTTTTTTTTATTTGGTAAATTTCTTAACGTTTGTAGCTAAACGACAACCGTCATCCCGCTGCTTGTTAGCGGGATCTATGCTTTGAGATACCGCGAATGAATCGCGGTATGACGGTCTGCGGCAGTATGAAGGTTCGCGGTGGCATCCTCGTCATCCCGCTGCTTGTTAGCGGCTAAGAGATACCGCGGCGGTATGACGGTCTGCGGCAGTATGAAGGTTCGCGGTGGCATCCTCGTCATCCCGCTGCTTGTTAGCGGCTAAGAGATACCGCGGTGGTATGACGGTTAAGTAGGGGTGTCATTCCAGTGCTTGACACAGTTGTCTAAGTGAGGAAAGTCACCAGTGGTTATATTATCGCTATATTTCTCACTTACCCAACAAACTTAGATTTTACACTAAACTGTGCTGCCACTAACTTTGCAACCGGTACTCTATAGGGTGAGCATGAAACATAATCCACCCCTGATTCGATGAGAAACTCTATAGATTTTGGATCTGCTCCATGCTCTCCACATATACCCAGTTTTATTTCTTTTCGGGTTTTTTTGCCTCTTTCAATGGCTATCTTGATTAACTCCCCTACCCCTTCGATGTCCAGCACTTCAAATGGATCATTGTCAAATATATTGCTTTCCTTATAAGAATCGAGGAAATTAACTGAATCATCTCTTGAAAGTCCCATGGTTGTTTGCGTTAAATCATTAGTGCCAAAACTAAAAAACTCTGCATGTTTTGCTAACTTATCAGCAATCAGTGCTGCTCTTGGTAGTTCTATCATCGTTCCAATTGAATAAGCCTTGTCTGATGTCATTCCAGCGCGTGACGCTGGAATCTGCGTCTGTGAGATGACAGAGGATTCTTTCTTTGCTAGCTCGCATATCAGAATAAATTCTTTCTCATTCATTATAAAAGGGATCATGATCTCAGGCTTGATTTCTACACTTTTTTCCTTTTTTAGCTCATTTGCAGCACTAAGTATTGCCCTAATCTGCATGCTATATATTTCAGGATGAGAAATGGCAAGTCTACAACCTCGATGGCCAAGCATTGGATTTTTTTCCGATAACTGTGCTATTTTATTTTTTACTGATTCAACTGACTTACTAAGTGATTTGGCGATTTTTTCTATAGTAGACTGATTATTGGGTAAAAATTCATGCAAAGGCGGATCAAGCAACCGTATAGTGACTTCCCTGCCCTCCATAATAGAAAATATTTCCTTGAAATCAGACTTTTGCATTTCTTCCAGTTTAATGAGCGCATCTGCCCTTTCATTTTCATCGTCAGCTATTATCAACTTTTGAATGAATTCGATTCTATCACTAGCGAAAAACATATGTTCTGTGCGACATAAGCCTATACCTTCTGCACCGAATCCTTTTGCAATTTTTACATCTTTTGGAGTATCAGCGTTCGCTCTCACTTTGATCGTTTTAATTTCATCTATCCAGTTAATTATCGTTTTGAATTCTTGTGATAATTCAGGTGAAATTGTAGGGAGAATGCCAAGCATAACCTCCCCTGTTCCTCCGTTGATGGTAATTGGTTCACCTTTATTTACTTTTGTATTCCCTACAGAAAAGAAAGTTCCATCTTTATCGATATAAAGTCCACTTACACTGCAAATGCATGGCTTACCCATTCCACGGGTTACAACAGCAGCATGCGAGGTCATCCCTCCCCGTGCTGTTACTATGCCACTTGCAGCATTCATTCCATTAATATCTTCAGGACTCGTTTCTGACCTTACTAAAATCACTTTTTTACCCTGCTCTGCAGCTTTTTCAGCATCACTTGCACTAAACACTACATATCCAGAAGCAACCCCTGGAGAAGCCGGCAGTCCCTTCCCTATTACTTTTTGGTCACTCTTAACGTCAAGAACTGGATGCAATAAATTGTCAAAAGTTTTTGGATCAATTCTCAATATTCCTTCTTCTTTTGTAATCGTTCCTTCATTTACCATATCAACTATTATGCGAATAGCAGCTTCAGCCGTGCGCTTGCCAGACCTAGTCTGCAAAATCCATAACTTACCGTCCTGCACAGTAAATTCGATATCCTGCATGTCTTTATAATGCCTTTCAAGTTTTTCACATACCACACATAATCCTCGGTAGACACTTGGCAGCAACTTCTCCATGGTGTTTTTTTGCTCTCCGTCAATTGGCATAGGAGTATAAACACCAGAAACCACATCCTCACCCTGAGCATTAACCAAAAACTCACCAAAAAGCTTTTTTTCTCCAGTTGAAGGATTTCGTGTAAATATCACACCAGTTGCAGAATTATCATTTAAATTACCGAAAACCATTGCTTGCACGTTGACCGCTGTTCCAAGGTTTTCAGGAATATTATATATTCTTCTATAGGAAACAGCCCTATCATTTTTCCAAGAGGCAAATACTGCATTAACTGAGTTTAACAATTGCTCTTCAACGTTCTGCGGAAAATGTTTTCCTGTTTTTTCATGTACTATCCTTTTGAAATTGTTAACAATTCTCTTTAAAACATCAACATCAAGATCAGCTAAGCTTTTTGCTCCACTCTTTTGCTGCTTATTATCAACAACATCTTGAAATAGGTGATGGTCAAGCTGTAGTACAACATTGGAGTACATCATGATAAAACGGCAGTAGCTATCGTAAGCAAAACGTTCTCCACTTTTTTTTGCAAGCCCAATAACTGTTTCATCATTTAAACCAACATTTAAAATAGTATCAAGCATGCCCGGCATTGAACTAACACTACCAGAGCGTATTGAAACTAATAAGGGGTTATTTAAATCCCCGAATTTACAACCGATGTCATTTTCGAGCATCACCATGTAGTTTTTGATCTCGTTACATAGGTCGTTAGACAATTCATTATCCTGACAGTAGGCCTGACAAACAGAGGTGGAAATTGTGAAACCAGGTGGAACAGGAATGCCAACATTGCACATTTCTGCTAAATTTGCCCCCTTTCCTCCCAGCAGATTTTTCATTTCTGCATTGCCTTCGCATCTGCCCTTGCTAAAGTAATGTATTAACTTTTCCCCCATCATTTTCTCCGGATTTTCACTGATAAACACATTGTACATATAGTTCCAATAAACCTGTGAGGACTTGAAACCTTAGGATAATAAATTTTACAAAATTTGGCAACAATGTTCCTTACAACAACATCAGTAAAGTTAACAAAAAAGATGACAAATTATTATCAATAAGAATATATAATATAAAGATATATTTAAAAATTTTTTTATGGCTCTTTCTAAGTTTTTCAACCCTAAGAATAATGGTGTGCTGCAGTAACAAACAAAGTAATGTTTGTTTTATTGAAGATGAAGGAAGGTCCTTCGAAATCGGTTTTCAAGAGCAGCCACCTTAAGTGGCTCTATTTAAGAGATAGGGTCAATTTTTCTGTGAGTAGCTACAATTTAAAGACCTTGCTTCATCAATGTAATGGAACAAAACCTTTTTAGTAAGTTCAAAACCTTCTAAAGTCTCTCCTTCGCATCTTGCTGTAATGCAGTTTTGCGTATTTGATACCCTAAGAAGCCACCAACCTTTATTATCGGTTACCTTAACACCATCAAGATCTGAAAATACAATATTTTGCTGCTCCAGTGTTTTCTTTATTGATTCAATTATTTGAAATTTTTTCTCATCTTTCACTACAATCTTTACTTCATGAGTGATATATAACTTCGGTAAATCCTCAATCACCTGAGATAGGCTTTGGTTTTTCTTAAGCAAAATGTCAACTGCTTTAACAGCAGAATATAGTCCATCATCAAAACCTAGCTCAGAAAAGAAGAAGTGCCCGCTTAATTCACCAGCAAACTTTGCCTCTTCCTCTACCATCTTCTTCTTAACTAGTGAATGTCCAGTAGCACAGGTAATAACTTGCCCTCCTAACTTGCTAATAAAATCATGCACTTTCATACTCATTTTTACGTTAGCAATAACTTTGCTTTCTGGATATTCCTCCAACACTTCACGTGCAAAAATTATAAATAAATGGTCATTGGAAACAACACTGCCTTTATTATCAATTAAGCGCACCCTATCGCTATCGCCATCTAGCGCAATGCCAAGATCACATCCATATTCCTTCACAATGTCAATTAATTGGGCGAGATTTTTTTCCTCTATGGGATCTGGATCATGCAGTGGAAATGCCCCATCTATAGAGTTATTGGTTACGATATGCGTATGACCAGGCAAGATCTTTTCAATACACCTTATAATTCCACTTGCTGGACTATTTCCACAATCCCAGGCTATTTTTAATTTCTGTGTAGTATTATTCTTCACTGCACTTTTTAATATGCGAATGTACTCACTATATATATTTATGTTAATTAAGCTTCCAATTCTTGTACTGTCTTTAATTGGATTGCTTATAATTTCCTTTATCTCTTGATCTGAGAAGACTTTTTTATTACTAAAAAATTTAAAGCCATTATATTCGCTGGGGTTATGAGAGGCAGTTATTATGATACCAAGATCCGCCTGCGTGATTTGTGTTGCAGCGTAGAGCATAGGTGAAGAGCATAGCCCAACGCGTATAACATTTGCACCGGATAAAGTTAAGCCCCTAATTAATTCTCTTTCTATACCTGGTGAATCTATTCTGCTGTCGTAGCCGACACAAACACTAGCTACGGTTTGGCCAAACTTTCTACCTATCTCATGCCCATCATTAATCTGCAAATCTTTGCCTACTATACCTCTAATATCGTATTTTCTTATAATGGTATTGTCCATACTGCACTGCTTAAGGAGTAACTACTATATAACATAATGGACAAGTGTTCAAATTTCTTCTTTATTTACCCACATAATTAGTTGATTTTTCAATTAAAGTTGTTAGTATTATAGTATATTTTCCAAAAATGTAAAATTATGCCATGGGAGAACGAAAGTGTATTTATAGCTGAGGGTCAAAGTTTAGATGTAGATGAACAGAAGAAAAAGGATATTTTAGATGTGATTGAATCTTGTAGCAGCTTTCAAGAGACTATAAAACAATTGGAGGAAAAAAATTTAATCTGGTATTTTATTGGCCCTTTACGCAAAGATGAGAACATTACAGGACAGATAAATTTAAAGTGGGAAAAGGAGTTCCAAAAATTTGAGCAATCAATAAACACAACGCATAAAGAACTTAAGTCGTCTCTGCCTGGTCAAAATTTCTTAGCGTATTCAACAAAAGATAATGACTTCAAAATTAGATTTGAAAATGAAGAAAAACCAATAGAAATTAGCAATATTTTAAGGGCCAGCAGTGAAGGTAAGGTTTATAACATATCTTTAGGGAAAGATAGTCAAATAACTGCGACCAAAAAAGGCAGCGAAAGGCACTATGATTTTACTGGTTCAAGCTCATGTGAAATGACCATTAACTGGCAGGCTAAGGATTCTGAAGGTAACAGCATAGACTGTAGCATGACCGTAAAATTGGATTCTGGTGGTATACAGAGTGTTATTGGTAAGCCAAAATTTGGTGATTTAAAGTTCACACCAGAGGAAACAAAAGATAAAATATTAAAATTAGTTGAGCAGAATAAAGAAGTTTTTATCAATGGAAAAACTCTGCATCAAGCTTTTACTAGGAGTGTAGACGATCAGCAAGTACCAGCAGAGGAAATATTTACAAAAGATCCACATATATCACCACAGTCACCTACACCAAGCAGCAGTGGGTATTCCTCTCCTAGCACACCTTCTTCACGTAGAAGTTCTATATCCACTAGTAGTGAATTTAGTGATGAAGATGAAATATTTGAGGATGATATGTCTGGTGATGAAGAAGAGCATGAACAAGAAGGAGCAAAAGGTGAAGTAGACGAAATTGAGGAATTAGAGAAAGAAAAAGAAACATTTGCTCAATATTTTGCAGCGCAGGCAAAGCAGCTTGAGGATCTAAGATTAGAACGTGACTCCTTGAGAGATAAAGTTAATGAACAACAGCGAGCGATATTTGAAAGAGATCAAAGAATAAAGGAACAAGATGCTTCTATTGAGTCACTTATAGAGAAATTCGAAAAATTAGAAGAACTTAATCAAAAGATAGAAAAAGAAGGTGATACACAAATAAGCGCATTAAGTGAGGGAAAGCAAATTTGGGAAGAAGAAGCTGAAAGACCTAAAACTGAATTAGCTTGGAAGGATCAAGATATTGAGCAGTTCACACAAGAGATAGAGAAAGAACTACAGGATAAAAATGATGTAATAGAGAGCTTAAATGATCAGTTGAAAGATAAGGAAGGTGAAACAAATGAGGCAAATAAAGAACTACAGAGAAAATTGGAGCAAAGTGAAGCTAATTTAACTGCACTAGAGGAAAAGAATGCAAATTTGGAGAATGACCTGAAGAAAATAGTGGAAGGTTTAAAGGATAATCATGAAAAGCAGTTGGCAGAACAGTTGATGGAAACAAAAAAGGAAAACAATACATTGGCTGAAACGGCGAGCCGATTGTCTAAAGAATTAAATGAATTACAGAGAGAAAAGGAAGATTTAGAGAGGGAAATTCAACAACTTGAACCTGGAAGATCACTTACAGATGAGCTAAGCGAAGAAAATACGAAGGGGGAAATAGAAAAGCTTCAATATCAACTTAAGGAAAAAGAAGGGATGTTAACGTGTACACAGGAAGAGCTGGCATCTGTCAAAGAGAGTCTAGAGCAACTGCAGAACATATTACAGCAAAAAGAAGGTCAGGAAGAAACAGCAGCTACATCAACTCAAACTGAAGTTGAATATGAAAGTAGAGGAACAAGCATGCAGCAGCAAGACCAAGGTATACAAGCTGTAAACAACAACTCAAGCAGAATAGCTAGTGGGTTAAGACAAGAAAACAAAAAATTGACTAGAGACAAACTAACTATATCTGAACAATTAAAACAAAAAATAAGAGAGATTGACGAGTTAAAGAAAAATTTAAAGCAATTACAAGAAGAAAATAAACAACTAAAACAAAAAGCTACTCAAAATGCAGGAGTTGATGCATCATCTTCAACAGACCAAAGAGAGACTAAGGAAGTGGAAGTTCAAACTGACGTGCAAATGAATGATTTCCATGATTTATATAATGAAAGAGGTGAATATGTTAAAACAGAATTCTCAAATCCAAACGCAGTCCCTGCTAAGGGTCCGGAAAAATCTCCTCCTCTTCCAAAAGGATGAGTTTTGCTTCTATTGTTAACTATAGCTAAGACGTCGTACTGCCATGACGCTAACGAGTAGCGGAATAATTAACCGTCATACCGCGATTCATTCGCGGTATCTCAGCCGCTAACAAGTAGCGGAATGACGAGGTTATCGTCATTCCGCCGCGGTATCTCTTAGCCGCTAACACGTAGCAGACCGTCATATCAACTATGTTTTTTTTAAATTTTTTGAATTTAGTTTTATTACAACTCTTGTTTATAATTTTGTATTTTTATTCAATTAGAAAATGCATTTTTGACAATAAACACCCTAATTTATCATAGAAAAATTTTATATCAAACAACAGTTACTGCTTAGAGCCTGTCTTGAAAGGGCTTAAGTAGCTAATTTAGTAAGCATAGAAGTAATCATATTAAAGAAGATATTGGTTTTTGAAGTAAGAGGAATAATCCTTGCTCATACGTCTAAAATTGGAAAGCCAAGCAAAGGTTCTCTCAACGTTTAGGAATAACCTGGAATCCTGTAACATCAACAGCTTTCTTGGTAATGGTTAATAAACATCCTGTTTCCAATAAACAGCGGTTTTGCTATGTATCCTTGATCAGCAAAAAACTTACGTAAAGTTGGAGCTTTGCATTTGGCTTGAACAAAAAGATTTGGGGCACCATCACGATCCTGAATGCTTGCACTGTGTACTTCAGCAGCAATTATAAGACCTACAGTATCCACAACAATGTGACGTTTTCTACCCTTTATCTTCTTGCCAGCATCATATCCTCTGGATCCCCTTTTTGAGTGGTTTTCACTGATTAATTATTCCTACCGAAGGTATTTCATTTTTGCCAACCATTTTTCTTACCTTTTTTACTAACATATCGTGTATTTCTTCCAATTTGCCACTATTACGCCACCTGAGAAAATAATCATACACCGTTTTCCATGGCGGAAAATCTTTTGGCAGCATTCTCCACTGGCAACCACCTCTCATTATATACCTTATTGCATTAATAATCGTTCTGATATTGTGCTTCCTTGGCCTCCCTATCTCTCCTTGTGCAACATGTGGCTCCAAAATTTCCCATTCTTTGTCACTTATATCACTTGGATACATTTTTACCTACTATTTTTTACTTATCTCATCATATTCTCTTTCTCATTTCTTTTCAAGACAAGTTCTAAGAGTATCATCTTTGATATATTTGGCAAAATCCATTTTTCCTCACTTAACACTATTGTATAAGTATTTTACTCAGTATTTCAGCAACTGTCAATTTTGCTAACAAATTGCGTGAAAATTTATAGAAAACACTGAACTCCGTAGCATTACAAAAAATCCAATTATTTTCTTGCATTACTCTCTGTCATCCAAGTAGCTAACACTGGTTCCTTTAGACGGCAGTGCCCTCTTCTTGTCATCCCAGTGCCCTTATAATGTCATCCCAGCACCTTCTTCTGTCATCCCAGCACCTTCTTCTGTCATCCCAGCACCTTCTTCTGTCATCCCAGTGCGTGACACTGGGATCTAGTTCTCTTTACAAATTCACCAAAAGTGTTTCATTCTATAACGCAAAACCCATATTCACAAAACCCAATGCATTACTTGCAGTTTTAAGTTTCCTAGATCCCAGTGTCACGCACTGGGATGACAAAAAAAGGAGCACTGGTTCACCTTATGACGGTGTCATCCTAATACCTTCCCCTGTCATCCCAGTGCGTGACACTGGGATCTCATTTTACTTTATGATGATGTTATGAAAGTAGCTGACACTGGGATCCAGAAGACTTAATTTCAACCAAATAATAAAGGCTAGATCCCAGTGTCACGCACTGGGATGACAGAAGAAGGTGCTGAGATGACAAAAAAAGGAGCACTGACCTCTCTTGGGCTCTTTTAGCTATAAACATTAAGAAATTTACCAAACGAAAAAAAAGGCAAAAGAAGCCCTAGTCATTGTCTATTTTCTGTATTGGCGTTTTTTTAAGTCTTAAACACTGCAATTTAGCTGCTTTTAAATGCAACTCACCTTAGTTTGAATGTTTAAGAAATTTACTAAGCAGAAAAAAAGGCAAAAGAAACCCCGTGGTAATTAGTGTTCACTTCCTAATCCTGCAAATTGGCGTACTATACTGTCTTAAACGACTTATAAGCGCGTTTCAGCTTATATAGGTAAAAACCTAGAAATATTGTGAAGACATAAGGTGCACATAGTGCAAAAAATTAAAAATAAGACGCCAACTACGTTGTTTTCTTGCTGTTTAATCTGCACAGATGAAGATAACTGAATACCTTCAGTTTCATGATAAGAGGACTGGCAAAGCTTGTCAAGTAAGTTTTTTCGTTTCTGCGGGCTACCTGAGTTTATTGACTTCATTAGAGCCAAAACTCTTGAGACCTAGGTGATAATTCTATCTAAAAGGATGCCAAAAAAGAGAAGCAACCCTATGTAGGAATTATTTTTAAATATGGACATGCATTGACTGGGATCGTCAGGATTGAAATTTTTGTATTGGTGGTGAAATATGAACCCTACAGCAAATAGAGCAATATAAAAAATGTTATTTAATGATGATAAGATACCAGCATATAGCCACGTCATAAGAGATATTAAATAAAATCTTTTCAACCAAGATTTTGTTGTATCACCAAAATATAATGCGGTAGATTTCATTCCGAGTTTTTCATCATCTTTTTTATCTTGATGAGCGTATACGGTGTCATAACTAAGCGTCCAAAAGACGCATCCTATATAAAACAGCAAGGATTCTATACTGATCTGGTTTATTATTGCTGCTGAGCCCATGAGCGATCCCATATTGAAGGTAAACCCTAAGAACAATTGTGGCCACCAAACATACCGCTTTAATAAAGGGTAAGTAGCTATCATACACATTGAGATTATTCCAAGTATAAGTGTAGTTTTATTAGTTAATAATAAGATTACCAGGGCAATAGACAGTAACAGTGAAAGTAAAGCTAAAGCCTGCTTTATGTTTAATGCACCACTTGCAAGTGGCCTATATTTTGTTCGTTCAACGTGCGCATCTATTTCCCTGTCGAAAATGTCATTGATTATGCACCCTGCAGGTCTCATTAAAAATGCACCTATAGTGAACAAAACAAGGAGAAAAAGAGCCTGATACGATAGAGAAGTTGAGGCTAAAAGAATACCGCTCAAACTGGGAAATAGCACAAGCCACAAACCTGTTAAACTGTGCAATCTCATTAATGAAAAGTAATGGTTGAAATACATTAATTAAGTGTGATTATGTAATATTTTGCTTACGTTAACAAAATTATCGAACGCTAAATCAGGCTTGAAAACTAACTCAGGTATAAATCGCAAATCAACATAACACAATATAGATTTACGTATTGACCATGCAGATTGGTTCATTTCATTAACAACAGTGTTAATATCACAATTATTCTCAGAAGGATCTCCAGTGCGTGATGCTGAAATCCATGTACTTTTTTCTGAATCTGAGTAGTCAGCTACTTGGATATTCAATGAAGATAACACAATATATACATCTGCTTTTTTCAAATCTTTACTTAATTTTACGTCAGATACCGCTACATTTTTATTGAACACCTTACCTTCCATTAGGACTCTTGATATTGCTCTATGCAATACCGATGCTATTTTTAGGTTTCTAATTTCCTTTTTCATATCCATCTACTATAACACCCTTTCTTCTTGCACTAATTGATAAGCTTCCAAAATATCTCCAACTTTAATATCGATATTACCCTCTAGTGATACTCCGCATTCAAAGTTTACACCTACTTCTTTAACATCATCTTTAAATCTACGTAGTGCTTTTAACTTTCCTTCATGCACCAATTTGCCACCACGCACTACCTTAATTAAAGAATCTTTTCTTATGACTCCATCACTTACGTAACATCCAATGATATTACCAGCTTTAGATACGTTAAATATTTGCCTCACAGATGCAGAACCAACACGAACCTCTCGTGTAACAGGCTTTAACATTTTAGTTAAATACATTCTCATGTCGTCAATGAGCTCGTATATTATGTTATAAGTATGTATTTCTACACCTTTTTGTTTTGCCAAGTCCCTTATTTTTGAGTCCACTTTTACATTAAAAGCTAAAATTACTGCACTTGATGCTTCTGCAAGCAGCACATCTGAATCTGTTATCCCTCCTACTGCTTTGTGTAGGATATTTAATTTCACTTGGTCTTTACCGAGTTTATCAATTGAACTTGATATTGCTTCAATAGAACCAGTTACATCGCACTTTAAAACTACGGATAGTTCTTCTGTTTCACTGTTATTACGACTGAATATATCTAAATTATTGTCGTCTGAATCTTCTTTCTTTTTCTTGATCAACTCTAGCCTGTATTCAACAATTTCGCGCGCCTGCTTTTCAGAATTTACAACAACAAATTTATCTCCAGCATTTGGCACACCATTTAGACCAGTAATTTCAATTGGAGCGGAGGGTAGTGCTGCTTTTTCTCTTTGACCAAGGTGATTAACCATACTACGTACTTTGCTGTATGTTGTACCAACTACCAATATATCACCAACCTTTAACGTTCCTTCCTCAACTATCAATGTAGCTGATATTCCTTTCGCTTTATCTATTTTGGATTCTATTACCCATCCAAGTGCTCGACAATCTTCTATTGCTTCTAGCTTCATTAATTCAGCGATTAACAAAATCGCCTCTTCTAGTTTATCTAAATTAGTTTTCTTTTTTGCTGATACTGGCACAATCATAATATCACCACCAAGCTCTTCAGAGATGAGATCATATTGAGGCAAACTATTAATTATTTTTTCTACATCACCAGGCTCAGATTTATCAATTTTATTAATAGCAACTATAATAGAAACATTTGCTGCTTTTGCATGATTTATTGCTTCAACTGTTTGTTTCATGATTCCATCGTCAGCTGCAACTACTATTACAACTATATTAGTAATATTGGCACCACATGCACGCATCGCAGTGAACGCTTCATGTCCTGGTGTATCAATAAAAGTAATTTTTTGCTTATCTTTTGTCGTTATTTGATAAGCACCTATGTGTTGAGTTATGCCACCTGACTCTCTTTCTGCAACATTAGATTCACGAAATGCATCGAGCAATGAGGTTTTACCATGATCGACGTGTCCCATAAAAGTGACGATTGGTGGTTTAGGTTTTTTAGGCAGGCTTTCTCTGCCTTCTATAAAAAATAAATCCTTTTCTCTGTTGGTATCGCTCACTCGTTTAGCCGTATGATTAAATTTTTCCACTATTTCAGATGCTATATCTGGATCCACCAGATCATCTACTCTATAACTCTCACCGACTTCTTCTTTGAACATTTTTAGCACACTCTTGCTATCTTCTGCCATACGAATAGATAACTCCCTGATAGTTATTTTGTCTGGTATAATAACTTCTCTTGATATATTTTTACCCTTAGTAAACTTTGACTTTCTACTTCTTATACCAAATCTTTGCTTAAATACAGGGGGTTGTTCAGTTTTTTCATCTATTGCCTGTGCAATTACCAGTTTAGAATGCTTAGAATATATATCTTTATTGACTTTAGAAGACTTTTTATCGTCGTCCTCATAGTCAATATTATCTTCTCTTAGTTCAACTAAGTGAGTATTACTTAAAACTTTCTTATTTATTTCTTTAGATAAAGTGTCCGCTTCATTTTTCTCGTCAATCTCTTTATTGCTGTCTTCTTTTGCTGTTTTCTCTTTTTCTTCTCTCTGATTTCTTTCTTTCAGCAAAGCAGCATTCTGCACAGCATTAATGCGGAAAATTTGTTCTTTCTCTGTTAAAGAACCTAATTTACTCTCGTCAAATAAATTATGTTCTTCTGCATCATGAGATTTTTTTCTTCTTTTTTTTACTATTGTAGCTCCAGTACTTGGGCTAGCTGAAGAGTTTAAATTGAGGTCTAATTTAAGCTTGCTTAAGCCTTGGAGCGTTAATTTTTTATTACTGATATCTTCATTATTCATATTATTTTATTATATTAACCCAAGCTTTTTACGTGCTTCTATGATTATTGAATCTACTGTATCTTTTAAATTTTCTTTACTATCAGCTGAGGAAGAGAGTATGCTGCAAAACTCATAACTTGATAAATCTGCTATGTCCTCTAAAGTCTTAATATCGTGTTTACTAAGAGCAATTTTATTGTCTATTGATAAAGTTAAATTGATTACATCATCTTCCATACCTAGACTTTTTAGCTCTTCTATTTTTCTATCATTTTCTGCTTTCAGATACTTGTTTGCTCTATTATGAAGTTCGTTTGCAATATCCTCATTAAAGCCCTCTATTGAAGCAAGCTCTTTAATTGAAGCGTTGGATATATCTTCTACGCTTGAAAAACCTTCTGTTACCAATAGCTGACCCATAATCTCTTCTAAGTTTAAAGCTTCAGCAAATAAAGCTGAACATTGACTAAGTTCTTTACTTCGCCTTTCTGATTCTTGCTGAGTGCTTAATATCTCAATTTTCCACCCAACAAGCTCTGAAGCTAATCTTACATTCTGGCCCTTTTTTCCTATAGCTAAACTCAATTGATCTTCAGCAACTATTAACTCTATGCAATTTTCATTTTCATCAATAATAACCTTCGATACTTCCGCAGGAGTAATGGCTTTAATAACAAATTGACCCAAATCTGAGGAGTAATTTATAACGTCAATTTTTTCACCATTTAATTCGTGTATAATAGTTTTTATTCTATCTCCCTTAACTCCAACACAAGCACCTACTGGATCAATGTTCTTGTCAGGAGAGAAAACAGCAACCTTAGACCTTGAGCCGGCGTCTCTAGCTATACCTTTAATTGTTACTAACCCGTCAGCAATTTCTGGTATTTCTTGATTTAATAATGCCTCTAAAAAGCCTTCATGAGTCCGAGAAAGAATAATTTGACGTCCATCATCAGAGCGCTTAACAGTCTGTATGTAAGTTTTAACCTTATCGCCTTCACGAAATGATTCACCACCGGTCAAATTTCGCAATGGAAGATATGCCCTAGTGCCATTTATGTCTATAATAAGATCTGAATATTCTACTTGTTTAACAATACCATACCTTATTTCTCCCACCTTATCTTTAAATTCCTCATATTGCTTTTTTGACTCTTCATCTTTAATTATTTGAGCAATCTTTTGCTGGGCAATCCTTGCTGAAGCAAGATCAGTGTTAAGAGAGAGCAATTCACTAACAGTATCTCCAACTTTTGCATCTCCTTTTATTAATTTAGCTTGTGTCAGCGTAATTGATTCATACTCAGTATTCTCTTCTCCATCTGATTCGTCATCAATAACTTTTAGTTTTCTGTATGAAGTAACTTTGCCTGTGTTTCTATCTATATTAACTATAATTTTACTTTTGCTACCATACTTTTGATAAGCCACTGCTTCTATAGCACTTTCTAGTGCCTTTATTACAACATCAAAACCTAAACCTTTTTGAAGTGAAAGCTCTCCTGCTGTTTTTATTACATCAAGGCTTCCAACTATGTTATTCTTGTTACTTTTCTGCTTAACACTGCTTTTACGATTAGCAATCATAATAAATAAATCCAATGTAATTAGTTATAATTATAGCTTCAACGGGCAAAGAACGCTATCTTAAATGTTAAATGATTGCTAATTTAAGTCAAGTTTTTTCATGTCTTTGTATGACAAGCAACGCAGGAGTAAAGAATAAAGTTAAGACCGTTGCAGCCAATATTCCACTTGCTATGGTTGTTGAAATGTCAACCCACCACTGGCTTGATGGAGCATCATATGTGATTTGTAGCGTAAAAAAATTGATATTTAACCTGGTAATCATCGGTATTAAACCAAGAACTGTGGTTGCAACGGTAAGCAATATTGGCCTAACGCGAGAAATTGCAGCATTTATTACACATCGCTTGATGTCATTTTTGTGTACCTTAATTTGGTGATGAAAGGCATCAAGCAATAGTATGTTATTATTCACTATAATTCCTGCCAAAGCAATTATCCCCACTCCACACATAACAACTACGAAAACTTGTTGGATAAGAAAGAAAACAAAAAACACACATGTTGTGGATAAAAACACTGCTGTCATTACGATAAATGTATGGTATACATTGTTAAACTGTGTCACTAATACCAATATCATTAGTGTAATCGCTAATATAAAAGCCTTTAACAAAAATGTTCCTGATTTTTGTTGATCTTCTTTGTCGCCTTTAAAATCAATTTTTACTCCCTTGTCCCAATTCTGGGCAATAGAATTCTGAATGAACTTTACTCTTTCATTAACAAGATAGCCAGTATCCACATCAGCGGAAATTGTCACTGTACGTAATCCATCAATCCTATTTAGTTTGTTTACCTTTTTTTCGGGAGCATATTTTACTATGTTGCTCATAGGATACGGGCCATTAACTGTATTGATAAAAAGATTATCTATAGTCTTCATGTTGCGGTCCCTTCTGGGGAAACGGAGTACAATATCGATTTCTTCATCCGTGTTATTTGGTCTATATTTTCCAATCAACACTCCATTTGTAACCATCTTTATAAAATCGCCAATGGTTGCAACACTTACTCCAGAACTTGTAGCCTTACTCTTATCAACACTCATATTCCACTCTATTTCAGGTGCTGATCTGCTATCTTGAATATTTATAAACCCGGATGAAGGTTGGTCCATAATTTTTAGAATTTTCTCTGCTGCTAAATTCAAATTGGATGCACTCCCGCTGAGGTTAATTTGTATTGGCTTGTCAGCCGACGGTCCTGACTTTTCCTCTTGAACATTAATTATTATTCCTTTCATGTCTTGCACACTGCTCCTTATATCGTTTAATATGTGCTTAGCTTTGCGCCTGAAGCGCCAATCCATAAGTTCTAGTTGAATTTTGGCGATAACGTTGTCTGAAAATGCTCCTGATCTAGCATAAGAAACATGAATTTCTTTTTCAACGCTCAAAATGCGTTCTTCCACTTCTTTGAGTATCAGATCTCGTTCTTTGGCTGATAAGCTTTCTTTTGCTTTAACACTGATTAAAATATTATCTGAATCCACTTTCGGAAAAAACTTCACTCCAGGACCAAAGGTAAAGTACAGCACACTAAATGAAAACAGGACGAATACAGTAGCACATATGAATTTTTTAGGATGATCTAAAACCTTCTCTAGCATGCGTATGTAAGCTCTTATTATAGGCCCAGCATTTTTTATCTCACCACTTTCTATATCACTCGTTTTTTTTATTTCTTTTTTTGAAGTTATCGAAGGCTTGCCAAATATTGCACCAAGTGTTGGTATAAAAACCAAAGCCATAATGAGCGATCCAGTCAAAGTTAGAATTATTGTAATTGGTATGTACTGCATGAATTTACCAACAGTATCAGGCCAGAATAATAGAGGAAAAAACACTGCTAATTTAGTTAACGTCGATGATAGAACTGGATAAAACATATCACGAACTGAAGTGTGAAAGGCTTCTACTTTGTCCATTCCGCAGATCATCTTTCTATCGGCATATTCGCTGATCACAATTGCATCATCAACCAGCATGCCAACAGCCATGATTAAACTGAAGAGCACAACGATATTTAAGGTTATGCCCATAAAGTAAAGAGCTATTATCCCAATGAGAAAGGAACCGGGTATCGAGAGTGCCACAAGAATAGCAATCCTTGTTCCCATAGAAAGCATCATTATGATCAATATTAACAACACAGCGAATATTATGCCGTTTTCCAAGTCATCAAGCACATCGCGGACGTTTTTTGACTGGTCATTTAAGTACACCACTTTTAAATTTTCAGGTAATTGATCTTTTGCCTTATCCATTAAGTATTTTACTTGATTTACTGTGTCTATTATGTTTTTTCCGTTACGTTTTGAAATTTCTAGCACGACACTAGGTAATCCATTAATGCGAGCAAACCCTTGGTGATCCTCAAACCTAGGGTATACTTTTGCTATATCTTTGATTCTCAAAACTGCATCGCCTTGAGATCTAATAGGAATATTCATAATATCTTCTATATCTTTTAATAACCCTGATATTTTAATCGAATATTTACCGGTATCATTTTCCAGTGACCCAGCTCCCACTAGTCTGTTATTGCTTGATATAGCTTGGAATATTTCGTTTGATTGAATGTTATATTTTGTTAGAACTGTGGGCTCAATTATAACTTCTACTGTTTCTTTACGCATACCTGCCACTTCAACTTTGAGAACATTTGGCAGAGATTCTATTTCTTTCTTTAGCTTGCGTGCTATTTCAGTTAAGGCTCTTTCTGGCAAATTACCAATTAAGCCGACATTGAGTATCGGAAATAAGCTCAAGTTTATTTCATTTATTATTGGAGATTCCGCTTCAACAGGTAACTTCGATTTTATGTTTGAAAGCTTTGAACGGACATTATCGAGCACTTCTTTATTATCATACTCTGTTCCAAATTCGAGTATCATGTGAGCACCATCATTAGTCGCGAATGCCTTTAGTTCTCTTACACCTTCGATGGATCTTAGTTCATTTTCTATAGGAAGCACTAATAGCTTTTCACTATCTTGAGCAGAAATCCCAGGAAGTCCAACAAACACGCTGATTATAGGAATCTGTATATCAGGGTTACTTTCTCTTGGCATTTTTACATAAACGTATGAACCGAAGATAAAAATTACTATAAGTAATAATACCACCGCCCTGTTTCGCTCTATGAGTAAGCTCTGCATGTTAAATGTTAACTGAATATGTGCGTTTGTACAATATTATAGTCGAGATACATTGCATATTAATTAATCCTTGTATAGCTTTAAAACTTTACGCAAATAATTAAAATTTTCGCAAAATTGCAAATATAAGAAAATTTCTGTATAATAATTCTAGAACAGTATTTGAGAGGTTATTATGGTGGCAATTCTAAATATAACAAAAGGCAAAAATAAAGTTATTGTGTCTGGACTAGCTGGGGCTTTATCAGCTTTAATATTTTTAGCAGCAATCCACATTGCTGCAAAGATAGCCATTATCATTTCTGCTGCTGTGGTTACTTACTTATTACTTTCGCTGATTCATAAAATAAGAACTAAAAAAGAACAGCCTGCTAAAATTACTGGTGTTTCAGAAGATGAAGGGTATAGCAGTGTTGATGAAGGTGAAGGAAAAGATACAGAAATATCCGCAAAAGAACCAGAAAGAACTGAAGCTGAGCTAGAAGAAGAAATAATAAGGAAAAGAGCAGAAGAAGAAATGAAAAATGGACTACCTGAACATATGGATTTCAAAGGTAATTCACTTTCTGAAAGCGCTGATACTGATGATACAAGTCGGACTAAATACGCAACGGACTATATGGACTTAATGCGATTCCCTCCTATGCATATGAATGGATGTTACCAAGAAATCAAAGAACCTACCAATGCTCCGAGAACTTCCGTAAGTAATTATCCAATGACAGTGCCAGAGCGGCTAACTGCGGCTAACTATGGAAAATATTAGACTTCTTGCATAACCGTATAACATTGGGAATAGAAACGAAAAACTTCCTTGACAAACTCCGCCAGCCCCCTTATCATGAGACTGAAGCTATTTATTTATCTTCTCTGTACAGATTAAATGACAAAAAAACTCACGTATCTGGCATATCATGTTTAATTTTTTGCACTATGTGCACCTTATGTCTTAAAATTTCTACCTACATAAGCTGAAACGCGCTTATAAAGCGTTTAAAACATAAAAAAACGCCAACTTAAAAAATGGATAGTGAATAACTAGCTACCCTAGGGTTTCTTTTGCCTTTTTTTCTGTTTAGTAAATTTCTTAACGTTTATAATTTAGGTTAGTTGCATTTAAAAGTAGCTGAATCGCGGTTATTAAGTGTTTAGAATAAAAAAACGCCATACTTGAAAGTATAATGTAAGTAATTAGCCAACCACGGGGCTTCTTTTGCCTTTTTTTTCGTTTGGTAAATTTCTTAAGTATTTATGGCTAAAGTAATTTAGGCCTACCGACAACCGTCATCCCGCTGCTTGTTAGCGGCTGAGATACCGCGAATGAATCGCGGTATGACGGTTCGCGGCGGCATGACAGCTAAGTAATTCGTCATCCCGCTGCTTGTTAGCGGGATCTATGTTAAGGTATGACGGTTAAGTATCCCGCTACATGTTAGCGGCTGAGATACCGCGAATGAATCGCGGTATGACGTAGGATTGCTGTCATCCCGCTGCTTGTCTATGCTAAGAGATACCGCGAATGAATCGCGGTATGACGTGTTAGCTATACCTTTTTTCTACTTAGTTTGGGTTATGCAAGAAGTCTATTGTTAACCAACGTGGTTAGAATTTATATCAAACTCTCCATCTTATATTGAGGGTCAGACGCAATGCCGTAGACCCTATTTGGCGGAGCAATTTTGTTCTCTATACCAAAAGTCATACCTTCAATTATTGCTGTGAGTACTTTTTCAAGGTCACAATCTGCTCCGGGAACACGGTGCTCTAGGCAGCATCTTTTGGAATCGTTGCCAAAATAGGGAATTCTTATCGCAGCAGTTCTGTTATTTACTCCCCAACTAATCGTAGTTGGAGTATGAATATCCGGGTACTGAAATCTTAAATATGAATCATCATTTGGAGCAAAGAACAACATATGTTTTTTCATCATTGCACATAATCCACCAATACTATGAATCAAATAATCACTATACTTTTGCTCATTGATATAAAATAAGTTATCGTTATTTGAATTCACGAGATTAACATGCACATTTAATGCACTGCCTGCTCTATCCAAATAAGGCTTTGCTTTAAAAGAAACATTCCCGCCAAGTTTTTGTGCTGTTTCAGTAAGTAATTGTTTCGCTAACTCAAAATGCTTAATTAAATTGTCGGAGTTCGTATAACAACCACTTTTTATCTCATATTGATGTGTAGAATTCTCCTTCTCGCAAGAAAATTCAAGAGATGCTATTTTATTTTTGATGCTACTCAGAAATAAATATTCTTTTTCTATTCCCTCAATATAAAACTCTAGTTCAATACCGAATACAGCATAACAACTCAAATTACTTAATATAATCATAAATTTGCTTCAGTAAATCTATATTAGGTTAGCTATATTTATATGAATACTTTACTTATTTGCCAGTAAATTTAACATCTTATTTATACATAATGTATTACTATTTTTAATAGCATGCTTCTAATCCTCGATACAAGCGACATTTACAAATTTTTCATTTTTTTGAAATAAAAATGATCAATTTTAGTGTTTTTATACCCTTTACAACCCATCAAAAAATCACCATAATTTTTAGTATGTATTAAGTAGTATTAGCTTTTCATTTTGCAGTAAGCTATTGATTATCTTATGTTTTTCTAATTATTGCTTTTTTCTTGGTGTGGTATATGAACTTAACTAGCCCTAAGGTTTCTACTATGTTTTTTGATCAGATTATTACAGTAACAGATCACAATGTTACTTGGGAAAAAATCCAAAATTGTCTTTATAATCTTTATGGAGAAGCAACATATAACAGCTGGCTGAGTTCGCTAAAATTTGTCAGTAGCAGAAATGGGGAAGTTCTTTTATCCGTGTCAACAAGGTTTATAAAAGAGTGGATTACAGTTCATTACATGAAAAAAATATTATCATTATGGCAAAGCGAAGATAAAAGTATACGTTCTATTGATATTCAAGTAATTGAGGAAAGGAATTCAAATTTTAATGTTATACTAAAAAACAGAGAGGAAAGTAATCATAATCTTGGTTCGCCGCTGGATCCAAGGTTCACCTTTGATAATTTTGTAGTGGGAAAGCCAAATGAATTAGCATTTACGGCGGCAAAGCGTGTGGCAGAATCTATAGATCCAATATTAGGCAGCAATCCTTTGTTTCTATATGGTGGAGTGGGACTTGGTAAAACACATCTAATGCATGCTATAGCTTGGCACATAGTCAATTCCCCATCAACAAAAAGAAAAGTGGTGTATTTATCAGCAGAGAAATTCATGTACCAATATATTACAGCGCTGCGAAGCAAAGATATTATGTTATTTAAAGAGCAATTTAGATCAGTAGATGTATTGATGGTAGATGATGTGCAATTTATCAGTGGTAAAGATAGTACACAAGAAGAATTTTTTCACACTTTCAATGCATTGATAGACCAAAATAAGCAATTGGTTATATCAGCTGATAGGTCTCCTAGTGATCTTGATGGAGTGGAAGAAAGAATAAGATCACGACTCGGTTGGGGGTTGGTGGCAGATATTAATGAAACAACTTTTGAATTAAGACTTGGTATATTGCAGGCAAAAGTGGAGCAGATGAATATGTATGTTCCGAAAGATGTCCTAGAGTTTTTAGCAAGGAACATAAAATCTAATATAAGAGAATTAGAAGGAGCATTAAATAAGGTTACCCATACCTCATTAATTGGAAGAAGTATGACGGTAGAATCAGCTAGTGAAACCCTAATCGATCTTCTTAGGTCAAATCATAGGTCAATCACAATAGAAGAAATACAAAAGAAAGTAGCTGAATTTTTCAATATAAAGGTTGCAGATATGCAATCCAATAGAAGACTTCGCAGTCTTGCAAGGCCAAGACAAATAGCTATGTATTTTGCCAAAAAATTTACGCAAAAAAGCCTACCAGATATTGGGAGAAACTTTGGTGGCAGAGACCATGCTACTGTTATACATGCAGTAAAACAAGTAGAAAATTTTATAAAGACCGACTCAAAATTTGCTGATGAAATCAATCGATTAAAAAAGATGTTTAAGTAGCGTTTTTAAAATAGCTAATAACAAATCCTAAAATGAATCGACTATAGTTTTAATCCGTTTAAGTTTAAAATCTTCTGTTAGCTTTGCAGAATACATTTCCTTATTGTGTTGATTATAGAAGGTAAATTCGTGATCATCTAAATTTAGTATTGCAAAGCCAAAGCCAAAAAAGTTTCTAACCTCGTGTGCTAAGTAGTTTCTACCATTTGAATAGTCAAATTCTACATTTTGATAAACATGCTCTTGATCTTGAGCGTGTAATGATGCACCGCCATTTCCAACTATAATCTGGTCTGGAACATTATCCATTAATAAAATCTGGGCTATATGAATGTGGCCAGAAACTATGGTAGTAACATTGCTTGGAAATTTATCTCCAAAAGCTTCAATTTGTGTAAGATTACCATGGCTTTTTAATGTCAAAAATTCTTTTTTTGGAGATCTCCAAAGCGGTTTATGAGTTAAAAACCACGTGGGCTTATCTTGTATCAATTTATCAAATTGCCTTTCAAAAGCATCAATTGTGCTTTGGGTTGTAAAAATATCCTCACCGGATGAAGAGTCGAAGATAAAAAATTTCATCGGTCCAGCATCTAAGGACCAACTAGAAACGAAGTTTCCACATTTTTCAGACGAAAAGGGGTATGAATCTAGATACCTGAACCATCCTTCATATGCTCTATCACAACTCTCATGGTTTCCACGAACAAAAAGGAAAGGGGATTGTGATAAAATATCCTTTGCAGGCTCAAACCAATCAGCGTACCAAACTTCTTTATTATATCCATAAATATCGCCACACTTTTTTGTATTTCTACATTTTGTTTGTCTATAATGATAATCACCAACATGGATAATTAAATCTGGTTTATGAAGGGCGATTGAATCTAAATTTTTTTTTAAAGGCCAGCTATCTACCGAATTACATTCCTGCTGAAATAACATATTTATTCTACAACCCGTATCACCAATAAAAGCGATTTTATTAACCTTTTCTGGTAATATAGGAACTCGTAGATCCTCAATACTAATGTTTTTGGCACTTGTTTGTACTGTCAGTTCACAAACTGTTTCGTTATGATCACCATTGTTAATTGAGCTGCGATTCAGCATTTCTATTTCCTCGCCATCGACATAAACAATGGGACACATGTCATTGTCTGTAATTGCACGTATGCTTAATTTATTTTCTGGGATAACTTGAGACCATGTGTATAATATCTGTGCATGGACGAAATGAAAGCTAGTTATAAGAGAGAGAGCTAAAAAAATAAAGATATTAGCTACATTCATTTGTATAAAAACCTAAGTTAAAAATTAGTAGTAAGGTTGTCTTAAATGATTAAAATTTATAATCATAAAATTCATAATCAAATTATACAAGCAATTTCCAAATTATTCTAGTATCAGATTGACACTCTAGATGAAAAATTCTAAAATGATTAAATAATTTAAAATAATTATATAAAAACTAGAATATAGTGCGGCCGTGGTGGAATTGGTAGACACGCAGCGTTGAGGTCGCTGTGGCTCATAAGGCCTTGGAAGTTCAAGTCTTCTCGGCCGCACCAGTTTTTATCGCTGTTTAATATGGGTAAAAATGTTTATAGGAAATCAGAGTAGCAATAAGGTAGAAAGAGCTATCAGCGAAATCAGGCGCGGCCGGCCAATTGTAATATATGATGAAAGTAATTACCTATTGTTCGCTGCTGCTGAGGCTTTAGAAAGAGATTTATTTAATCAATACAAGCTTATATCAAGTAATGTATATGTTACTTTAACTTCAAGTAAGGTAAAATACATATCTCAGAATAAAGAACATAACAGCAAACGTCTGTTGGTGAATAATTTTGATGAACTGCTCCCTTTAATAAACTGTTCAAAGGAAGATTGCATAAGAGAGTTGCAATGCTCAAAGACAATAGATGAATGTGCTATTGCCTTGCTTAAGTTCTCAGAATTATTGCCATACGCGTTAGTGGCTGATATGACTTTTGAGAATAACCATGAAATGCGAAATTGGTGCGAGAAAAATGACGTTATTGCACTGGACACGTCATTCATAAATAATTTTCAAGAAAATCAGGATGTATATGAAGTGTGCAAAACATCATTATTTTTAAAACAGACTCAAGAAGTAAATATCATATCTTATAGAACCAAAAGTGGTGGAAGAGAACATCATGCAATTATCATTGGCAATCCAGATAAAGATGACGAACCATTAGTAAGAATTCATTCTTCGTGCTATACGGGTGACTTGTTAGATAGCTTATCATGCGATTGCAGAAGTCAGTTACATCAAGCAATTCAAATGATAGCTGACTCTGGAAGTGGTATTATATTGTATTTGATGCAAGATGGAAGAGGCATTGGTTTAACTAATAAGTTAAGAGCGTACAGTATGCAAAGAGGACATAATCTTGATACTGTTGATGCAAACAGAATATTAGGTTTTGAAGATGATGAAAGGAGTTTTGCTGTTGCAGCTAAAATGCTTAAGAAATTGAACATTAACAAAATCCAATTACTTACAAACAATGATAGGAAATTGTCAGAATTGGAAAGTAATGGTATAGGAGTTACAAAGTGTCTACCCCTTATTGTGGAACGTAATAAATATAACGATTCATATATGGAGACAAAGTTTGGTAAGCTAGGCCATAGATTAAGAGTTTTTTAGCTTTTTTGTTGTAACTACTTTGTTAATTTGCTATGTTTATTAACATAAGTTAAGATTTTTAGGAATACTAAAATGCTAAGATTTTTTAAGCGAGAAAAAAATACTGAATCCTTAGATAAGGATATAGATTGGAATTCAAACCGCTACAGCACAGTTATTGCTCAAAGGAATATTCTACTTTTATTTGCATTAATATTATTAGCAACGATCTCTATCAGCATATTAGTCATATTTAAAATTAGCACAAGTAGCACTATTGAGCCATTTGTTATAGAAATTGACAAGAAATCAGGAATAGTGCAATTGGTTGATCCTGTTACAGTAAAACAGTATTCTGCAGATGAAGCGCTAAACGATTATTTTATTTCAGAGTATATAAAAGCAAGGGAGGTTTTTGATCCATATCATTATAATTATAACTATTATACAAAGGTGAGGTTGTTTTCCTCACCTAATGTGTATAATGAATTTAGAAATTATGTAGGATCGCAGAATATGGATGATCTTTTTAATTTATACTCAGATACCAAAAGTGAATTTAAAATTCGCTCAATTCAAAAATTGGGTAACGATGCTCTTCAGGTGAGGTTTTTTGTAGAATTTACACGGAGAGATGGAAGTTCCACAAGAAAAAATAAGATAGTTATTATGTCATATAGATATGCATCGCTTGAAATGGATGATCAGCAAAGATATATTAACCCATTAGGATTTCAAGTTATTTCATATAGAGTAGATGATGAATATGTATAGGATATTATTAGTTTTAGCTTTACTTGTAAGTGGCAATTTAAACGCATCCATTAATTATAATGAGCCTATTTCTGTAGATAGTAGAATAAAGACTTTTGTGTATAGCCCTAATGAAGTATTTACGGTGGTTTTTAGTCAGGGTTACTATTCTTACATTGAATTTGCGGAAGGAGAAAAAGTTAAAAATATCGCTGTTGGTGATGCATCAAGTTGGAAAATTAATCCTTATGACAATAAATTGCTTATCATGCCATTTGAAGTTAGTAGTCGCACTAACATGATTATTACAACAACTAAAAAAAGAAATTACATTTTTGATTTAATCTCAAGGCCAAACTACGATAAATACCCAGATACTGATGCTAAGAAAGTGGATCACGATTATTCTGCTGAAAAGGATATATCTTACGTAGTACGTTTTTATTATCCTCAAGAAGAAGGTGAATTTGATGTTGATTTAGATGAGGTTTCTTTACCTACTCAAATGCAATATACTACAGACAAGCCAGAAAAAATAATACAAGAAAATGATACGAAGTACAATTATACATATATTGATGAAGGTGGTAATGCGGATATAGTTCCGATTGAGCTATTTGATGATGGTTATTTAACCTATTTAAAATTTAGAGATAATAATAAAATACCTCAGATTTTTGTAGAAGAGGAGGATAAACCTTGTAAAAGGCTGTTATTTGATGATTATGTTATAGTAAAAGGAGTACATAAGAAGCTATTTATGCGTTATGAAGATGGTGAAGTTGAAATTATAAATAGGTCACTTTAGCTGTGGTACATGCAATATGAATAAAGAAAGGCGTAACAATTCAGAAGATGAATCAGAAATAGAGAACAAGGTAGTAACAGTTGGCTCTAATCAAGGTCATAGGGCATTGATGGTCGTTATTTTAGTGCTTCTGGTTGGTGGAGTGTATTATCTCTATTTTAGTCCTTCTCACAAAGAGGGTTCAGAAGTTATTAAAAAAGAGGAAACAAAGCAAAACGTTCAAGAATTGAAAGGAAAGTTGGAACAAGTTCCAGATAATGTAATGGTTCCTGAAAGAATAATAACTGATCCCTTACCACCCTTACCTCCTCTTCCTACACCACCAATCATACCAGAAATAAAACAAATTAGAAAAGAAGAAGAGAAACCAAAAGAAACTCCTGTGTCAAATATACCTATTTTGCCAAAGCAAAATTTTCCTTCTAGTAATGTTATGGGCAATTTACCTACCTCGTTTCCTACAATAGGGGGTGGCGGTTATCCTAGAGACAGACGTAGTGCACAAATGTTAACAATTTCAAGTGATGGTGGAGAGAATAAGGCTGCTGATGCTATTTTATCTGACACTTCAGCACAATCGAGCAAAGCTACCAGAGTAGGAAAGCTTGGTTTAATGGTTACTCAAGGTAAAATTATTGATGCTGTTCTTGAAACTGCAATAAACTCTGATCTGCAAGGAATGCTGCGTGCTATGGTGAGTAGAGATGTTTATGCAGAAACTGGTGATACAGTTTTAATACCTAAAGGCTCAAGATTGATAGGTAGTTATTCATTTGACTCGAATGTCGCAAGAGCTCGTGTAAATATAAATTGGAACAGAGTGATTCTGCCACATGGAATAGATATTGCTATCTCATCACTTAGTACTGACGAGCTTGGTAGAGCAGGAATTGCAGGAATAGTTGATAATAAAATAATAAGTGCATTATTTTCTTCAGTGGCACTTGCTGGTGTTTCAATTAGTTCAGCTGTTATAGGGCAAAGGGCTTCTAATCTTATTGATACGCTAACTCCTATGGATGCAGTAAAGTCTATCACTGCAACTGAAATAGATTTTTTTTCACTCAAAGATGTTATTGGTGAAGCAGCAAAGGATAAATCTAGTGATAAATGGAAATTGGGCCTTGGAGCTATTGGAGAAATTCGTAATGCTAAAAATGAGCAAGATTTGCTGAAAATAATGAAAAAGGAAATAGCAAAAGCGCTAGAAATTGAGGAAGACAAGGTGACTATAAGCCTGGAAAATGTAAATCAATTGTTACAACAATTTCAAAGAAAAAGCAAGTCTGTCTATGATGAAGCAATTGGGAAGTCAATCAATGATTTTTCTAAAGACATGCGAGATATAGTGGGCAGATATACAGATAAAAAACCAACTATTTATGTCGATCAAGGCACCGCATTGAAAGTATTTGTTAACCAAGATATAGTATTTCCTTCACAGGCAATATTAAATCAATGAAATGAATTATGCTGCACTTGATACATATTTGGAGCCATTACAAGGCATATTTCGAGAAGAAGGCGTAAATGAAATATCAATAAATAAGCCAAAGGAAGTATGGATTGAAAATCGCGGTGAAATAAGGTGTGAAAAATTAGAAGTATTTGATCTTAACCATTTGAAATCTCTTGGCAGACTGATTGCTCAAGCTACAGAACAAAAACTTAGCGAAGAAGCACCGTTACTTTCGGCAACATTACCAAATGGTTATCGTATACAGATAGTATTTCCACCAGCATGTGAACCTGATAAAGTAGTCATGTCGATTCGTAAGCCTTCTAGCATGCAATTAGCACTCGATGATTACGAAAAAATGGGGGCTTTTTCTGAAACTGTTACAGAAGCAACTGATAATCCAGTTGACCGTCATTTGGATTTACTGTTAAGGCAAAAAAAAATAAAAGAGTTTTTAGAATACGCTGTAATAAATAAGAAAAATATTATAATTAGCGGTGGAACTTCCACTGGTAAGACTACTTTTACTAATGCTACTTTGCGTGCTATTCCAGATGAGGAAAGAATTATTACTGTTGAGGATGCAAGGGAAATCGTTTTGAACGAACATCCCAATAAAGTCCATCTAATTGCCTCTAAAGGAGGGCAGGGCAGAGCAAAAGTAACCACTCAAGATTTGATAGAGGCGTGCTTACGTTTAAGGCCAGACAGAATAATAGTTGGTGAACTCCGTGGAGCGGAAGCTTTTAGTTTTCTTAGGGCGATAAATACTGGTCACCCTGGATCAATATCAACCCTTCATGCGGATAGTCCAACAATGGCCCTTGAGCAAATAAAATTGATGGTTATGCAGGCAAATCTTGGCATTCCTCCAGACCAAATTATACCATACATTAGAAATGTGATTGATATTGTTATTCAGCTAAAAAGAACCGGTGGGGGCAAAAGAAGCATTTCTGAGATATTATTTACTAGATCTGCGAGCGAAAATGCTTAAATTTATACATAAGTTAAAAAAGAGTAGTTTATGAGTAATGGAAATCACCTACGTAATATTCTCATAGGAGGTGTAGTAGCTTTTAGCGTACTTGAGTTTTGCTTCTATCTATCTGGTATATTGTTCTTTCTATTAGTTGACGGTCCGGATGCTGTGGATTTTAAGGCAATTAATCCTAGTTTGACGCCTTTCCCTCAAGCTCTTTGGCCAACGATTTTTGATTATATACAATATTGTTGGCACCACCCAGAGTTATATAGCCTTGAGCTCAAAATCACATTAATTATATCTTCTGCACTGCCTATTGTTGTTTTAATGATTATCTTATGGAATTTAAGAGAAAGGATAATTGAGTGGCGACCATTTAAAAAGAAAGAATCACTTCATGGAGACTCGCAATGGGCATCAGAGAAAGACATACGAAAAGCAGGATTAAGAAGCAAAAAGGGATTATTGCTTGGTAAAGATAAAAGAGGATACTTCATTTCTGATGGGTTTCAGCATGCATTGTTATTTGCACCTACAGGTTCTGGTAAGGGTGTTGGCTTTGTAATTCCTAATTTATTATTTTGGACTGACTCGGTAATTGTACACGACATAAAATTAGAAAACTATGAAATAACAAGTGGTTGGCGAGAACGACAAGGACAAAAAGTATACGTATGGAATCCAGCGCAGCCAGATGGAATAAGTCACTGTTACAATCCATTACAATGGATTAGTGAAAAACCTGGGCAGATGGTTGACGATGTGCAGAAAATAGCTAACCTAATCATGCCTGAACAAGACTTTTGGCAGAATGAAGCAAGAAGCTTATTTGTTGGAGTGGTATTATACTTACTTGCTGCACCAGAGAAAGTTAAATCTTTTGGTGAAGTTGTGCGTACGATGCGTAGTGATGACGTGGTTTATAATCTTGCTGTTGCTCTTGATACAATGGGTAAAATACTACACCCTGTAGCATATATGAATATTGCAGCTTTTTTACAAAAAGCTGATAAAGAAAGGTCAGGTGTTGTATCAACCATGAACTCATCACTTGAATTGTGGGCAAACCCATTGATTGATACTGCAACTGCGTCAAGTGATTTTAATATTCTAGATTTTAAAAAGAAGAAAATTACAGTTTATGTTGGTTTAACTCCTGACAACTTGACTAGGCTCAGGCCTTTAATGCAGGTTTTTTACCAACAGGCAACTGAGTTTTTATGTAGAAAATTGCCATCGGATGATGAGCCTTATGGTGTATTGTTTTTAATGGATGAGTTTCCTACGCTTGGAAAAATGGAGCAATTTCAAACAGGTATTGCATATTTTCGTGGTTATCGAGTTAGGTTATTCTTAATTGTTCAAGATACTGAGCAGCTCAAAGGAATATACGAAGAAGCAGGGATGAACTCCTTTTTGTCAAACTCGACTTACAGAATAACTTTTGCAGCCAATAATATTGAAACAGCTAATTTAATATCGCAACTTATAGGAAACAAAACTGTACAACAAGAATCGTTGAATAAGCCTAAATTTTTAGATTTAAATCCTGCTTCAAGGTCATTACATATCTCTGAAATACAAAGAGCATTGCTATTGCCTCAAGAAGTTATTATGTTGCCACGTGACGATCAGATAATTTTAATAGAATCGACTTACCCAATTAAATCAAAGAAAATTTTGTACTACAGTGATACCACCTTCACAAGAAGGCTGCTCAAACAAACTCGTGTGCCTACACAAGAACCATATGACCCAAACAAAGTTCTTTCTGCCGCTGCGAGCAAAGATAAGGTTAATAACGAGGGGAATAATGTTCTTGAGGGACCTAATTCAGTTGATTATCCTGCTGAAACTAAAACCGAAGATGCAGTATATGATGAATCAGATGAATTTGCAGACGAAGATATTGACGATAAGCTTGAAGATGAAGATGATAATGACGGGTTCGATGACGAGGAAGATGAGGATAGGAGCGATGATGGGTTTGATGACGAAGAAGAGGAGGATGAATTTGAAGATGAGGATATTGACGATAAATTAAAAAATGATCAAAAATAAAGGTTGATTTTGCCTATTTTTTAGCTTAGAAAAGTGCAAGTTATGCAAATAATTAGGTTTTTCATATTAAGCCATTTTTAATTAATTAGTATTAGATTAGCTATTTTAACTAGGGGAGTAGTAATGATTAGTAAAAAAACATTAGCGGTTACAGCACTTGCTTTGCTGTTGTCACAACAATCTTTTGCGAGTGAAACAGAAGGATTTTACTTTGGTAGTGGGTATTATGGTCAATTTTTTAATGGCATGGGTGAGTTGAAAGCAAAAATTGGAGATAAGGATGCTGCAGATACTAATAAGGTATCTATAAATGACAGGAGTGCTCAGAACACAGAAGGTCAGTTACTAAGTAAGTATAAAGGAGATTATAATCCACCTTTTGCTGCAAATGTAGCATTGGGTTATACAGGGGAATTGAATGGCAATAGCTACAGAGCTGAATTGGAAGGAATGTATTCTTCTGTAAAAGTGGATAATATTGGTTTAACAAGCGGCCAGATGACAATATCGTACAAAGAAAAAAACGAGCAGTATGGATCAATTATCAATCATGACCAAATTGAGAACATATCTGTGATGGCAAATGTTTATCATCATTGGAAGGGTGACCGTTTCTCTTTTTCTCCTTACATTGGTATTGGAATTGGTGCAACAAGAATGACAATGTTTGAAAAATCGTCAATAAGACCTGCAGGTCAATTAAAAGCTGGCCTTGATTATCGCATAAACGAAGATGTAAATATGCATATCGGATATAGAGGTTTTGGTGCTATTGGTAGCAGTGAGTATAAACTAGACACCTTAAAATGGGATCCCAACTTTGATAATGGTCCAGGTAAGCCAAATGGAATGGCTGAACAAACAGGTGATAATCAAGTATCTACTACCATACAGAACGGCTTTTTTCATACACACGGCATAGAGGCTGGCCTTACTTTCCACTTTGCTAGTAAAGCTTAAACATGTTGCCCTTTAAAAAATGCATAAAACCGTTCCTGTCATCCTATGGCTTGACCATAGTAAATATAGATCCCAGTGTCACGCACTGGGATGACGAGGTAGAGGGTACTGGGATGACATAGGATAATATGGGATGAAGGAGATAATACAAGAAAACATTAGCTATGTTTTTTGCATAACAATGCATCTCTTCATTCCCGCTAAGTCATATACATATTCCTGAAAAGCTAATTCGTATGAGGGGATTATTTTGTCAATATCATTTTGATCTTCACCTATCTCCAATATCGCAAACCCATTTTTTTTAAGGCACCTCCTTAATATTGGAAAAATGCTCAAGTAACAACTCAAACCATCAATACCACCATCAAGGGCAATTCTTGGTTCCTTTTGCACTTCAGCTTGCAAGTCTTTCAATTTGCTTCTTTTAATATATGGAGGATTGCTAATTATCAGATCAAATAAATCGCTGCATTCTGTCCACGAACTTGGAAATATTTTGGCTCTGCTGAGAAGATTATGTTTCTTTGTGTTCTGATAGGCAACTTTGTATGCTTCCAAGCTTTTTTCAAAACCGATACCAACGGCATATTCATACTCACTAAGTACGGATATCAATAAACAACCTGTGCCTGTACCAAAATCTGCAATTTTTAGTCTCTGCTTTTTATTTGGGTAATATTTTAACACTGCTAGGATTATTGTTTCACTATCTGGTCTTGGATCCAAAACATGCTGGTTAACTATAAAATTTTTACTCCAGAATTCACGATTACCTATTATTTGCGATATTGGATATCTTTCCGCTCTTTTTTTTGTTAATTTCCAAAATAAAAGTTCTTTGTCTCTTGGTACTTGATCAGCATGGTTCATAATTATGAATGATCTTTCCACTCCAAGTACGTGCTGCATGATGATTTCACAATCCAAATGTGGTGATTCAACTTTATGTGACGATAATAACTCCGATCCTTCTTGAATTAAAGTGCTGATTGTTTTCATTATTCTAAAAATGTGTTCCTTTCAGCCAAAAATAGCAAGATGAGCTTCCAATTTAGGGTAGCTGCACTAAATCCCAGTGTCAAGCACGCAGCTGTACGAACATTGCAATTTGCAGATCCAAGTAGCTTGACTACTTGGATCCAGCTAAGTTGGTAAGCATAAAAGTATAGCTAACGCGAGCTCTACGTCACGCCGCCGCGGATAGATCCCGCTAACAAGTAGCGGGATGACGGTTGTCAGGCCAGCGCCCCTATGAGGAGAGTAGACCGGCGGAACTTCCCCACCAGTCTCTCGCAGAACTGCACGGAAACCTCTCGGCTTATACAGCTCCCATTATTTAGCCTTTTGATCCTAACCCAAGTGTCCAATGATAGAAAATACTTGGAGACCTCTTTCTCACTTTTCCTAGAAATTGCTTTGCTAGTCTTCCGTGATCACGAAGTTTCTTATATTTTGTCCTGACCCATCTTATGAGGTATCTCTCTATATTTCTGAGAGATGGATACATCTCTGATTTATAAAACCTGCCATAGTACTGAAACCAGCCTCTGACTATTGGATCTATTTTCTTCGATATTTCCTCTAGTGTGGTCCATGTAATCCGATGTATTCTCCATGACTTTATGGTTTTCTTGATCTTCTTCTTGGCTTTGTTACTAATTGCAGGTAGAAATGAGATGAAATAATTCCTCATCTTATTCTTTGCTACTCTAGGTCTAAAAGTATAACCTAGAAAATCAAAGCTTTGTTTAGGAAATTGTTCTTTTCTATCATCATCCTTACTGTACACAATCTGTGTCTTTTCAGGATGTAACTTCAATTTACACTTAGCCAATCTTTCTTCAATCATTACTTTCATAAATCCTGCCTGTCTTTTAGTTCTGCAGTGCACTATCGCATCATCTACATATCTTTCAAATGGTACTGTTGGATAATTTTGTTTCATCCACATATCAAACGCATGGTGCATAAATATGCTTGAAATGATTGGGCTTATTGAACCTCCTTGCGGAACTCCTTTATCCCTTGTTACCCTACTGCCATCTGCTTGCTGAATGGGGGCTTTCATCCACCTCTCAACATACAGTATGACCCATTTGCAGTCTGTGTGTTTCTTGATAGCCTGCAGTGCTAAATCGTGGTCCAGATTGTCGAAAAATCCAGATATATCAAGATCTACCGTCCAATCATTTTTCCAACATCTCTTCCGTGCTGTGTATACCGCATCCAGCGCAGACTTATTTGGTCTATAACCATATGAATCTTCGTGAAATTTCGGTTCTACTAACGGCTCAAGATACATTGTAGCTGCTGTTTGCGCTATCCTGTCGAATACTGAAGGCACACATAAAATTCTTTGCCCTCCTGTATCTTTTGGTATCGCAACAGCTTTTACCGGCTCTGGAAAATAACTTCCGGATGACATCCGATTCCATAATTTGTATAGATTATCCTTTAGATTTTCTTCAAACTTTGTTATCGAGACCTCATCTACACCTGCTGCACCTTTATTTTTCGATACTTGTTTATAAGCTCTCCAAATAAGTTGCTTTGGTATATCAAAAGACTTTGTTTCATTCATTAACTCCTCCCTTTCGGTTGATAAATAATTAAAACTAAATAACTTAGCCCCTTCACTCCATTTCCATTACAGAAACTTCTTCGCTACTACGAGCTAATCCGCCCCTGTTTTTCGCATCGGTACTCTCATCCTCAGAGATCAGCTCTTTGGACTTCTCCCTTTTCATCGAAACGACAGGTTCCCGTAGTTCCATGCAATAGCCTAAAATAGATTCACGCCACTTTTATGCCGGACGCCACCTACCCAGTAAACAAGCTCCCTGTAGATTCATCCCAGGTTAACGACTACCCCCTGGTTTTGACGTCGTCTCTACGCTTTCGACACTTCATCAGTGGTTCACTTGCGTTCGTCTCTCTATTTCATACATGACACATAATTGTGCCTTTTCCATAACGCTCACTACCTTAGCTCTTTACCAAAGCAGCTTATGGCTGTTTGAAGCCTGCTCTTGCAAACCGGCTCCGAGGGGCCCTCCCTCATCTACTGCACAGCTTCAACACTTTCCGTGTTTCTACGGCGCACTGTCATCCCAGTGCCCTGACTACTTGGATCCAGAAGACTTAATTTCAACTAAGTGGCTGCATAATAAAGACTAGATTCCAGACTGGAATGACAGCAATCTACGTCATACCGCGATTCATTCGCGGTATCTCTTAGCCGCTAACAAGTAGCGGGATGACGGTTGTCAGGCCAGCGCCCCTATGATGTCATCCCAGTGCCCTGACTACTTGGATCCAGAAGACTTAATTTCAACTAAGTGGCTGCATAATAAAGACTAGATTCCAGACTGGAATGACGGCAATCTACGTCATACCGCGATTCATTCGCGGTATCTCTTAGCCGCTAACAAGTAGCGGGATGACGGTTGTCAGGCCAGCGCCCCTATGATGTCATCCCAGTGCCCTGACTACTTGGATCCAGAAGACTTAATTCTAACCAAGTGGCTGCATAATAAAGACTAGATTCCAGACTGGAATGACAGCAATCTACGTCATACCGCGATTCATTCGCGGTATTCCTAGATCCCGCTAACAAGTAGCGGGATGACGGTTGTCAGGGTGTCCCCAGTGTCCCTATGATGTCATCCCAGTGCCCTGACTACTTGGATCCAGAAGACTTAATTCTAACCAAGTGGCTGCATAATAAAGACTAGATTCCAGACTGGAATGACAGCAATCTACGTCATACCGCGATTCATTCGCGGTATCTCTTAGCCGCTAACAAGTAGCGGGATGACGAGTTACTATACCGCCGCGGTATCTCTAGATCCCGCTAACAAGTAGCGGGATGACGAGCTTATCGTCATGCCGCCACGAACCGTCATACCGCGATTCATTCGCGGTATCTCATCCGCTAACAAGCAGCGGGATGACGAGGCTTATCGTCATGCCACCACGAACCGTCATACCGTCACGGTATCTCTAGATCCCGCTAACAAGCAGCGGGATGACGGTCGTCGTTTAGCTACAAACATTAAGAAATTTACCAAACGAAAAAAAAGTCAAAAGAAGCCCTAGTCATTGTCTATTTTCAGTATTGGCGTTTTTTAAGTCTTAAACGCTGCAATTTAGCTGCTTTTAATTGCAACTAACCTACGCTGCAAATGTTTAAGAAATTTACTAAGCAGAAAAAAAGGCAAAGAAAACCTAGGGTAGCTAGTATTCAAATTCTCCCTTGTTCTATTTGACGTCTTTTGATGTCTTAAACGCTTTATAAGCGCGTTTCGGCTTGTATAGGTAGAAACCCAGAAGTTTTATAAAGACATGAGGTGCACATAGTGCAAAAAATTAAGCATGATTTACGCCAAATACAAAGTTCCCTTTGTCGTTTTAATCTGCAGATTGCGAAGATAAATAAATAGCTTCAGTTTCATGATAAGGGCGCTGGCGGAGTTTGTCAAGTAAGTTTTTTCGTTTCTATGTTGTCAGCTACTTGCATGACACCATTTGTTGTAAACTCACTTTTTCTTGATTTTTTGGTTTATCTTGTCTACCTATTTTGCCACTCTGCTAAACGGATACCTACTGAATAACAGTAAGATTTTTCAATCCTGTTCCACAGCAAATTTTAGTGCCATGTGAGTAGTTATAGTGCTGTTAACAATCAAAACGACAAAAATTAACATGGTGATTAGTAGTGTATAAATATTCAAGGACAAATTTTCAAATTGAGTTAGCATTTTAAAGTACACAAAGGTTGGCATTATCATTGGCAAAACAAGGATTTGCGATACTCCTGATGCTAAGTTGTTTCGACCAATCATCAATGCATTTCCAGTAGCTGAAATATTAATGATTATCAGCGTATTAAATAATAAAGACACTCCAACTGCTATTGAGTGTTCAATACTATTGCCTAGAACTGCAAAGCTGAATATGGAAGAAACCACTGAAATCGGTAGCCCAAATAATAACCAGTGAGCGAAAATTTTATAAGCAACTATAAGCCTAGAAGAGAGTGGCTGTACAAAGATTTGCTCTAATATTCCATCATGATAATCAGATGTAAACAAATTATTTGTAGAGATCTGCAAAACAAATGTAGCACATATCCATGTGAATGTTAACATAACTTCTTGTTTATTGTTGTTTTCAAGTGTAAATGAAGATAAACTTAACATTATAATGAAAATACATACTATATAGGTAAGGTTTTTATCATCTATTACTAATTTTTTTACTGAGTCGATCATACTAGGCTTTTAAATGTTTATTATAAATTATAGTGTTTACTTTGAGGGTAGTATAATTTTTTGTTCATAAGTTATATAGGTTTTATTATTTTTTTGATAATGCAATTATGGAAAAGTTACCAAAAATAAAGTCACCAGAAGATTACACTCCTTCAGAAGATGAAGAATATATGAGCGTAAAACAACTGGAATACTTCAGCTTAAAGTTACAATCAATACTCGCTGAGTTGGAGAAACAAGAACTAGAAGATAATAGTATTGATACATACTATTCTGATGGAGATAGTGGAAACGAGGAATTAATCAAGCGCCGAAAAGATAGAAAAGAAAAGATTAAGGAGGCGTTAGAAAAAATAAAATTAGGCATTTATGGTTACTGCGATGGAACAGGAGAAGAAATAGGAGTCGAAAGACTTAAAGCTAATCCGCTTGCTATATATTGTATTGAAGAGCAAGAGAGAGTAGAAAAAGAAAAGAACGTGTACAACATTAACGATTAATTTACACATAAGTGGTGAGCCATTGGGCTTCAAGAGGAGCAAGAGGCGCTGAAGTATGTTATAGAAAGTGGAAAATTGGACATTCTCAACTCGACTCCTGCAGATTAAAAATTAAGTTGAATTAAAAATTGGGTTTGACGCAGTTTTTTCCCATAGTTTAAGAAATTAAAAATTTAACGATTAGAATTATAATTACAAACCACAGTAAAAAATAGACTTTTCCATTTGATTTATTTTTAACTTGGATGTTTTCTAATTTTTTATCAGCTATTAGGTTTAATTTTTCTATAAGGCTAAATATCCCTTGGATTGTTTTTACAGGATAAGAATTTCTAATTTTTTCCCTATACCCTATTTTACTTTCATGTTGACTGCTTATCCACGCTTCAACTACTTTCCACATATTGATTTCTGGGTAGATCTTTCTACATGTCCCTTCCAGTAAAATCATAGTTTTCTGCAGCAATAACAATTGTGTTTGAACTTTCATATCAAAATCACCAGTTATTTTTAATAGCTGAGCAAGTAAACTAGCAAATGAAATCTTCTGTATAGGCTGCCCAATAATGGGTTCACCTATTGCCCTGCAAGCTGTGACAAAATTTCTATGCTGTGATGAAACATAACCAGCTTTAAAGTGCATTTTTGCAACGTGATCATAATCCCGATTTAAAAAGCCTTTGAGTATCTCTATAACGTAATAGCATGTCTCACGATCTATTCTACCCATGATTCCACAATCCAGGGCAATAATATTGTTATTACTATCAACCATTAGATTTCCAGGATGCATATCAGCATGAAAAAAACAATCCCTGTATACCTGACTACAAAACGATTCTATAAGATTGATAGCTATTTGCTTACGATTATTCAGTTTTTCAACTTCGTATATTGGTGTTGCTTCTATCCATTCTAATGTTAAAACCTTTTTTGCAGTTCTATTCCAATCTATTTCAGGTACATAAAAACCTCTGTCATTTTTTGTGTTTTCCTTTAGTTCTGAAGAGTGAGCAGCTTCAAAACGTAGATCTAACTCTAATCGGCAAATTTCAGCAAAAGTTTTGACTAATTCAATTGGCCTCAGCCTTTTTGATTGTTCGCTAAATTTTTCTGCAATTTCTGCAAGCCAAGAAAGCATTTTTATATCCCTTGAGAATGTTTTCTCAATATTTGGCCTTAAAACCTTCACAGCAACTTCCTTACCCTCAGTTGTAACTGCTCTATGCACCTGAGAAATCGATGCTGCTGCAATTGGCTTTTCAGAAAAGCTTGAAAAAATGTCGCTCAATTTACAATTAAACTCACTTTCTATAGTTTTAACTGCTATTTTATGTGAAAATGATGGCAATCTATCACATATCAATAACAAGTTATTTGTTATATCCTCATTTAAAACATCAGTACGTGATGAGATAGACTGCCCAAACTTAATGAACACCGGACCTAATTTTTCAAGAGCACACTTTAGCTTATGGCCTTGTATTTTATTTATTGATTTCTTTGATGGTGGAAGTAAATAAGATAATATATTGTAACGTGTCAGCACTGTAGTTATGTGCAGAAGACGCAAAATATTTTGAATCATTTTGCTGTGTGACTGCTAAATATTTCATTTAGGGTTCTATTTTTCATAATCTCATCAGGCTTGCCTTGGCAATAGATAGTATTATTTATACAAATTACGTAATCTGAGGATGGTAGAGCAGAGTTAAGATCATGAGAAGTCATAAGAATCGATACCAATCGTTTTTTTGCTATTTTATTTATAATATCATAAAATTTAGCCCGCGCGTTAATATCCATTGCACTGACTGGTTCATCTAGAATGATCAAGTCAGGCTCTGCAATTAAACAACGTGCAAGCAGTAGTAGTTGTGTTTGCCCTGCAGAAATTTCTAACACTTGATTCTTCAAAATGTTACCGATACCAACCAACTCTATCGCTTCTGTAATAATGGATTGATTTTTCTTTAGTCTTTTCAAGGAGCTATTTAAAAGGAAATATTCAACTGTTATTGGCATCAAATTACTAATACTAAAATTTTGCGGCATATAGCCAATTTTTATGTTGTCAGCAAATACGATACTACCGGTACAACTTTTATTTATGCCAGCAATTGCTTTCACTAAAGAGGTTTTACCTCCACCATTTGGACCAAGTATTGTAATTACGTCTCCTCTTTCCATGAACATATTGATATTGTCAAGGATTCTTTTACCATCATATGTGAGAGCAAGATTTTCTATTTTTAGAACACGATTATTGACATTATTTAACTTTTTGGCAAAATTTAACTTCTTCTCAACGTTTATATGAGACATTTACTGGCTTTTTTTCTATTACTTTCATTTACACTATACTATAATATTGCCTTTTCATCCAATTTAAAAGTTGTAGCTACAATCAAACCTATCCACTCACTTGTAGCTTCTGTGACAGAAGGGATTTTAGAACCGGAATTGCTTGGCTATGCAACATCTGCGCATAATTATATATTAAAGCCGTCTGATGCGAGTAATTTGGAATCAAGTGATGTCATATTTTACACTGACGATAACTTAGAGACGTTTGTTCAAACTTTCGCCAAAAATAATAAAGAACTAGTGCAATTGTCAAAGGTAATCAACCTACTTCCTGCTCGGCCACATTCATTTTCTAGAAAAATTACCAATACTCAAGATGAAAAAGACCTACACATTTGGCTGAGTCCCGAAAATGCAAAGAGCATGATACTTTTTATAAGTGCAACATTGTCTAACATAGATAAAGAAAATTCCCATCGGTACAACTCTAATGCAACAAAAGCTATAAAAAAAATAGACCAAGAAGTAAAAGAAATCGTGAAAGAACTGAATGATTTTAAAAATCAAAAATACATCGTCACTCACGATGCTTATCAATATTTTGAAAAATATTTTGGTTTAAATCACCCAAGCGCCATTCTTTCTATAGAAGAGGATTCGTACATAGGTATGAAGAGTTTAATGAAGCTAAAAAAGATAATGAAGGAAGAAAACGTTGAATGTATATTTGCTCATTCACAAGAAGATAGCATAAAGCCTAATGCTCTTTCTAATGACGCAAAAATGGTGGTTCTTGATCCTATTGGATCAGACATAGAGCCTGGAAAAGATGCATATCTAGCTATAATCAATAGCATTGCACAAAATTTCAAATCTTGTTTTGTTGAGTAACAAATTCTCTTTAAAATGCCTCTGACTTACTGTTTTATTGTTCTGCATTTAAATTACCATTTGTCCTTTACATATTATACAGGTTTAGAATTATGCTTTATTCTTACGTTTATGTCTTGGTCCAATGCAATCAATAAGTTAAGCAAGTATTCTAAGGAGAACCCTTCGATTTTTGACCTATTGATTTGAGATACTTTAGGTTGATCAATCTTTAGAGCGTTTGCTGCTTTTTTCTGTGTTTTGTACCTCTTACTTATTAATTGTGCAATGACCTTTATTAATTTCAGTTTTGTATCTTTTACATCCCCCAACTCTACTATTATAGGATAACTTAATTGTAAATTTTGCATAATAATAAAATTCCTTATAAAAAAACTACTTTAATTTTTCTTCTTTAAATAATACGTGCCTTCTGACTACTGGGTCATACTTCCTAAACTCCAGTTTTCTGGTGAGCTTTTTTGGATTACGCTTTTTTACATAAAAATAGCCAGTTGATTTTTCTTCACCAATTTTTGTTATCTTGATTGCAGTGCTGACTAACTTAACGAGCAAAGAAGCATTTTTTTTCGCCATACTTATAATGATATAATAAATTCTATGCGAGTTTATTACGCAAAACACTAAAAGTCAACCGAATAATGCAGATCGTAAAATTCTTGACAATCAACAGTGCATTAAGTAGCATGAAGTTAACTTCAGAATGAAAAGCAAACGGTAAATAAGTGGCAAATAGTGGCAAAAGGTTATTATTGATAGAAAATTCTGCCTGTTCTAATGAGGTAAGAGTTGCCTTATCAGTTAATAATAAGGTTGTAGAATTTGAACAAGAATTCAAGGAAAAAAAACAATTAAGAGGTAATATATACGTTGCTTATGTAAAGCGTATAGAGCCTTCTTTGCAAGCCGTATTTATTGAATATGGAAAAAACAAGCAAGGTTTTTTATCTTTTTCCGAGATATCTCTAGATTACTTCAATATTCCAGAAAAAGAAAAGGAAACTATCTTTGAGGGCTACTCAAATGACGATTGTACAGAAGAAGTCCCAGCAAGTGTCTCTTTAGATTCTGCAGCTAGTAAGAATGTTAACGAGTCAGGTAGTGGTTTTGTAAGAGAGGTACCTTTATATAAAAAATACAAATTACAAGATGTTATTTCAGTAAATCAAAAAGTATTGGTTCAGCTAACTAAAGAGGAACGAGGAAATAAAGGAGCTTCATTTACAACATACATAACTTTAGTGGGTAGATACTGTGTTTTCATGCCAAATTCCATGAGTAAAGGTGGAGTGTCTCGCAGAATTGAAGATGTTAATGTCAGAAAGCAGTTAAAGGAGATACTGAGTTCAATAAGCTTGCCAAAAAGATCAGGTTTAATAATAAGAACTGTTGGTTCAGGAAAAAATAAGAAAGAAATTGAGCAGGATTACAATTACTTATCCTCATTATGGCAGAGCATTCAAAAAAATGCCTTCTCTGTAAATGCTCCATCATTAATTTACAACGAAGCAGATGTAATTATGAGATCTGTTCGTGATTTTTGTAGCGATGGTATAGAAGTTATAGTGTCTGGAAAGGAAGCTTTTGAAGCAGTTAGGCAATATGCTAACAATGCACTAAAAGGTAGTAAGTTGCGCTATAGATTGTATAGAGGTTGTGTTCCTATCTTTACCTACTACGGAATTGAAGACCAAATTTCTGAGTTATATAGCAATAGAGTAGAATTGCCATCTGGTGGGTCTTTGGTAATAACTTTAACTGAGGCGTTTGTTTCAATAGACGTAAATTCAGGAAAGATGACAGGAGAAGATAGTATAGAAGAAACAGCTTATAGAACCAACATGGAAGCAGTACCTGAAATATCAAGACAGGTGAATCTTAGAGGCCTATCAGGATTAATAGTAGTCGATTTTATTGATATGTTGAAATATCAGTATTGCAGAGCTGTTGAGTCTGCTATAAGGCAAGCGTTTAAAGATGATAAAGCTAAGGTTCAATTTAGCTACATAAATGACTTTGGTTTAATGGTATTTTCAAGACAAAGAATTAAACCAAACATACAAGAAATTAATACTACAGAGTGTTTACACTGCAAGGGTATTGGAAGAGTAAAATCAAACGAAGTAATTGTTGCATCGATACTCAGGGATTTACAACACATTGCTAATAAGAACCGAAATAAGTCTTTTGATTTAGTAGCACACAGTGCGGTTATAGCGCATATTTTTAATAATAAACGGAATACAGTTTCTACAATCGAAAAAGAGTTTAATATTACATTGAACATTAGTATTGATAACAGTTTAGATGTAAATACATTTGTTTTAAAACAAGGAGATGATGTTAATTCAAACGGTTATAAGCCATTACAGAACTCTGGATACCAAATTGGGGATAGCAGCAATGAAGAAGTTGATAATTCAAATAAACTACGAGGCAATTTTTGGTTGACTAAGTGGCTTTCGCGCCTTTTAAGTTCTAATAACTAACTAGAAACCTAAATTGGGCTTGTAATTAATGAGTCCTATACTTATATATTCTTATATCAGATAATATTTACAATGGGGTACTCATTATGGGAAGAGCAATAGGTATAGATCTCGGGACAACAAATTCTTGTGTTGCAATAATGCAGGGCAAGGATACAAAGGTAATAGAAAATAAAGAAGGGGCAAGAACTACTCCGTCTATAGTCGCATTCACTTCGTCAGGAGAAAGGTTGATTGGCGCTCCAGCAAAAAGGCAAGCAACCACCAATGCAAGTAATACCTTTTTTGCTACTAAGAGATTAATAGGCCGTCAATACGGTGATTCTGAAATGAAAAATCTAAACGTGCCGTATAAAGTGTTCGCAGCAAAAAATGGTGACGCATGGGTTAAAACCACTGATAATAAAGAATACTCTCCTAGTCAAATTGGTGCATTTATACTACAAAACATGAAAGAAGCAGCAGAAGCTTATCTTGGAGAGGAAGTAAAAGATGCTGTGATAACAGTGCCAGCATACTTCAACGACTCTCAACGTCAAGCAACAAAAGATGCAGGAAAAATTGCCGGATTAAATGTACTCAGAATAGTAAACGAACCGACTGCTGCAGCGCTTGCTTATGGTCTTGATAAAAAACATGGACACACAATAGTGGTGTATGATCTTGGTGGTGGTACATTTGATGTCTCAATACTTGAAATAGGTGAAGGGGTTTTTGAAGTAAAGGCTACAAATGGTTACACTCATCTTGGAGGTGAAGACTTTGATAACGCAATAGTGAGTTATTTACTAGATGAATTCAAGAAAAGTAATGGCATTGATTTGAAAAATGATCCAATGGCTATGCAAAGAATCAAAGAAGCTGCTGAAAAAGCGAAAATTGAATTATCAAGTGCAATGGAAACGGAAGTAAATCTACCGTTTATTACAGCTGATGCAAGTGGTCCAAAACACTTAAATATGAAATTAACGAGAGCAAAACTTGAAAGCTTAGTGAATGATTTAATCGAAAGAACTATGGCTCCTTGTAAAAAAGCTCTTGAGGATGCTGGTTTGTCTGCTAGTCAAATTGGCGAAGTGGTTCTCGTTGGTGGCATGACTCGTATGCCAAAAGTCATAGAGAAAGTTAAAGAATTCTTTGGCAAAGATCCACATAGAGGAGTTAACCCTGATGAAGTTGTAGCAATTGGAGCTGCAATACAGGCGGGGATCATTCAAGGTGATGTAAGAGATGTGTTATTACTTGATGTGACTCCACTTTCTCTTGGTATTGAAACTCTAGGAGGAGTATTTACTCCACTTATTGAACGTAATACTACTATTCCCACTAAAAAATCTCAGGTGTTTTCAACTGCAGAAGATAACCAAACAGCTGTTACAATTAAGGTGCATCAGGGTGAAAGAAAATTGGCAGTTGATAATAAACTACTTGGCCAGTTTAGTTTGGAGGGGATACCTCCTGCTCCACGCGGAAGGCCACAAATTGAAGTGACATTTGATATAGATGCAAACGGCATAGCGCACGTTTCTGCAAAAGATAAAGCTACTGGAAAAGAGCAAAAAATACGCATTCAATCTTCAGGTGGTTTATCTGATGATGAAATAAATCGCATGGTGAAAGAAGCTGAAGAAAAAGCACAAGAAGATGAGAAGCGCAAAAAGTTTATTGAAGTGAAAAACCAAGCAGATAGCTTAGTTCATTCTACGGAAAAGTCTCTGAAAGAGTATGGTGATAAAGTCTCACCTGAAGACAAATCTGCTATTGAAAGTGCACTGAATGAACTGAAAGAGGCTAGTAAATCTGATAACGTTGATGACGCTGATTCAATACAGCAGAAAGTCACTAATCTTTCTCAATTATCTATGAAACTTGGAGAAGCTATGTATCAAGCATCTCAGCAGCAACAAAGTGATAGTTCTGCTGATTCATCCACAACAAATGAGGGAGAAAAAGTAGTAGATTCTGATTATCAAGACATAGATAATAAGGAAGAGAATAAGTAATTGTGTATTGTTATATCACTTTTCCTGTCATCCGAGTAGCTGACACTGGGATGACAGGAGGAGCATATTGTTGCTTAAAGAAACCATTATGGACATTATTAAGGCAATAGAAGAAAAGATACACGATTCGATAGATGTAATTGATATCAACATTATCGATGAATCAACAAAGCATGCTGATCATTATTTTGCTTCATCTTCAACATTACCTTCGCACATTAAATTAATATTAATATCTGACGGCTTTATTGAAATGAGCATTCTAAAAAGACACAAGTTGATTTATGAGTTATTGAAGGATGAGATAGAGCTAATACATGCAATTTCTCTTCACTTGTATACGCAAAATGAGTACAATTTAAAAAATAAATAATAAAAATGTGAAGGAAGAGTCTTTATTAGTTAAAGCAGGAAGAAAATTTAAGGACTATAAAGGTTCTATGAACCCGCCAGTTTACCATTCTTCTACCATATTATTTCCTACTTACAAGGACTACTTAAATGCAGCAAATGGAGAAAGTATATACGATGTAATCAACGATGGTGTTGCAAGGGATTATAGCTACAGTAATGTTGGTACTCCTACTGTTCATTATCTTTCAAATGCACTGGCTGAAATTGAGGGGAGTGGACAAGCGCTTATTTATCCTTCCGGACTATTTGCACTTACTTTTGCTATTCTAACTTTCGCTAAAGCAGGCTCGCACGTTTTAATTCAAGATAATAGTTATTATAGACTTAGGAGGTTTGCAGAAAATGAGCTACCAAAAAGAGGAACAGAAGTAACTTTTTATGATCCAACACAGGATATAACTGATTTAATTCAGAGTAATACTTCATTGATAATGATCGAGACTCCTGGTTCTGTGGCGTTTGAGATTTCGAATGTAGAGCATATAGTAAAAGTTGCTAAAGAACGTGGAATCGTAACCGTTTGCGACAATTCATGGGCCACTCCTTTGTTATTTAAGCCGCTTGATTATGGAATTGATGTTGCACTATATGCGGTGACAAAGTATCTAGCCGGTCACTCAGACTTATTGATGGGGGCTATTATTGCTGAAGGTGAAATTTTTAAATTGCTTTATGAGAGCTATAAAAATTATGGAGTAACCATTCAATCGCACGACTGCTACCTTGCACATAGGGGACTAAGAACACTGCACACACGTATGAAAAGGCACCAAAATACAGCAATGGAAGTGGCAAAGTGGCTAGAAAAACATTCAAAAATCAAAAAAGTTTTATATCCAGCACTTCCCTCCCATCCTCAACACGAATTATGGAAAAGTTACTTCAAAGGAGCAAGCAGCATATTCAGTATAGCACTGGATAGAGAATATTCATGTGAAGAACTAAGCTGCATGGTTGATCATATGAAAATTTTTAGTATTGGTGCTTCTTGGGGAGGGTGCGACAGTTTGATATTACCAATAGATCGTAGATCTATGTCAAGATCTGTAATGAATTCAGATTATGGTGGAAGTTTTATACGGATATTTTGTGGACTGGAAGATCCTGAAGATTTAATCTTTGACCTTAATGACGCACTAAAAAGGTTGCCATGTTTGAATATCAAAGCTGGCAGAGTAAAGCATGAAACTGAGAGAATTACTGCATAACATTATTGATGTTAACTTTGATATTGAGATCAAGGGCGTTACATGTAATCCCAAGAGAGTCAAGGGAGGTTATCTTTTCGTTTGTGTGTCAGAAAGGGATAGGATTTACATAGATCAGATATTATCTTGTGGAGCTAAAGCGATAATTGCAAGTGATTGCATAACAAGTGGTGTCATTCCAGTGCGTGACACTGGAATCCATATTTTCCACCCAAATCCTCAAGAAATATACAGCGAAATAGTCAGCAGGTTTTATCAATTCAAACAGCCCAAATATGTTGCTGCTGTAACGGGTACGAATGGTAAAACTTCAGTAGTAGAATTTTGCCGCCAGATTTGGCAAAACGCTGGCTATAATGCAGCATCTATTGGAACACTTGGAACATGCATCAATAATGGCAGAGAAGATAATAGCGATAATCTTACCACTCCAGGTGCAGATGACCTTTACGCAACATTACGTGGTATAAATGTAGAGCACTTAGCATTGGAGGCTTCAAGTCATGGAATTGATCAATACAGAATCCATGGATTAAAGTTGAGTGCTGCAGCTTTTACTAATTTCTCGCAAGATCATTTAGATTACCATAAAAATCTTAGTGAATATTTAGAAACTAAAAAAAGGTTATTTTACGAGGTATTACCAGAAGGAAAAACAGCGATTTTAAATGCGGATATAGATGAATACTGTGCATTGCTTAAAATAGCTGAAAAACGCAGCAACAAAATTATCATCTATGGCAAAAAAGGCTCTGATATTACTTTATTAGAGCAAACACCAACCCCAAATGGTCAACATCTTACAGTAAAAATTGATAACCAAATTTACAATACATTTTTCCCAGTTTTAGGAAAATTTCAAGCATATAATCTGTTGTGTGCAATGGGTATAGTTACCTCGTCTGGACTGAATTACAGAGAAATATGCGTAGAAAAACTCGTTTCTCCACCAGGAAGAATGGAAAAAGTGAAACCTTTTGCATTTGTGGATTACGCTCATACTCCAAGTGCGCTTAAACAAGCCCTATTGTCTTTAAAATGGCACTTCAATAAAAAAATAATTCTAGTTTTTGGTTGTGGTGGAAATCGTGATCAAACAAAACGTGCAGAAATGGGTAAAATAGCACAAATGTGTGCGGACAAAGTGATAATCACAGATGACAATCCGCGTGATGAGAATCTGGCAAAAATTCGCCACGATATTTTGCTACATTGCCCTGATGCACTGGAGATAGGAGGTAGGAGAGAAGCTATAGAGAAAGGCGTAGATATTGCCTATAACGAGGGTATGATTCTGCTAGTTGCAGGAAAGGGGCATGAGAAATTTCAAATTATAGGGAATCAAATTTTTGAATTTAGTGATGTTGAGGTTATTAAAAATCATGCCTTAACATACTGATTTTCGCAATGGGCTTACCTCCGCTAATGTGCGAATATTGAAGCAAAAGTGATGTCATCCCAGTGCTTGACACTGGGATCCAGGAAAAAAAGAGCATAGATCCAGTGGATGGCAGGAATTGGTGTCATGAAAGTAGCTGATGCTGGAATTTAGCTTTTTATGCAGCCTTATCAATTTAGTATAAGATCAGCTATTTTTCATACTCAACAAATCAGTTTACAAGCAAACTTTCCTGGATCCCAGTGTCAAGCACTGGGATGACACCCTCCTTGGCAAACAATGTTCGTACAGCTATGTGCGTGACGCTGGCGCTGGAATCTAGAAAAAAATAGATCCAAGTAGTCAAGCTACTTGGATGACACTGACTGCTAATTTTTTATGCAAGAGGTCCAATCATTCACCGTTCTTGCAAGCGATAGCACTCTCACTTCTTTTGCACCGGAGTTTAAAATTTCTTGAGAGCAAGATCTTACAGTTGCTCCGGTTGTTACCACATCATCAACTAATATCACGATTTTATTTTCGATAATTTTCTTGTTGCTTATGCTAAAAGCCTTCTTTAAATTTTTTTCACGCTGTTTAAGTGAAAGACCAGCTTGAGGCGCAGTATGGCGAAGACGTTTTATTGCAAATGGCGTATAGGATAAATTGGACAACTTACTCAACTCTTTTGCAAGCAATGCTGCTTGATTATATTTACGTTTAAACAAGCGCATTTTATGTAACGGTATAGGAATTATGACCTCTGCGTTCTGAAACGTATCCTGATTAGCTTGGTGTATCCACTTTGCATAGATTTTTACGTAATTCAAATTATCAAAAAATTTGAAATTTATAATCATGTTTTTACTATGTTGATCATAAGCAAAAACTGATCTTAATACTTTAAACGGTGGAGGATTGATGATGCACTTACCACACGTATGAATATTGTCTGAGATTACTGTACCACAAACATTGCAGTAATGCTTAGTTAGAAAATTGATTTTTTTATTGCATTCACTACACAGATTAAGATTCTCATCAATGATACACTCGCAACTTACGCATACGTTCGGAAATATAAGATTTGTAGCTTTTTTTAGTAAGAGAAGGTTCACAATTCATTAAATATATTATAAAATTTATATAGTATAGCTAAAGTAACTTGTGCTTACACTCTTTCACTTTTTATTTCATCTCAATGTAATTCAAACTGAGCCACTGCTGAAAAAGCAGAACTTATAACTCAGTTTGCGGTATACCATTGACTAAAGTAGTCTTTAAATTATCCTTAGATAAAAGTTGATGTTTTTCTGGCTTCTGTATTTCACTCAACTTACTTTGCACTTTGTCACAAGCCAACATGAGTGGCGTTATCATTGACGCGGCAGCCCAAATGATAGCAGCGCAAGCATAACTTACAATCTTATTAAATACTCTAGCTACTGCACTAGCACACTCTTGCCCAGCACTTAAAAATGCATTTGAATGATCAACTAATGACTTTGTACTTGCTTTTAAACAATAGTCCCCTGTTATTTTTGATAATAACTTAATTGGGAAGTATGACAAATATGCTAATATCAAACATAAAGGTTGCAATATTATACTAGCTGCTAGAAAAGCACCCCGTTCACAAAGTGGAAACACTTCCTCTGCTCTGTAACCTACATACTCACAATTTTTTATATATTGATCATTATAACCGTTCTTACTCTCAACTCCACAAATTACATCTTTCACAGGTCCTAACACACTATCAACATAACTTACAGATTTATAGAAACTACTTTCTGGAACTGGTGTGCAATCTTCTGCTCTCTTAGCAGGTACAACTCCATATTCAACGTACCTTCTAAAGTATCGATATACTGACATTCTTATCTCCAAATCATAAATATGTAACCTAGCCTAATATAATTAAGAAATAGTTTATGCTTGATTTAATAAATATGTTTTAAGATACCTGCCTGTAACACTTTCTGGAATTTTTGCCACTTCTTCTGGAGTTCCTGTAGCAATCACTTCTCCGCCTTTTATTCCGCCCTCTGGTCCGATGTCTATTATATAATCTGCAGTTTTTATAACGTGCAAATTGTGCTCGATAACTATAACAGTGTTTCCCAGATCGACTAATCTATGGAGTATTTTTAGTAAGTTATTTATATCTTCAAAGTGTAATCCAGTTGTTGGTTCATCAAGAATATACAATGTTCTTCCGGTAAATCGTTTTGATAGCTCTTTAGACAGCTTTATTCGTTGTGCTTCACCCCCAGACAACGTTGTTGACGACTGTCCGAGTTTTATATAGCCAAGCCCCACTTCCTGCAAAGAAACCAACTTTTCTTTTACCATTGGAAGGTTTTCAAAAAAATCACAAGCCTGATCTATCGTCATATCAAGCACATCAGAGATTGATTTTCCTTTATAAGTAACTTCCAATGTTTCACGATTATACCTTCGCCCTTTACACTGCTCACACTTCACATAAACGTCCGGTAGAAAATGCATCTCTATCTTTAAGTGCCCATCACCTTTACAAGCCTCACACCTTCCCCCTCTGGTATTAAATGAAAACCGGCCTATATTATATCCCCTTGCTTTTGACTCCGAAAGACCTGCAAACCAATTTCTTATATGAGTAAACATACCGACATATGTTGCTGGATTTGACGCAGGAGTTCTACCAATTGGCGACTGATCAACTTCTATAACTTTATCTATATATTCAAGGCCTTCTATTCTATCACACCGACCATACCGTGCAGACGAATGATGTATCTTATGTGCTGAATATTTATATAACGTTTCTATGACTAAACTTGATTTTCCCCCTCCTGATATTCCAGTAACACAAATAAGATTCCCTATAGGAAATTTAACGTTCACATTTTTTAAGTTATTTTCACATGCATTTATTACTTTTATGAACTGAGTTGCTTTCTTTCTTCTCCTTGGAATTAAAATTTTTTTCTCTCCACTCAAATATTGCCCTGTTATGCTCCCTGAATTTCTTTGCACCTGGTCTGGTGTTCCTTCTGCAACAACTTTTCCACCATTTACGCCAGCTCCAGGACCAATATCAATCGCATAATCAGCAGCCATTATTGTATCTTCATCATGCTCAACAACGATTACAGTGTTACCCATGTCTCTCAAGTTTTTCAGTGTAGCAATTAACCGATCATTATCGCATTGATGAAGGCCTATCGAGGGTTCATCAAGCACATACAGCACTCCTGTTAAACCAGAGCCAATTTGCGAAGCAAGTCTGATCCTCTGACTCTCACCGCCAGAGAGAGTGCTAGATTCTCGATCGAGCGTTAGGTAATTCAACCCTACATTCTTTAAAAATGCTAGCCTCTTGATTATTTCATTTAATATTTTACTTGAGATTTGCTTCTGTTGTTCTGTGAGCTTGTCTGGCAAATTTTCAAACCACTTAAGGGATTTATCGATGCTGAGCCCTGATATTTTACCTATATGTCTGCTATCAATTTTCACTGTGAGTGCTTCTTTTCTCAATCTATAGCCAGTACATTCCTTACAATGAGTAACAGAGCAGTATCGCTCAACAAGCGTTTCATCATAATCCATCTGGTTCTCCAAGATACTGATCAAACCTTGAAATTTATTAGAACCAAAGAGTATCATATCTTTTACTTCTTGATCTATGTTCTTCCACGGAACATCAAGGCTAAATTTACAATTTTCAGCCAGTGATAGAATTGCACTTTTTAGAAATCCATAACTTGTGTGCACTTGACGGAACATTGGTCCTACTGGCTTTAAAGCACCCTCAGATATTGAAAGAGTTTCATCTGGCACTATCAGCTTTACATCAACAGCCAGCTTTTTACCAAGCCCATTACACGAACCACATGCACCGTAAGGGCTGTTAAAAGAAAATAATCTTGGTTCTATTTCCTCAAGAGTGAAACCAGACTCGGGGCATGCAAAATTCTCTGAAAAAGTCAGAATTTGACCATTTTTATACTCAGAATTATGGTTGTCAGGTAGGTTTACTACTTCTACATACATTAGACCATTACCAAGTTTTAGTGCGGATTCTATACTACTTGGCAGTCGATTTCCTATATCGCCCAATATTGATATTCTATCTGCAACCACAAAAATGTCGTGTTTCTTGTTCTTATCGAGTTTAGGCAAGTCATCTACATTGTACACTTCACCATCTATTTTGAACCTTACGTAACCTTGTCTTTTAATTTCCAATATCTCTTTGAGATGTTCTCCCTTTCTACCACGCACAACAGGGGCAAGTATATATATTTTAGTTTCTAAAGGTAACGCAATTATAGTATCTACAATTTGAGATACAGTTTGCTTTGTTATCGGTAATCCAGTTGCAGGTGAATAAGGAACCCCTATTCGTGCATATACTAAGCGCAAGTAATCGTAAATTTCGGTAACAGTTCCAACTGTTGACCTTGGATTTTTTGAAATCGATTTCTGGTTGATAGATATTGCAGGGGAGAGACCTGTAATCGACTCAACATCTGGTTTATCCTGAATGTTGAGAAATTGACGCGCGTAAGCTGATAGGCTTTCAACGTACCGGCGTTGGCCTTCCGCATAAATTGTATCAAAAGCGAGGCTAGACTTGCCAGAACCACTTAGCCCAGTTATAACAACTAGCTTATTTTTCGGTATATTGACATCTACACCTTGCAGATTATGTTCCCTTGCACCCTTAACTCTTATAAAATCGTCCATATTATACTATATAACGTATTTTAGCCATTATAGCCTTAAAATACATGAATTTACAGTGATATGTTGATTTTCTATTGATTTTTTCAACTGTTACGGAAAATTAGGCAGCGTTTGATAAATCGTCATTCCGCTACTTGTTAGCGGCTGAGATACCGCGGCGGTATGACGGTTAAGTAGGCCAGTGCCCCTATGATGTCATCCCAGTGCCCAGACACTGGGATCCAGGATTTTGATTAGCACTAAGTTGGTGAGCATATAAAGTGTTATGTTAAAATATAACGTTTTTACGGAAAGTCTAGATCCCAGTGTCAAGCACTGGGATGACACCATTCTTTTTTCTGGATTCCAGTGTCTGGGCACTGGAATGACACCCCCCTGATAGGCTCAAATCATAATGTTTGTACAGTTGTGGGTTTAGGCTACCTATAAATTCTAAACTGTTGTTACGTATTAGGACCACCAAATACATCTCCAGGACCCAAAGTCAGGTTAGCTATATCAGAAAACAGGTTATGTGGAAATCTTAAAATACTTTTTGTTTGCCAAGCAAAATAAATACATTCCTACAAACAAGCAGATGCTCAATACTGACGCATAAGAAAACTTAAAAATTAAATCTCTAATATATATTGATAAGCATTTACCTGCAGAAAATTTGTATAGTAATCCAACACATACAACAGCACTATCAACCACTGATGCTATAATTAAAGTAATGAAATTTGCCGTATAAAAATTCAACTTGGACTTCAATTTTTCAAAAATAATTATGCTTGAGAGAAGAGAGACTAAAATTGCAGTATATGAAATCAATATCATCAAATTAAAAATTTGCCATTTAAAAACATAACATAGCGCTGTACACACTATTAAGCTGTACGTAGCTTTGCTTTTGCCATAAAATTCAACCATTGAATTTATAACTAAAGCAGCTCCCACAAATAAGGCAGCACATATCATCAATTTATTTGAAGTGTTGAGTAAAGAAAGACTGATAAACAGGAGTATCGATAAAATAGACATAATTACCTACCCAAATTTAATGACATACATTTATTTTAAGTAAATATTGCACATAGTGAAAGAGTTATTTAACCTAATGGAAAACAAAAAACATTTTAAACTGACATGCTATAGCTACCCAAGAAAGGTTTTCCTACGTCATACCGCCGCGGCCGCTAACAAGCAGCGGGATGACGAGTTTGTCGTTTATCAAATCGTCTGTAAACCTAAGTTACTTTAGCTATATAATAACTATTTCCCAAATCTTTCAGATTTACTTTTAAAACATCCTTTATGTTTAGCACCTTTTTCTCTGTTACTTTGCCAATATATGAATAAGCTACGCCTTTAAGCAATTCTTTGAACCTCTGCTGATTTTGTGGTGCAATAGTAACCAAAATTCTACTTTGCGATTCAGAAAACATTATTATCTTGTTTATTATGTCTGTATTTTGTGTTTTTCCTATTGGTACTAGTGAAAGATCGATTTCAGCACCAAGGTCTCCTGCAATTAGCGATTTTGCCAGAGCAATAATTAATCCGCCCAAGTTTGGTGCGATTGCAGAGGCAATTATGCCATCTTTTATTGCCTGGTTGTAACGCTCATACAACTTCCTAGCGCTCTTTGCATCAACTTTTGGTACGTTGTTATTATCTATTCCACTGTATAATTGATATTCAGATCTACCAAGTTCATCGAATGTTTCTCCAAGTATATATATTAAGTCCCCTGGCATTTTTACATCAAGCGATACCGCATTTTCAATATTTTCTATAATTCCAATTGCTGAGATGAGTAATGAAGGAGGTGCAGATATCATCACTTTCTCGCCATTTTCGTCATATCCCTTAAAGTCGTTAAACATACTATCTTTTCCGGATATGAATGGTGTTTTAAATGCAGTTGCAAAGTCGTAACAAGCCTCTGCAGCTCTCTTTAGTTGCCACAACCTTTCTGGATTATAAGCATCACACCAGCAAAAATTGTCGAGCAACGCTAGATGATTTATATTTCCTCCTGCAGCTACGTAGTTGCGTATTGCAGTGTCAATCGCACATGCTGCCATGTGATAAGTGTCAATTTCTCCATAACTTGAGCCAAATCCTTGCGATTTTACAACACCTTTATTTAAAGAAAGGATTGGCCTCGAGACAACAGCTTCACTGCACACTCTTCCCTTGCCCTGCAATGGTTTTAGCACTGACGACCCTTGAACTTCATGGTCGTATTGCACCACTATGAACTCTTTGCTGCAAATGTTTGGTCTGCTCAGCATTTCTTTTAGCTCGACTTCTAAAAAAGACGGATTTCCAGCGCGTGACGCTGGCTGGTCAGCTACTTGGATGAAAGGGGAGGGGGCTTTAGACCATGGCTTTGTCTGTAAATGCACTTTGGGATTACCGTCATGCAGAAATTCAGTTTCGATGTCCATTATTACTTTCCCTTTAGGACATTTAACAACAGCTTTACCACTTGCGTTAAACTCTCCAATCACACAAACCTCCACATCATGTTTTTTCATGATTTGCTTAAACATAGGAAGATTTTCTTCTGGCACTGCTAAGGTCATTCTCTCTTGTGATTCTGATATCCATATTTCCCACGGAGCCATACCATCGTTTTTAAGGAGAACCTTGCTCAAATCAACTTCAAATCCGTCTTTTCCCATTTCACCAATAGATGATGATAGACCGCCTGCTCCATTATCCGTTATTGCATTATAAAGACCAAGATCTCTTGCTTCCAGGGCGGCATTGGATAGTTTTTTTTGTGTTATAGGGTCACCAATTTGCACAATTGTTGAAGGGCTGTTTCCCGACAAAGCCTCTGAGGAAAACGTTGCACCGTGAATTCCGTCCCTTCCAACTCTTCCACCAATAATTACGATTTTATCGCCGTTTTTAGGCCCTTTGATGTGTGAAGGTACATTATTTATACTGCGTGGAATAATTCCGACACTTCCAACAAAGACTAACGGCTTGCCACAAAATCTATCGTCAAAATATACCGATCCAAGTTGTGTTGGAATACCGCAGCAGTTGCCAGCAACATTAACGCCATGAATCACTTCTTTCATTATATATTTTGGCGGTAAAATCTCATCAATACGCTCCTTGTCCCTATAAAATTTGCCTTTTGCTTCTTTGGCAAAGCAAAAGTAATAGGTATTCATTATAGGCTCCGCGCCTTTCCCGAAACCCACTATATCACGATTAACTCCAAGCACTCCGGTCATTGCTCCACCAAATGGATCAAGAGCTGAAGGGCTATTGTGAGTTTCAACTTTATCTACAATCAAGTAATCGTCATCAAAAATTATTCCTCCTGCGTTGTCGGAGAAAACTGACACGCATATGTCAGAATTTATCTCACGCGTTGCACGCTTAATATAATGAGCATATAGACCGTCTTTTATTTCATCAATGGGAGAGGAGAAAATGTTGTGCTTGCAATGTTCAGACCAAGTCTGTGCTAGGGACTCAAGTTCAATATCATATGGATTTCTACTGAGTTTTTTGAAGTAATCCTTTATAGCTTTCATTGCTGCCAGCGAGAGCCCTAAAGTGCCATTACCATCGATTCCATCTTTGCTGATTTTCTCAAGTTCTTGGTCACTTACATTTAAATCAACAGATTTAGCGTCCTTTTTCACGGACTGATACTGAGTAAACTTCTTATATTTACCATAATATTTCCAGCTATAGTTCTTACAGATAAGTGTGCAATACTCAGTGATAGGGTTAAATTCTTGTTTTATATCATCTTCGGTTGCTTGCCCTAGAATCAATTTTGAACTTCTTGCTTTGATATAAACATCTTCGTTAATGTGGCCTTTGCTTATTAAATACTCTCTAACAATTTGTTTTGCTGTGTTGCCCACATTGTCAGTTATGCCAGGTAAAAAGCTTATCTCCAAGCCCCACTCAGCTTGTGGTTCTATGAAGTCATATTGAACTTCTTCAAGGTTTTCATTGTAGAAATAATAACGGCAATCTTGTATGATCTTATTATAAAATAGCCCACAAATTTCTTCATATAATTTTGGTGGTAATTCTTTGTGTATATAAATCGAGTAAACGTTAACTACTCGCCTGTGGCCAACTTGCTCACATTTATTTAAAACTTCTATTCTGATGTTTGTCATGTAATGTTATGAAAGATTTTAACATATAATAGCATAAGAAACTGCGAGCACATTTATATTTTAAATAATTTCTATACAATAAAGTATTGTATTAATTGTTACTGTTAGTGGGAAGAGTTTTTACCGTTAATGTGGATGAATCCCTTTTTGATGTGCTGGTTCAGCATATATTTTCTGAATATGAAAGAGAAAAAATTCCTGAAATAAAGATCATACTTCCTTGCAAAAGGGATGTAATAGCGCTGCTGAGTGCGTTCAAGAATTATAACGCTAAAAAATGCATAATTTTGCCAGAGATAGTTTCGCTAGAGAACATCGATGAGGAGGATTTAATATTAAATCTTGATAGAGTTAAAGTTATCAATCCAACAAAGAGGACGCTGCTACTCATTCAATTCATATTGGAGTGGAATAGAAAAAATAATGATAATTTCCCCATTGATTTAGCTTATAGCCTGCCATCATTGCTTGATAAAATTCAATCTACCCAAACAACGGATTGTTATCAATTCGATGAACATTCAAAAAAAATAGAGAATTTCATAAGTTTACTCATTGAAACTTGGAGTAAAACTTTAAAAGATTTAGAAGTGGTTGATATATTAAAACATAAGAGTGATTACATAAACAGTATGGTGCTTTCACTGCAAAAAGATCAACATATAATCTTTGTTGGAATTGGAAAGGATAAGTCGTTAATCAAAGCAATATACGGCTTACCATTTGGAAAAATAATTTTGCCTAACCTGAATTTGAAAATTAAAGAGAAAGACTGGAAATCGCTTGATAAAAAACACTATCAATATTGCCTGAAAGATCTGCTCGATTATTTAAAAGTGGATAGGAGGGATGTTAGCTGCTTGAACACTATAGAGAATGAAATAACTGACTATGTCTTTGATACAACTGCCGATCTGAGCAAAGTTGGTGGTAGATCAATTGAAAATATTGAAGTCATCACTTGTGATTCCAGAGAGGAAGAAGCACAAGTGACATCATTAATTATAGAGAATGAAGGTTATGAAAACGTTTCTTTGGTTGTCTTTGATAAATTACTTGCAGCTCGTATAGCATGTTTATCAAGGCAACACAGTGCCATACCGGAAAATTATCCTTATATAACACTCCTACTTTATAGTATCGAAGTTTTGACCTCAAATTGGAGCAGTGTGGCATTACTTTCGCTCCTTAAACATAGGCTAGTGACTTTTGGTTACACTCAAGAAGAGTACTCTCGGATTTTATCTGAATTTGAAATAGAGATATTACGCAACTTTAGTACAAATGGCCTTAAAGATATTATAGATGCTATTAATACCTATAAAAAGCTAAAACATAAAGAGGATATATTGCTTATTATCAATAGGTTAGAGGCTATACTTAATCTTTTACTTAACTCTATAAATTGCCCTATTTCTGATGTGGTGGCAACTCATTTGCAGTGTATTAATGTGCTATCTGGTATAAATTTTTCAGAGCTAAATAGTGAAATAGGTAATTTCACCTGTAATTTCTTGAATGCATGTGAGGGTATAGAAATTAAGTGCTCCTTAGAGTTATATAGCCAAATTCTGACCTTATTTTTAGAGAAAGAGTTTTTCTCTGTAGCAAGTGACTTGAATAAATTCAGCTTATATCACAACAAAGTTGTAATACTTGCTGGATTTAATGAAGCGCCAAGCTTTCAAAATCCGCTTTTGAATGCATTTACGAGAGAAAAATTTAATCTTCCTTCCGTGCAAGAAGAGCAGGGGTATTTTTTTTATACTTTACACAATTTGTTTTGTGCAAGTAAGGTTTATATTACAAGATCGCTAAGCCATAGAAAGCCAATTCTATTGCAGCGTTTGGAAATTCTGCTCAAGGAGGGGAAGCAGCCGTATCGTGATTGGCTAAGGATATTAAATACGCCTGAATGTACTGTTCCATGTACTCAGCCTATGCCAAAACCTCAAACCGAAGTTAGAAAAGAAAAAATGCAGGTGATGTCTTGCAGTGCAATAGAAAAGCTAATTCGTAATCCTTATTCATTTTACGTTGAATATATACTGGGCCTTAAACAATTAAGAGACTTGAATTTTAAGCCATCGATATTGGAATTTGGCACTATGGTACACAACATTCTTGCAAGATATTTACGCAACAAAAAATCGCCAATGAGCATTGCACGAGAAATGTTCTCAACTAGTCAATTTAATTTTTCAAATATGTGGTGGATAAGACTACAGAGGGTAATTCAATCTTTTGTCGAACTTGATGAAACTCGAAGCAACTATGTTGAGTTGGAAAAGAGCTTTTCCTGTCCTATATCTCCCGTTTCAGCGCATGACACACAACTGTACGGATGCTGTACAACCTCCACTAAGAAGGGTGTCATCCCAGTGCCCCGACACTGGGATCCAGAAAACTTCAAACAATTGTATAATGGAAACTGGATTCCAGTGTCAAGCACTGGAATGACAAAAGAAACTGCTTGGATGACAAATAGGCCACAAGAAATTTTACTGACAGCAAGATGTGATAGAGTTGAGTATCTACCAAGTGGGCAAGTAGCAATTATAGACTATAAACTTGGTTCACCACCTTCCAATGAAGAAGTGATGTCGGGGTTTTTTCCGCAATTAATTTTACAAGCTTTAGCGGTAGAACATATAACAAGAAGAGAAGTCTCAGAACTTGCTTATTGGAAACTTGATTATGATAAAATAAAAGTTATTTCTATACAAAATTATAGATACAAAATGCAAGAATTAAAAAATGATCTGCCTGGTTTTTTATCTAATTATTTAAGTAATTCCACACCTTTTATTGCCTCTCCATATTTTCTGAGATTTAACAGCTATAAACAGCTAGAAAGGGTAGGGGAGTGGTTGTAAATGGTGTCATGTAAGACTGGTTCCCATCCAAGACGGCAGTGCCCAGACACTGGAATCCAGAAAAAAGAATGGTGTCATTCCAGTGCCCCTATGATGTCATTCCAGTGCTTGACACTGGAATCCAGAAAAGTTTGCTTGCTCACAAGCAAACTGATTTGGTGAGTATAAAAGTATGGCTAACGCTGGCTCTACGTCATACCGCCGCGAACCGTCATACCGCGATTCATTCGCGGTATCTCATCCGCTAACAATGCGGGATAACGGCAGTCCTACGTCATGCCACCGCGAACCGTCATACCGTCACGGTATCTCTAGATCCCGCTAACAAGCAGCGGGATGACGGGGTATAAACCTTATCGTCATACCACCGCGAACCGTCATACCGCGATTCATTCGCGGTATCTCCAGATCCCGCTAACAAGCAGCGGGATGACGAATTACTTAACCATCATCTACACCGTCATACCGCGATTCATTCGCGGTATCTCTAGATCCCGCTAACACATAGCGGGATGACGGTTGTCAGGCTAGTACCTTCTCCTGTCATCCCAGTGCCCAGACACTGGGATCCAGGAAACTTAATTGCAAGTAATGCATTGGGTTTGGTGAGTATGGGTTTTGCGTTATAGAATGAAGCACTTTTGGTGAATTTATAAAGAAAGCTGGATCCCAGACTGGGATGACACCCTACTAGCGGAAGTTACTCTCAAATGTTTGTTCATGTTAGCTACAAACATTAAGAAATTTACCAAACGAAAAAAAAGGCAAAAGAAGCCCCGTGGTGGTTGGCTATTTACTATGTACTAAAATATCGGCGTTTTTTTATTCTAAAACGCTTGATTAAGAGCGATTTAGTTACTTTTAACTTGCAACTAACCTACACCGCAAGTGTTTAAGAAATTTACTAAGCAGGAAAAAAGGCAAAGAAACCCCGTAGTAGCTAGCATTCAAATTCTCCCTTGTCAATTTGACGTTTTTTGCTGTCTTAAACGCTTTGTAAGCGCGTTTCGGCTTATATAGGTAAAAACCCAGAAATTTTTAAAGACATGCGATGCACGTAGTGCGAAAAATTAAACATGAGACGCCAAATACCCTAAGTTTTTTGTCATTAACCTGCACAGATTGCGAAGATAAATAAATAGCTTCATTCTTATGATAAGGGGGCTGGCGGAGTTTGTCAAGGAAGTTTTTTCGTTTCTATTCCCAATGTTATATGGTTATGCAAGAAGTCTATTTACCCATTTGCTTAACTTTCTCTCTACTTTTTCTCTACTTTTTCTGAGTAAGGTCACTATTGGCATGACAAACATTCATCGTAGTCAATATCTGTTTTTTGTTGCAATATTTCACTTTTTTTGAATATGTCATGCGAGACCTTATCGGCTCTCTGCATTGATTGTGATCTGCAGTAATATAAGCTCTTCAATCCTTTTTTCCAGGCAAGCATGTGTATTTTATGCAAGTAACGTTTGTGTATGTTGGCAGGCAAGAACAGATTGACTGATTGAGACTGACAAACATACGGAGTTCTATCACTTGCATGTTCTATAATCCATCTTTGATCAAGCTCGTACGCTGTTTTAAATGTCAATTTTTCATGCTCACTAAGAAAATCTAAGTGCTGAACGGAACCCTCGTTTGTTGAAATTGAAGACCATATTTTATCATTGTCTTGATTTTTTTCTGCTAATAGTTTTTGCAAGAATTTATTTCGCACTACAAATGAGCCTGTCAGTGTCTTTTGTATGAATACGTTTGCTGCATATGGTTCTATTCCAGGAGAGGTATTGCCTGCAATAATGGAGATTGAGGCAGTTGGAGCAATAGCGAGCTTGTGTGTAAACCTTTCCATTAGATCAACTTCTTTGGCATCAGGACATGCCCCCTTTTCTTCTGCCAATTTTTTAGAAACTATATCTGCTTGCTCGCGTAAATACTTAAATATTTTTTTATTCCATTGTTGTGCTATTACTGATTCAAAAGGAACCATTTTGCTTTGTAAAAATGAATGAAAACCCATCACACCAAGACCAATACTGCGTTCTCTGGCTGCAGAATATTTTGCTCGCTGCATTTCATTCGGTGCTTTATTTATGAAATCTTCCAATACATTATCAAGAAAGCGCATTATATCTTCTATGAAGAGTTTATTGTCTTTCCATTCTTCGTAGTACTCAAGGTTTACGGATGATAGACAACACACAGCAGTGCGTGACTTATTCAGGTGATCATAACCTGTAGTTAAAGTTATTTCACTGCATAGATTTGACATCTTGATGTCTAAGTTGAGCTTTTTGTAAGATTCTGGCTTATTGTTATTTGTTACATTAAGGAAAATAATGTAAGGTTCTCCAGTTTCAACTCTTGCTGTTAATATTTTGATCCATATATCCCGCGCTTTTACAGTTGAAATAACCTTATTGTTGTGAGGGCTTATTAAATTCCATTCTTGATCATTCTCAACAGCCTGCATAAATTTATCTGTTACTATTACAGCATGATGTATATTTAACGCTTTGCGATTTGGGTCACCGCCTGTTGGCTTGCGCAAATCCAGAAACTCTTCTATCTCCGGATGAGATACAGGAAGATAGACTGCTGAACTTCCTCTCCTTAAGGATCCCTGACTAATTGCGAGCGTTAGAGCATTTTGCACCACAATAAATGGTACAATTCCTGATGTTTTACCACTACCTTTTACACTTTCACCAATTGAACGTAAATTTCCCCAATAACTACCTATGCCTCCTCCACGTGCAGCAAGCCAAACATTTTCATTCCATAAGTCAACTATTCCCTGCAAGCTGTCTTCGGTTTCATTAAGAAAGCAAGAAATAGGTAATCCTCTCTTAGTGCCACCATTGCTGAGTATTGGTGTTGAAGGCATGAACCACAAGTTGCTCATGTAATCATAAAGACGCTGCGCATGTTCTTTGTTATCAGAATAGTAATTAGCAATACGTATGAAGAGATCTTGATAACTTTCATTTTCTATTAAATACCTGTCCGATAGAACTGCTTTTCCAAAATCGGTTAATTTGCTATCCTTTGCGTAATTAATAGTAATGTTATTCATAAAATTCCTTTTATTCTTTTATTATATATAGATACTTAAAAGCCACTTTGAGCGATTTTTAAGTTAGGTTTTTCGGATTTTCTTGTTGATGCTGTAATGCAAACAAGATACCGTCAACCTGACTGCCATATATTTTACAGTAACTCATATAACTTATCTGCATATTTATTTTTTTTGCAACATGTTGAACATAACTTTCTGAGTGACGAAAATAGTCTCCTTTGTTTACAAAGTCAATACCTTCACCTTCCTTTCTTCTTATTAAACATATAATAACCCCTTTTTTGCTCGTAGATCTTTTTGCTAATTCCAATTCTTCTTGAAAGTCATGTAGATAATGTAGCACTTCAGCAAAGATAATTACATCATACTGCTGGTTTTTCTCTTGTTTAAGAAACTCTTTCATTTCCATATATATTAATTCATTGTAAACAGGCTTACCTTTTATAAAGCATCCTCTTGCGATATTTAGCATTCTACTTGAAATGTCAATTCCTGTTATGTGGCTTCCAGTACTATTTATTTTCAAGAAATGACCACATATTCCAGTCCCACAACCAAGGTCAAGTATATTGAGCTCAGAAGTGGAGTTGTTGAAGATTTTTGTAATTATCATGTGTACAAGTTCATGCCCTCTATACTGTTTAGCAATCAACCAATGCTCAACAAAATATTCACCTGTGTAATCAAAATATTGTCTTATGAGGTTTTTTGGCAATTCTGTAATAGGCGCTGAGTTTGTCATTTTTTTTATATAGTAAGATGCCTCTTCGTGATCACTATCTAATTTTAGTGTCTGTGTTAAATAATTATAAGCTTTATTAGTATTCCCTACCGCAAAATGACACCTTCCGATGTTATACCAGACTATGGGTAAATGGGGGTAAAATATGCTAATTAACCAAAATCGTAACTTTGCATCTGATATGCTACCTTTATAAAAGTGATATAAACCGATTTCAATGTTGGTATTTAACAGGTTCTTAGATTTTTTAAGAAGCACTGTCATTTCTTTATGAAGAGTATTATATTTATTCACAATGAAGTGTTTTACTTTCTTAATATTTAATACGCCAATGAGCTTAGACATACAATTTAAAGCAACGTTTTTTATAAAAGAGAGATTACTTTTCATACATTAGAAATACTCCGAATGTTCATTATCATTTTTAGGCAATTGATTTTAACACATTTTATCTTACAAAATATCTTTTTCATTAATTTTTACTGTATATATAAGTTTACCGCATATTTCTCAGATTGTACTGTTTAGGATCGCTAGTATATTGTTGTTGATAATATAAGTAAATGTTTTGTGCAAAAAGGCGTTGACATATTATTTGTTAGGTTATAATATATAAAAGATTAATTTAGTTTTTAGATGTTTGACAAGTTTTATGGTAGAGATTAATTTAATCTCAATTCAATTTTAATAATATTTAACTCTGCATATTCTGCATATAGTCGGATAAATAAATTATTAAGAGCACTTGATGGATGCCTTGGCGTTAAGAGGCGATGAAGGACGTGGCAGGCTGCGATAAGCTGTGGGGAATTGTCAACAAATTTTGATCCGCAGATTTCCGAATGGGGAAACCCAACTAGCTTAGCTAGTTATTACATACTAAGTATGTAAAGCAAACTTGGTGAACTGAAATATCTAAGTAGCCAAAGGAAAAGAAATCAACCGAGATTCTGTTAGTAGTGACGAGCGAAAGCGGAAAAGGCTAGTGATTTAAGAATAAGAATTAGAATACTCTGGAAATAGTAACCATAGAAGGTGATAGTCCTGTATAAGTAGAAAGTTTTTAAATCCTTGAGTAGAGCGGGGCACGTGAAATCCTGTTTGAATATGGGGGGACCATCCTCCAAGCCTAAATACTCCTTAACGACCGATAGTGAACAAGTACCGTGAGGGAAAGGTGAAAAGAACCCCGGGAGGGGAGTGAAATAGAATCTGAAATCAAGTGCTTACAAACAGTTGGAGCTCTATATCAATTTATTGATATTTAGAGTGACAGCGTACCTTTTGCATAATGGGTCAGCGAGTTAATCTATGAAGCAAGCTTAAGCCGTTAGGTGTAGGCGTAGCGAAAGCAGGTCTGAATAGGGCGTTTTAGTTTTATGGATTAGACCCGAAACCAAGTGATCTAGTCATGACCAGATTGAAGGTGTGGTAAAACACACTGGAGGATCGAACCAGTTAATGTTGCAACATTATTGGATGAGTTGTGATTAGGGGTGAAAGGCCAATCAAACTTGGAAATAGCTGGTTCTCCGCGAAATCTATTTAGGTAGAGCGTTGTATGTATGTTGTTGGGGGTAGAGCACTGGATAGACTAGGGGGATTCACCGTCTTACCAAATCTAACTAAACTCCGAATACCAACAATTAATTATACAGCAGGCACACTACGGGTGCTAAGTCCGTGGTGGAAAGGGAAACAACCCAGATCACTATCTAAGGTCCCAAAATTACAGCTAAGTGGGGAAGGAAGTAGAAAAACCATTACAGCTAGGAGGTTGGCTTGGAAGCAGCCATCCTTTAAAGAAAGCGTAACAGCTCACTTGTCTAAATAAGTTTTTCTGCGCCGAAAATGTACCGGGGCTAAAGCTGTATACCGAAGATGTGAGTGCTTATTGATTTCGATCAATAGGCGCGGTAGCGGAGCGTTCCGTAAGTCTGTGAAGGTGGTTTGTGAAAACTGCTGGAGATATCGGAAGTGAGAATGCTGACATAAGTAGCGTAAAAGAGTGTGAAAAACACTCTCACCAAAAATCTAAGGGTTCCTACGTTAAGTTAATCTGCGTAGGGTTAGTCGGTTCCTAAGGCGAGTCCGTAAAGGAGTAGTCGATGGCAATTAGGTTAATATTCCTAAACCTCTTAAGTGTGACGGGTTTCGTATTTGTATAGATCTTATTGGATTGATCTATGCTTAAAAGAAGCTCCAGGAAATAGCACTTATATTTATGAGGCCGTACCGCAAACCGACACTGGTGGATGAGTAGAGTATACTAAGGTGTTGAAAGAATGATGTTGAAGGAACTCGGCAAATTATACCTGTAACTTCGGAAGAAGGGTAACCTGCTTTTAGGCAACTATGAGTAGGTGGCACAAAATAGGGAGTAGCGACTGTTTACTAAAAACACAGGACTCTGCAAACACGTAAGTGGAAGTATAGGGTCTGACGCCTGCCCGGTGCTGGAAGGTTAATAGGAGGGGTGCAAGCTCTAAATTGAAGCCCCAGTAAACGGCGGCCGTAACACTGACGGTCCTAAGGTAGCGAAATTCCTTGTCGGGTAAGTTCCGACCCGCACGAATGGCGTAACGATTTCTCCACTGTCTCCAACATCACTTCAGCGAAATTGAATTCCCCGTGCAGATGCGGGGTACCCGCGGTTAGACGAAGAGACCCCGTGCACCTTTACTATAGCTTTACATTGCTATTAAAAGTGTGATGTGCAGGATAGGTGGGAGACTTTGAAATTATGGCGCTAGCTATAATGGAGTCAACCTTGAGATACCACCCTTTACACTTTTGATATCTAACTATGTTTCATTATCTGGAACTAGGACATTGTATGGTGGGTAGTTTGACTGGGGCGGTCGCCTCCTAAAAAGTAACGGAGGCGTGCGAAGGTAAGCTAGAGCTGGTCGGAAATCAGCTTGATAGTATAATGGCATAAGCTTGCCTGACTGCGAGGCTGACAAGCCAAGCAGAGACGAAAGTCGGTCATAGTGATCCGGTGATTCTGTATGGAAGGGTCATCGCTCAACGGATAAAAGGTACGCCGGGGATAACAGGCTGATGGTGTTCGAGCGTTCATAGCGACGACACCGTTTGGCACCTCGATGTCGACTCATCACATCCTGGGGCTGAAGAAGGTCCCAAGGGTTCGGCTGTTCGCCGATTAAAGTGATACGTGAGTTGGGTTTAGAACGTCGTGAGACAGTTCGGTTTCTATCTGCCGTGGGTGAAGGAAATTTGAGAAGGTCTGACTCTAGTACGAGAGGACCGAGATGGATATACCTCTGGTGTACCAGCTGTTATGCCAATAGCATCGCTGGGTGGCTATGTATAGATGGGATAATTGCTGAAAGCATATAAGCAAGAAACCCTCTTCAAAAAGATTTCCCAATTAAGGCCGTGGAAGACTACCACGTTGATAGGCTAGGTGTGGAAGCATGGTAACATGTGAAGCTAACTAGTACTAATAGCCTGATTGATTTATTTGCTTTCTATATGTGTGTATGCAGTGTTAAATATTAAGTTAAAATTGTTAAGTTAGAAATTTTTATTGACTTGGTGGCTATAGCAAAAATGAACCACCCGATCTCATCTCGAACTCGGAAGTGAAACTTTTTAGCGCTGATGGTACTTGAAAAGGGAGAGTAGGTCGCCGCCAAGTTTATAAAAATTTCTTTTTATCGCCTTTTAATAATTCTTTTATTACGAGAAGTCGCTTCTATATTCAAATCTAATAATTGTGGTCTAGGCTTATTCTTATTCTGCTCTAAGTATTGACTTTGCTCAAATGCTAATTCCCATTGTGTACGATAACTAGATTCTTTATATTCATAAAAATCTTCTTTAACATTATTTGTATTTATATTGAGATTTTTATCTTGTTCTTTTCTACTCTCTACCATTAAACACCCACACCCGTTAATTTATTTTAAAAATTTTACTTATGTTATCATAAAAAATATAGTTGTAAATACCTTAATTGAGATTTTTTTTTATTTTATCTTTTTTAAGCAAATAGTTAGATCTTTTTGTAAGTTTTTATAACTTGCTTGCATAATGTTTCTATGAGTTAGTATTATGTAGTAGTGCCCTATATTGCTTATATTTAAAATGCTAATTTTAGCAAGCATTCGTAATTGCCTTTTTATTTTATTTCTTTTTGCTGCTTTTCCGGCTTTTTTACTGATAGCCAGACCTACTCTAATAGCATGAATGTACTTTTCAGGTTCTCTTTCTTTTATAGCGTACAGTGATATATAAAGCCCACGATAAAAAAGACTGCTGAGTGCTAACTTATTTTTGAAAGCAAAGGAAAAATCTTTTTTTTTATACTTACTATGCGCATAATTTGTTACACCCTAATGAACGGCGCCTATTAAGGATTTTTCTTCCAGCTCTTGTTGCCATACGTGAACGAAATCCATGTCTGCGCTTTCTTATCAAATTTTTTGGTTGAAATGTTCTCTTCATTGTTTTTATATTAATATAATTATTTATTTTAAATTGTTTTACTTTATTGTCAAATGATGGTGAACTTGTATGACATTTTCGTAGAATAAAATTTGATGCATGGGAAAATGAATTCGGTGATAGTCATACCTGTCCTACTAATCCTTTTATTTTGTTTTAGTAGGTTTCAAGAAGTAAATAAGGTTAAATCTTATCTATATCTTAGTTGTGTATGGATGCTAACTTGGTTGTTAGTACTCTATAATAATTGTTTTGTAACTTTTATTTCTATAGCGTTACTTTTTTTCATGCTTGCTTTTATCTTTAAAAATAAAAGAAATAAGATAATAAAACTTTCGTTATTTGTGGCTTTGGCCATATCATTTTTTATCACTTTATTTATAATGCTATCTATTTTTATTCAATCCATTAATTTTTTTAATAAAGTAGCTATTTCAGAATTCTTGTTTTGCTTGAAATGGGGCCACAATGTAGTCACTATCAATGAAGAGAAGATAGGATGTTTTGGTATAGCGCCGCTTTTAGTAGGTACATTACTTATAACTATTATAGCAATGTTAGTTGTCGTTCCGCTTGGTTTATTTTCTGCAATATATATTAGTGAATATGCGAGTGAGAAAGTGCGTTATATTGTTAATACAACTTTGCAAGTTTTGTCTGCTATTCCTACGGTTGTATATGGATATTTCGCGGTTGTGTTTTTATCTTTCTTTGTAAAGCAGGTAGCAAATTTTTTTGGTTTAAGTATACACTCAGAAAGTGCCTTAGTTGCCGGTTTATCGATTGGGATAATGATTCTTCCTTTTATTATTTCTTTACTCGAAGATGCCATAAGATCTGTTCCAAAAAGCTTGCGTTATGGCTTCATGGCACTTGGCGCAACTCCAGCGGAAGCTATATGGCATATAACAATACCTTATGCAATGCCTACAATTTTAAGTGCAATTTTATTGTCAATTTCAAGAGTGATAGGTGAAACAATGATTGTGCTAATGGCTGTGGGAATCAACGCAAATTTGACTTTTAACCCTCTTAATTCAGTTACTACCATTACCGTGCAGATCGCTACATTACTTACCGGAGATCAGGATTTCAATAGTGTACAAACTCTTGCTGCTTATGCGCTTAGTTTAGTATTATTTATTATTACTTGGCTATTAAATGCATTTGCATTGTTTGTAATGAAGCGTAACTAGTAAGCGTTTTAATGTTGCAAAATTTCTATTAATAATATAAGATTTATTTTCTTTAGAAGTTCTTTTATGGAATTATAGTGTTAGGTGATAAAAATAAAGAGATGAATATAGGTAGAGCGATTAAGGTAACTCAAGCAGTTGTTGATATAAAATTTGAAGGTGAATTGCCTAAAATATTTAATGCTTTAAAAAGCAAACTAAAATATAAGGATAAGGAGCTGGTTTTAGAAGTTTCGCAGCATATAGGTGACAATATAGTTCGTTGTATTGCTATGGATAGCACAGATGGCATGTCAAGGGGGGATGAATTTGTTGATACAGGTGCACCAATATCGGTGCCAATTGGGCGTTCAACTTTAGGAAGGATTTTTAATGTTGTTGGAGAGCTTATAGATGAGTGTGGTCCACTGAAGGGAAAATATAACTTAGAGCCTATACACAGAGCACCTCCAAGTTTTACTGAACAGGGAATACAGGAAGAAGTTTTAGTTACGGGAATAAAAGTTATAGATCTTCTTGCACCTTATCTTAAAGGAGGAAAAATTGGCTTATTTGGTGGAGCCGGTGTTGGTAAAACAGTCCTGATAATGGAATTAATTAATAATATAGCAAAAGCTCATAAAGGATTTTCTGTGTTTGCCGGGGTAGGGGAGAGAACGCGTGAAGGTAACGATCTTTATCACGAGATGATCACTTCAAATGTAATAAATATAAATGAGCATGAAAAATCTCAAGCTGTTTTGGTTTATGGTCAGATGAATGAGCCTCCTGGAGCAAGGGCTAGAGTTGCTTTAACAGCACTTACTATGGCAGAGTATTTTCGTGACCGTGAAAACCAAGATGTTCTATTTTTTGTGGATAATATCTTTAGATTTACACAAGCTGGTTCTGAAATTTCTGCTTTGCTTGGAAGAATACCGTCAGCTGTTGGTTATCAGCCAACCCTTGCAACTGATATGGGTGCAATGCAAGAAAGAATAGCTTCAACAACTTCTGGCTCTATTACTTCTGTGCAAGCTATATATGTTCCTGCGGACGATTTAACTGATCCAGCCCCAGCAACTACATTCTCTCATCTTGATGCCACCACAGTGTTGTCAAGGCAAATAGCTGAAATGGGAATATACCCTGCTGTTGATCCACTTGATTCAACTTCTCAGTCTTTATCTGCTGAAATCATTGGTGAAGAACATTATAAGGTAGCTTCTGAGGTGAAACGTATATTGCAAACTTATAAATCACTGCAAGATATTATCGCAATACTTGGTATGGATGAGCTATCTGATGAAGATAAAATTATTGTTGATAGGGCTCGTAAGATTCAGAAATTTCTTTCTCAACCTTTTCACGTTGCAGAAATATTTACTGGTATGCCTGGTAAATTTGTTTCACTTTCTGATACTGTTTCCAGTTTTAAAGAGATTGTTGAAGGTAAATATGATCACTTACCAGAGGCTGCTTTTTATATGGTGGGGAATATAGATGAAGCAATAAAAAAGGCTGAATTAATACAAGCTGAAGCTAAATAAAAGTTAAAGATTATGAATACTTTTAAAGTGCAATTTTTCTCTCCTGATGATCAAATTTCATTCAGTGGAGTGGTTTCTCTTTCAGTAACTGGGCTCGAAGGGGAGCTTATGATTTTAGCTCACCATGCTCCTTACTTAATTTATTTATTGCCTGGTATGATTACTGTTAAAATGAGTAACCAAACAGAAAAGAAGGTTGTAATTGATAGTGGCGTATTAGAAGTTGCAAATAATAATTGTAGCATTATAACAAGTCAAATTCAGGTTTTTGATCATGCAATTCATGATGAGAAATCGTTTAAAAATAAGAGAATTAGTATATATTTAAGTTATCTTGATGAGAAATTTCTTTCTTAGTTATTTTAGGCAAAAAGTCAATTATCATTCAAGTGGCTATAAGATTTTTGCTCAGGGGGCTCTTTTTTTGTCATCCCAGTGCGTGACACTGGGATCCAGAAATTTTGACAACTGGATCCTATGGTCAAGTCCACTGCTATACGAACGTTGCACCTTTAAAGGCAAAAGTACAAAAAATGGTGTCATCCAGTATTCTCTTCCCTGTCATCCCAGTGCGTGACACTTGTATCTTTATGATGTGAGGTATTAGAGCTAAAATATCTCACAGGGAGGGTGAAGCCAACTTGACACTAATGCCAATAAGGCTGAATCCCAGATTTTGCTCCCCTCCCATAGAGTTAGAAGACTGAACAGTATCTTTGGAATTATATCCCGTATTTACAAGAACTCTCAATTTATTTATAGTCTTGGAGGCAGTTTTATGCAAGTAAATGCTATTTTAGGTGTAGATATTTCTAAAAAGAAATTTGATGTTTGTTTGCTAATAAACGATAAGAAACGGCACAAAGTCTTTTGAAGACGGCTTTACAAAACTTGTAGTGTGGTGCAATGGACATGGAGCAAACCTTATTCATCTTTGTCTTGAAGCAACTAGCTGGTGTGGTGAAGATTTGGCTACTTTTATGCACGACTTGGGACATAACGTAAGTGTAGTAAATCCAGAAGGCTTTTGGCAAAAGTGAACTGCTCAGCCGATAAATCAGATGCAGCTATAGATTTTGTATCGCTAATAAACCTGCTCTTTGGAAACCTATTTCCCCTGAAGTTAGGCATTTAAGAGAGCTTTATCGTTGCATGCAATCACTTAAAGACGACAAGTTGCAACAGATGAACCGTTTGGAAAATAAAAATATGCACTCCAGCTGCAAAAACGCTAGATCCGAAGTAATTTCAACAATAGATGCACAAATTGCTATCCTGGAAAAAGAAATTGATGAGCATATTAATCACTATCCATACCTAAAAAATATGATAGAAAACCTCAAAACTGTAAAAGGCATAGGATATCTTACTGCTGTTGCTGTTATCGCAGAAATGCCGTCAGTTGATAATTTTAGTCATGCTAACAGCTTTTGCCGCCAGAACATCATCAATCTGGATCGTCAATAAGTAGAAGAAGCCGAATATGTAAAATAGGATCTGAGCGTATTCGAAAAGCTCTTTATATGCCAGCTATAGTAGTACAATCATCATTTTCAAAAATTTTGTCAGCGTTTAACGAGTAAAGGAAAGTGTCCAAAAGTCGTAGTTTTAGCCTTGATGAGAAAACTGATGCATGTCTTTTTTGGTATTCTTAAAAACAATCAGCCATTTAATTGTAAATTAATTGTTTGACATGAGAGACAGTATCTGGGATCTAGGTGTAAAAATATTTGTAAATTATGCAATGGGTAATAGATTCTAGGAGCATATAATGTTCATGATAAAAAAAAGATGGATCCCAGTGGGCCTTGTTGCATCGCACTTTATGAGATGGTGATTTATGGTAAATTCATGTAACTATCTCAAATTTAGCCATACCAATATCAGTGAATTTATTGAGCAAATAGCATTTAGTTCTTTTTCTCGATTTATCTCAGATTTATTCCTAAAACTAAATCCGAATATTTGCTTTAATCTTGAGAAAAATCCTTCAATGCGAGCTCTCTTTCCATAATCTACTTCTTCTTTCCACTTTTTTATGCAATCATATGACTTTATTAGTCTAACAGCAGCATTTCTATCATCCATGTAATCCAATTTTTGGTGCTCTGTTGCGTTGTTTTTCGGAAGAACTTTTGTCTTTATACCAAACTTGTTACATAATTCGTAAAGCTTATGCCTGTCATATGCTCTATCCGCATATAATACCTTTACAGCATGAACTTCTTCTAACAAATCGCAAGTGATCCGAATAAACTCCGCTGCTGTATTTTGCTGCTATGACTTTTTATACTCAACATTACATGCAGTTTCCGTGTCTGCTCATAGCCGTTCTGTCTGCACTATTTTCCTTCTGGGGTATTGCTGATGCTTGTGCTATCTATGGCAATTTCGATATCTTCCATATTATTTTTATCAATTCTGCAATCATTGATCTTAATATTAAGTTTCTTAAACCTTCTTGATGCTTGTGAATAGCTGATAACTGCCAAATCTCTTCCTATTTGTTGCAAATATCTTTTTATAAACCCGACTGTTTGTCTTAAACCTATTCTGAATAGATGGGTTATTATATGTATCAAAATTACCACTTTATTGCTGTAAATATTGTTGCCACCCTGCATTTTTGGACTATTTTCATACCAATTTTCGATAGCTTCATTGATGTAACGAAAAATATTTCCCCTTTCTTGGAGAAATTTGTTATATTCGTTTTGGTTACGGACTCTCATTTTTTGTGGCATATTTTTTCTTCAAAGGTTAAATGGCTATTTTATAATGAATTTTGTCAGTAACTGCCAGTTCTTTTCACTTGAGCGATGCAACAAAGCTATCCCAGACTGGAATGACAGCAGTCCTACGTCATACCGCGTTCATTCGCGGTATCTCTAGATCCCGCTAACACGTAGCGGGATGACAGCAATCCTACGTCATACCGTGATTTATTCACGGTATCTCATCCGCTAACACATAGCGGGATGACGAATTGCTTAACCGTCATGCCACCGCGAACCGTCATACCGCCGCGGCGCTAACAAGAGATCCCGCTAACACGTAGCGGGATGACGGTTGTCGTTTAGCTATAAATATTTAAGAAATTTACCAAATGAAAAAAAAGGCAAAAGAAGCCCCGTGGTGGTTGGCTATTTACTATGTACTAAAATATCGGCGTTTTTTTTATTCTAAAACGCTTGATTAAGAGCGATTTAGCTGCTTTTAACTTGCAACTAACCTACACCGCAAGTGTTTAAGAAATTTACTAAGCAGGAAAAAAGGCAAAAAAACCCCGTAGTAGCTAGCATTCAAATTCTCCCTTGTCAATTTGACGTTTTTTGCTGTCTTAAACGCTTTGTAAGCGCGTTTCGGCTTATATAGGTAAAAACCTAGAAATTTTTAAAGACATGCGATGCACGTAGTGCGAAAAATTAAACATGAGACGCCAAATACCCTAAGTTTTTTGTCATTAACCTGCACAGATTGCGAAGATAAATAAATAGCTTCAGTTTCATGATAAGGGGGCTAGTGGAGTTTGTCAAGCAAGTTTTTCGTTTCTGCGGGCTACTTCTCGACACCAGTGGTGTCAAGTATTCGTACAGTTATTGGTATTATTAAGATACTCCCTAATCTTCTTCAAATCCTCCCAGGCTAAACGTTTTTGCATTGGCTGACGCAGTAGGTAAGCTGGGTGAAATATAGCAGCTGTAGTGATTGAGTGAGATAAATATTGGTTAGTGTACGTATGAAATCTACCACGCAAATTCGATATAGTTTTTGTGCTGTCAAGAAGGCTATAACACGCAATTCCCCCGACCAAAATTAGAATTTGCGGTGAAACCAGTGTAACATGCTTCTCAACAAATGGTCTGCACATATCAAGCTCTAGGTCGGTTGGCTTTCTATTGCCAGGTGGGCGCCAAAATACAGTATTGCTTATGTATACCTTAGTGCGATCAAGATTGATTGCATTTAACATTTTATCGAGCAACATTCCACTTGCACCACAAAATGGTATGCCTTGAAGGTCTTCATTTGCTCCTGGAGCTTCACCAACGAGCATAACTTTTGCGTTTGGATTACCATCGGAAAAGACAGTATTAGTTGCAGTTTTTTTTATCTCACAACCTTCAAATGATTCAACTGCACTTCTTAGTTCATCCACACTACTACATTTACTTGCAAGTTTCCTTGCTTCAATTATCCAATCACTTGGAAACATGGATTGCTGCTCTTTCCCATCTTTAGTGTCATTCCAGCGCGTATCTGCATCTTTTTTCTGGGTCCCAGTTTGGATAACAGAGGGTTGTACATCCTCTTTGCTCTCCAACTTTTTTTCCTCTTCACCCTCTATTAATGTGCAATCAACGCCCACTTCATGGTAAAATTTTAGTAATTCTAGATCTTCCTTACTCATAATGCTTTTTAACCTTTTGTGCTTTTTTCATGGCCATATCATACTTCAATTTGGATAAATGTCTAATATATAATATGCCGTTTAAGTGATCTAATTCATGCTGAATACACCTTGCAAGCCAACCACTAGCTTTTAGCGTCTGTTCTTCGTTATTTAAGTCTCTGTATTTCACAGTTAAATACTTTGGACGCTTAATTTCATAGCTTTGCTCTGGAATTGAAAGGCACCCTTCTTTGAGAATCACTTGTTCATCGGATAATTCCGTAATTTCAGGGTTAATCATGCAAAATTTGCCATTCGATTCATATCCTGCTGGCCCGCCTTCAATGTCCTCTAGCTGAACATCCATAACAAAAATTCTTTTTAGTACTCCAACTTGCACTGCAGCAAGGCCAAGACCTTCTGCATCGTACACAGTTTCGAACATGTCGTTTACTAATTCTTTAATTTTATCGTTTATATCTGTTACTTCACTGGCACGTGTGATTAGTCTTTCATCAGGGGCAATTACAATTGGTAAAATGGACATAAAAATTATAATTCTATGTTTTGCTTTTCCTTTTGTCCAGAATTTAGTGTATATTAAAATGTTGCTATATCTATAATAGGAATATAAATTATTAAAGAAAGCTACAATTTAAATGAAATTGCGTAACAAGGTTAACTAATGTACTCTGCAGTAATAGCAAAACCAAAGAGAAACGTTTTTGCTGTTTTAGACATAGGTACAACAAAGATTATTTGTCTAATCGTTAAGATAAATGGCAATTTCAGCTATAAAGTAACAGGAACGGGTTATAAGATTGCAGAAGGTGTAAACGGTGGGTCGATAACTAATGTAAAACACGCAAATTACTCCATCTCATCAACTATAGGTTTAGCTGAGCAAGTGTCAGAGGAAACTATAGACCAGATATATGTGAGCATTGCTGGATGTGGCATCTCATCTTTTAATGTACATAATGAAATTATTGCAGCTAATCATGAAATTTCTGACCGGGATATAAAACGTGTAGTTTTTCAGACGTTTGAGAAATATATTGAAGAAAATGTTATCATTCACAATATACCACTGAAATATCACTTAGATGACATGACTGACATAAAAGAAGTTGGTGGATTGTACGGAAAAAGACTATCTGCTGATGTTAATGTTGTCACTGCTTCGCGTCCAGCGCTTACCAATATTGAAAACTGTATTACCAATAATGGTGGATTAAATATGGCAGGTTGTATTGCTTCTGCATATTCTGCAGGTCTTGCCTGTCTGAGTGAAGATGAAAAAGAGCTCGGGACTGCTATTGTTGATATAGGAGGCGGATGCACTGCAATTGGAATTTTCAAAAGAGGGAAGCTTGTGTATGCAAGCAGCGTTCCAATTGGTGGCGTTCATATCACTCGAGATATTGCTTACGGGCTATGCACAAGCATAGAACGTGCAGAGTATATAAAAATACTGTATGGTAGCACTATCGTAACTTCAATAGATGAGAACGAATATATTACAGTGCAAAATAGTGAAAATGATGAACCTACTCAAGTATTCAAATCTGAGCTTATTAACATCATAAGACCAAGAGTTGAAGAAATACTTGAAATGGTAAGAGAGCAATTTCAAGAGCAGAAAGATCCAATTAATAAAGTAGTGATCACAGGTGGAACTAGTCAACTTACAAGCATGAAGGAAATTGCAGGCTATATATTCAATAAACAGGTTCGAATTGGGTGCCCTGAATCTCTCAGTGGCCTTGATGGCGAATATGATAAAAATCCTGTATTTTCTGCTGCTATAGGTTCTATAAAGCTAATAGTTGACACTTTTTATAAAAATAACTCTGGAATGCTCGGTCAAGATGGTAAAATAAGTAAGTTGTACCATTGGGTTAAATCAAAAGTTACAGTTTAATTTTACTGAATGAAATTCTTATATCTATCAAAGGAAACATTATGAATAAAAAACATTGTTTCAAAATTAATAAACTTGTTCGTGATCATACAACTGAAATTATACGTTCCCATGGAATTATTGTTTATGAGAGGGTGATGGAAAAAGATGAATACATTGAACGTCTCAAAGATAAACTTTTAGAAGAAGCAAAGGAAGTTATTGCCTCTAAAACTCCAGATGAAAATCTTGAAGAGTTAGCTGATTTACTTGAGGTCATACATGCATTAGGCAAAGAAAGTGGACTATCAATAGAACAAATTGAAGAAAAGCGTATCTCTAAAAAACAAGAGAGAGGTGGTTTTGAGAATCGTATCTACAATACTTACATTGAGGTGAATTCTAAGAGCATCGATTACTACCACAAAAAACCTTCAGATTATCCTGAGATAGTAGTTGTATAGTTCAGATTATTAAATAGACTTCTTACTTGACCACTTGTCATACAAATGACTTGACACTAGGATCCATAGGGCTTATTTTCATAATACGTAAAGTTATTACATTTATGTACTTGCAAGTAAGCGTAAAGGATCACCAATTACAATGAGACATGGAAAATATGAACATAACTATACACTCACAAGAAGATTTTGAATTTATGCGCAAGGCTGGCAGGCTTGCTGCTGAAACTCTTGATTTCATTGCACCATACGTAAAGGTAGGAGTGACAACTAATGAGTTAAATGATCTATGTCATGACTTTATAATTAATGCAGGTGCAATTCCAGCACCACTAAATTATAGGGGGTATCCAAAATCAATTTGCACTTCAAAAAATGCAGTTGTGTGCCATGGTGTTCCCGATGATAAACCGCTTAAAGATGGAGATATTTTGAATATTGACGTTACGGTGATTTTAAATGGCTGGCATGGTGATACAAGTCGCATGTTTTGGGTTGGCAAACCATCAATAAAAGCAAAACGTTTGTGTGACGCTACTTATAATGCATTGATGGAAGCAATTAAACAAGTTAAGCCCGGCAATAAGTTAAATGAAATAGGGCTTGCTATAGAGAAATATATTAGAGATTTTGGATATTCTATCGTACGCAGCTACTGCGGACATGGTATAGGAAAAGTCTTTCATGCTCCACCAAATGTAGTGCATTTCTATGATCAAGATGAAAATCTCATCTTGAAGGAAGGTATGTTTTTTACAATAGAGCCAATGATTAATGCTGGAAAACATGAGACTCTGCTCAGTAAACTCGATGACTGGACAGTGACAACACGCGATCTTTCACTTTCTGCTCAATTTGAACATACGCTCGGAGTAACTAAAGATGGTGCTGAAATATTCACATTATCACCTAAAAATTGGCACTTCCCACCATATAATTAGATTTTTTTAAACTCTGCTATACTGCAACTATACTTGGATCTTGAAGAAAGCTAATCCTTAATTTGCGATATAGCAACTAGCCCAATTAATGCACAGAAAATCATGTAAAAACTAGCTGAAGTCTCTTGTCCTGTAACTTTGATAATTGTTGTGCATATAAATGGTGCAAGGCCACCAAAAAATCCAGCAGCTATATTTCTTGACAAGCCAAATCCGCTGTACCGAACCTTTGTTGGAAATAATTCACACATAAATGCACTGACAGGACCAAGCGATGCAGCTATTGGAATTATAAAAAGAATATGTGCCGTAAAAGTGAGTAAGTAATTGCCACTACATAACATTGAGAAAACTGGATAACTCACTATTATAAAAGCTATAAATGCAAATTTCATAACTTTTTCTCTTCCTACCTTATCAGAAAGTATTGCAAACAATATTGTCAATCCTCCGAGCGCAATTTGACTCAGTATTTCTACCATATGGTTAAAATGAGTATTTATTGTTGATGTAAGCACATTGAAAAATACCAGATATATGTAAAGAGATGAGTTTTCAACTATATCAACCCCAACTGATATCAGAAAAGGTTTTTTATAGCTATTCAATAACTCTTTTAATGGCAGTTTAGATGGATTTTTCTGTCTTTTATACTCTGGGCTTTCATCAAGTATATATCTCATATATATGCTGATTAATCCCATTGCTAAACTGAAAATGAAAGGTAATCTCCACCCCCAAGATTCAAAATCAGATACTTTTTTGCATATGAGTACCGCTATCAGGCTTAATACTGAACCAAAAATTGCGCTTAATACTTCAATGCTGCCAAAAAATCCTTTTCTGTTTTTAGGAGCGTGTTCTATTAAAAATGGCGCATTTCCTGCTTCTCCTCCAAGGGATATACCCTGCAATAATCTTAAACAAACTACCAGCATTGACGCTAGTATTCCAATGCTTTGATAACCTGGAACAAAAGCAATTAATACGGTTGATAAAGTCATCAATATAATTGAGAACAATAAGGCAACTCTTCTGCCATGCTTATCACCAATGTGACCAAATATAGCAGCGCCGACTGGTCTCATTAAGAAACCCACTGCAAACACTCCAAAAGCCTTCAATACGCTGGTTAGTTGATCATCCGATGGAAAAAACACACCACCTATTATGTTTATTAAGTGGCCAAAAAGCATGTGGTCATACCACAATAAAGTGTTACAAATCAAACTCGAGAATATTGCTTTTGTTATTTGCTGCATAATTTTCTATAGTTTGTTCAGTATTTAGTAATATACATTACTTTTTTTTATATAATAGAAAAATTTGAACATTATATTAGTAATAGTATCTTATTAAATCTTAATATTTTTATATCATTGACTATATTCAAGTATTTTTATATTATTGCCTATATATTTCCATATGTTTTAGTGGGAAGCTATTTTTATTTGTATGCACAGAGTCTCTTGATGGAGCATTATGACACACACTCCAATTTTGTTAAAAGAGATGCTATCACTACTATCACCGCAGGATGGTGGTATATATGTGGATGCCACATTTGGAGCTGGAGGGTATAGCAAAGCAATATTGGAGTCAGCTGATTGCAAGGTATATGCAATTGATAGAGATGAAACGGTAACTAAGTTTTATGATGATTTAATCGTTAGATATCCCGATAGAATAAAACTATTCATTGAGAAGTTTAGTAATATTAAAAGTATACTAAGCAGCGTTGAGCCATCTCCTGTCATCCCAGTACTTGATACTGGAAAAAATAACTGGTCACGCGCTGGAATGACATCAAACGGAGTGGATGGAGTGGTTTTTGACATCGGAGTTTCATCTATGCAGCTTGATAACGGAGATAGAGGGTTCTCATTTTTACATGATGGTCCACTTGATATGAGCATGGATAACTCTTCTTATATAAACGCTTCAACGTTTGTTAACGCTTTACGCGAAGAAGAAATCGCAAATACTATATATAACTACGGAGGCGAACGTCATTCTCGCAAAATTGCAAGAGCAATAGTAAGTGCACGGAAGAAGAAAAATATCAAAACTACATTTGAGCTTGCAAATATTGTACGTTCCGTGGTATTTCGTGGAAAAAGCAAAATTGATCCTGCAACTAGAACATTTCAGGCAATCAGAATATGGGTAAACGATGAGCTGGGAGAACTTGAAAAGGGCATTAAAGCTGCATCTGAGATTTTAAGTGAGAATGGCAAATTAATTGTCGTCACCTTTCATTCCTTAGAAGATCGTATAGTCAAAACTTTTTTTAAAGATTTATGTGAACCAAAATCTGCTGATTGCAGGACATTTTCTCTTCTAAATAAAAAAGTGATCAAAGCAAGTATAGAAGAAGTAAGTGCAAATCCGCGTTCACGCTCAGCAAAACTAAGAGCTATACAGAGGTTATCATGAGAACTTTCTGCATCATCTCAATAGTTGTGTTTTTTCTTAGCATTGTAGGACTATTTAAGGTAAAATTACATGTTCAGTCGTTAAATAGAGAGCTAATAAAAATAAAAAGTGAAATTAATTTAGTACAAAGTGATATAAAAGTTTTACAAGCAGAGTGGAGCTATTTGAATAATCCAAAAAGACTTGCAAGCCTTGTAAAGAAATACCTGAAAAATAACTCTTTAATACTGGCTAGCCAGGTTAAAAATCTTGACTCTTTAAATGGCCGCAGTGTGTTAGCACAACTTAAAACCCAGAGTTAAATTGGTTATACTAAGCTTTATCTTTTACAGATAAGCACACCACAATAAACCTTACTTTAGTATGAAATTGCTTGCGTAAGATTTTGGCAGCCTCTTAACATTTTTTGGCATTTCAATTACGTATTTAACGTTGCGTTTTTTTGCGTAGAATACTGCTTTTTCAAGAGAATCAAACTTTAATACAATCTGTTTTTTTGGATCTTTTGAGCCAACCCACCCCATTAAAGGTTCAATGTAGTAAGAACCAGATTCAATTTTCAGGTGCCAGAGATTTGTATTACCTAAACCAGATTGTGTTGCAGTTTTTGTTGGTTTATAAATCCTAAAAACTACTTTATCATCAATGCCCATAGTTCTTGTTAAATAAGCTCAAATATACATCTAAATAAATCCTTTCACAAACAATTAGTATGAAAGAATGAAGTTTGAAATAAATATTTTTATGTTATATTATTATTAAATTATATTAAAAGGATTAGCTGAATAGGAGTAACCGATGACGCAACAGGAAATAGTAACAATTAATGCAGAGTTACGTGATATAACAAAAACAAAAGCGATGCATTCTCTAAGGAAGAAAGGAAACATCCCTGGAATCATATATGGAAAGGGCCATGATAATGTAAATTTGACATTGTCTGCAAAGGAATTCACGAAGCAATATAAATCAGGCTCTCTTTCTGCACATTTGATAGAGCTGAATATTTCGGGCAAAAAGGAATATGCTCTTGTTCGCGATATCCAATTGCATGTAGTAAAGGATACTGTGCAACATGTTGATTTTCAATTTGTTGATAAAGGCAGCGAAATTAAAATAGACATACCTCTATCATTTGTGAATGAAAGTAAAGCTCCAGGGATCAAGTTAGGTGGAGTGCTTAATGTTTTGTGTCGTTCTATTGCTGTTAAATGCTCTCCTGATAAAATACCTCAGGTTATAGAAGTTGATTTATCCGGTAAAATGATTGGCCAGTCTATACATATTAATGATGTAAAATTACCAGAAGGTGTTAAGTTTGTAGCCCATGAAGAAGAAAATTTTACCATTGTTACAATTTCTGCTGCCGATAGTGACGTTGAAGAACCTCAAGCAGAAACAGAGGAATAGTGCACCTGATAGTTGGGCTTGGTAACCCTGGTGGTCAATATGAGTTAACTCATCATAATATCGGCTTCATCGTAGTTGATACAATTTGCAAATATTGGAATTTCCAGTCGTTCTCTAAAAAAGCCGATTATCTGATAACCTCTGGCATAATTAATGATAATAAAATCATGTTAATAAAGCCTTATTCATTTATGAATAATTCAGGCACCCCTGTTGCAAAAATACGAAACTTTTACAAATTATCGCTAGATAATATCATTGTCATACACGATGACGCTGATTTGGAACTTGGAAGAATAAAAATAAAGAAAGGTGGTAGCTCTGCTGGACATAATGGACTTAAATCCATAGATAGTTTTATTGGCAACGATTATTGGCGCTTGAGATTTGGAGTGGGTAGACCTGAAGATCAAAGAAGCTTAGCAGATTATGTGTTATCAAAATTTTCAAATTTTGATAATGTTACTCCCTTAGTGGAAAAAATAGCAAAAAATATACACTTAATGCTGCAAGGAGATAATACAGCTTTTATCAATTTGATTGCATAATATTACGAAACACAAAACTAAATTTCACACAATTAAAATAACAGATTTCTTGCACTACCTCCCAAGTCACAACTGTCATTCAATAGAAACGAAAAACTTGCTTGACAAACTCCGCCAGTCCCCTTATCATGAAACTGAAGCTATTTATTTATCTTCTCTGTACAGATTAAATGACAAAAAAACTCACGTATCTGGCGTATCATGTTTAATTTTTTGCACTATGTGCACCTTATGTCTTTATAAAATTTCTACCTACATAAGCTGAAACGCGCTTATAAAGCGTTTAAAACATAAAAAAACGCCAACTTAAAAAATGGATAGTGAATAACTAGCTACCCTAGGGTTTCTTTTGCCTTTTTTTCTGTTTAGTAAATTTCTTAATGTTTATAATTTAGATTAGTTGCGGCTTAAAAGCAACTGAATCGCGGTTATTAAACGTTTAGAATAAAAAAACGCCATACTTGAAAGTATAATGTAAGTAACTAGCCAACCACGGGGCTTCTTTTGCCTTTTTTTTCGTTTGGTAAATTTCTTAAATATTTATGGCTAAACGACAACCGTCATCCCGCTGCTTGTTAGCGGCTGAGATACCGCGGCGGTATGACGGTTCGCGGTGGTATGACGATAACCTCGTCATCCCGCTGCTTGTTAGCGGCTAAGATACCGCGAATGAATCGCGGTATGACGGTTAAGTAGGGTGTCATTCCAGTCTGGAATCTAGTTCTTATTGTACATTTACTTGATGTAGAGTTAAGTTTCCTGGATCCCAGTGTTGGCTACTTGGATGACATCATAGGGGCACTGGGATGACACCCTGACAATCGTCATCCCGCTACTTGTTAGCGGGATCTATGCTAAGGAGATACCGCGGCGGTATGACGTGTTAGCTGTACTTTTATACTCATCAACTCAGTATCCAATCTGGATCCCAGTATCAAGTACTGGGATGACACCTACGCACGCTCACCTTGTCATTCCAGCGTGTGACCAGAAAAAACATAGACCCCAAGTGTCAGCTACTTGAACAATATCACTTTGCTTAAAAATTGCAACGTTTGTACACGGTATGACGTTAGCTATTGTGCTACACCTTTCCCCTTTCCCCTGAAACTAAAATCTATATACTTAACTTTAGAAACTTCAAAATACGATGCGATCTAATATTAGAGAGTTATTTTGCTATATAAAGCCTAATCTATCTTATTTCATCATAGCTTTTATTGCAGTTTTATTTTCAGCCTTAACGATCCTCCTCTTTGGCAGAGGCTTAAGCAATATAATTGATTCTGGCACAGAGCACGATTTTACTACCAAACTATTAGTTGCAATACTTATAGTTTTAGCCATTTCTCTCACTGCATTTACTCGGTTATATTTCATTGGCATTGGCAGCGAGAAAGTTATCGCACGAATCAGATACAACTTATATAGCAGTATTACCGATTTACAACCAAGCTTCTTTGAGAACACAGGCGTACAAGATGTTATCTCAGCACTCATTACTGATACCTCTGTACTGCAATCAATAATAAACAGCAGCTTACTAACCATATTACGAAATTTTGTGATTCTGATTGGTAGTGTTGCCATGTTATTATATACAAATATACAACTAACTGCGTATGCAGCCGCAATAGTACCTATACTACTCATTATCATGACCTCACTTGGAAAAAAAGTGCGTAGCCATGCACGCTTTGCCCAGGATAAATTAAGTGAGCTTGCATCACTTAGTGAGGAAAATTTTCGGTCTATCGTAACCATCAAATCGTTTGTACTCGAAGAAAACGAAAAAATCCGTTTTAAGGAACATTTAAACTCAGTATCAAAATCATACGTAAAATTAGTACTCTTGCGTGCTATTTTAGTAACTCTAGTTATCACGTGTGTGATAGGTTCACTAGTTGTTTTGCTCTTCTTCGGTATTAAAGAAGTCTTAAGCAATAATATAACTATTGGAGAACTCTCCTCATTTGTGTTTTATTCAGCGCTTGCGGCAGGAGCTATAAATAATTTGAGCGATAATATCAGTGATTTACAACGAGGTCTTGGAGTAATAGAGCGTTTATTTGAATTTAAAAATATGAAAAGCTCTATAGCAGATGCCGATGATCCTATAAAAATTTATAGTGTTCAAAAAGGAATTTCGTTTAATGGCGTAACATTTTTTTATGCTGATAAGCCAGCGTTAAATAACGTATCATTTTCTATAGAGGCAGGTCAAGCAGTGTCAATTGTTGGCCCATCTGGCAGTGGTAAAAGTACCATTTTAAAGCTTCTGCTCCGTTTTCATGATCCAAACAAAGGTAGCATTACTATCGATGGGCACAATATTAAGTCAATTGCGCTAAATGACCTCAGATCGCTGTTTGGCTTAGTACCACAAGATCACATGATATTTTCTTGCTCAATAATGGAAAATATACTATACGGCAAACCGGGTGCTGAATATGAGGAAGTAAGGCAAGCAGCTATCGGTGCTTATGCGATGGAATTTATTGATAAGCTGCCTGATAAATTTGATACATTTGTAGGAAAAAGAGGATTAAAACTTTCTGAAGGACAAAAACAACGTATTATAATAGCAAGAGCCATACTCAAAAACCCTCAGGTTTTAATACTGGATGAAGCAACTTCTGCCCTTGATTATAAAAGTGAGAACCTCGTGCAAAAAGCATTGAGCAAGTTAATGCAAAACAGAACAACGATCGTAATTACGCACAGGCTATCAACCGCACTTAAAACTGACAAGATTATAGTAATTAATCATGGAAAAGTAGAAGAAGTAGGCACCCATGACTCTCTAATGAGTAAAGACGGGCTATATGCAAAACTGGCGAAGATACAGTGGAATTGAAAGAAAATTTAAACCATACCGTTAGTTGATATGCTAGATTTATAATCACAATTATTAAATCTTTAATTATTGTGATTTATAATAACATCATAGTATTTTTTTAAGGATTATTATGTTTTCTCATTGCAGTAATTTACCAAAACTACCATGTACAGCTTCTAACTTGCCAGTACCAACTTTACCAGTGTGTACGCCTTATACTCCTGCACAGGGACCTTATGCTATTAATCCATGTCATAACCATTTTGATACGTGTCATAATTACTATGATACATGCCACAATCCTTGTGATGGATTTGGTTTTTTTTGTTAGAAGATCGTTTTTTAAACAACTCATAAACGCATGTCTAGCTACATGCGCTTCCAAGAGCACATGGGTGTTATTCAACCCATGTGCTTCACATTTTGCTTGAAAATATAATAAACAGGTGCTTACTTGTTATTCACAGTAACCATATATTACAATTTATTTCAGCAACACGACTAATTTGACTACTGACAGCTTCTTCTTGGAATCTTATCATTATTCTACCATAGTAAAACTTTTAACTCTAATATCTGCTACATTAAAGTCGTATTTTGAAATGTACTGTAAGTTTGTATATGCTAATTTTAGCCTCAAAATTATTAAATCATTAACTTTTTTATCCTATAATAATCTAATAGTTATTTTTTAAAGGATTCTTATGAATTATAATTTTTCCTCATCTCCACGTGTTGGTTCATGTATTCCTACGCGCACAGCTTGCACAACTGACCCACGGTACCATCATAATTTTGATCCACATTGTCATAACCACTTTAACCCACATTGCCATGACCACTTTGATCCGTGTTGTGATAGACTCGAATTAAATATACAGCTTCCTGATATAAAAATACCTCCTCGTCCTGATGTAAAATGTCCTGAGGTAAAAATACCTCCTTGTCCTGATGTAAAATGTCCTGATGTAAAATGTCCTGATGTAGAAATACCTCCTTGTCCTGATGTAAAATGTCCTGAGGTAAAAATACCTCCTTGTCCTGAGTGTCCTGCTTGTCCAGAACCTAAAAAACCAATTGACTTTTCAAAACTTACAATAGCAGTTGACGCAACTTCTGGAGAGATTAAAGATGCCATTACTAAGAAAACTAGTGGCTTAAAATTTGCAGACTGTAAAGAAATTATAGATAAAACTGACAACGACCTTGAAATTGGTCCAGACAATCGTCTCAAAGGAGGATGTGATAGCAATTCTGAATGCAAAGCTTGTGTGGATGCGATAAATGCTTCTATAATAGACTCACGCAAAGAACCAGCATTTTTTTCTGAAAAAATGTCAGTACCAGAAGATACTGTTCATATTATATAAAGGCAACCAAGGTGTGTACATTGTTAGTACACACCCCCATTTTATGTTAATTCTTATTTATTAATGGAGCTATTTTATGTTAAAAAACACTTTTCCTTATTCAAATTATAAGCATGCAAGTCATGTACGTCAACTGCCACGTATGTTAAAAATTAATTTACATACAAAGCTAGATGATTGTAAAGACCCTAAGTCCGAGATTGATGATAAGACTAAGAATGAACTGAAAGAAAAGATTAAAAATGAACTAGAGAAAGATCTTAAGTTTGAGATTGATGATAAGACTAAGAATGAACTGAAAGAAAAGATTAAAAATGAACTAGAGAAAGATCTTAAGTTTGAGATTGGTGATAAGACTAAGAATGAACTGAAAGAAAAGATTAAAAATGAACTAGAGAAAGATCTTAAGTTTGAGATTGATGATAAGACTAAGAATGAACTGAAAGAAAAGATTAAAAATGAACTAGAGAAAGATCTTAATTGTGAGATTGATGATAAGACTAAGGATGAAATAAAAGAAAAGATTAAAAATGAACTAGAGAAAGATCTTAAGTTTGAGATTGGTGATAAGACTAAGAATGAACTGAAAGAAAAGATTAAAAATGAACTAGAGAAAGATCTTAATTGTGAGATTGATGATAAGACTAAGGATGAACTGAAAGAAAAGATTAAAAATGAACTAGAGAAAGATCTTAAGTTTGAGATTGATGATAAGACTAAGAATGAACTGAAAGAAAAGATTAAAAATGAACTAGAGAAAGATCTTAAGTTTGAGATTGATGATAAGACTAAGAATGAACTGAAAGAAAAGATTAAAAATGAACTAGAGAAAGATCTTAATTGTGAGATTGATGATAAGACTAAGGGTGAATTGATAAAGGAAGTAGAAGAAAAAATAGACAAAGAATTAAGGGTAAAGTTAAATTGTGACATATTAAAAACGTGTGACCTTGAAGAGAAAACTAAAGAAATAATTGATGATGGTGGGTGTAACCGAAAAGGATGTGAAAACAGCAAAAAAGATGGTAACTATATTGACGTAAGTAACGATGGTAAGCTTTATATAAGAGAGGCAATAAATAAATTATACCCTGACTTAAGTGCAGACATTATTGACAAGATTAAAACTGATGATTATTATGTAAAACAATTTGGTATAACGGCAACTGACTGCAATAAGAATGGCATGGAATACCCTTTTATCACTTGGAGAGGAACTATGAATTCATGGTGCGTTACCATTCCTTCGAATAGTACTTGCAAAGAATCTTATAATATACGCCAAGTTGGTAACAAAGATGATTGGCCTGATTGGTATGCATCTTGTAAGAATAGCATGTTTTCTGACAATAGTTATTTAGTTAACACAAGAGCATATTACTACCCTGACAGTATTGACAGAGGTAAGCCAGTGGTGGTGCTCTCTCAAAGTCAATCACTGATGATTGCTGACAAGAAAACAGATAGACTTGTAAGAAAAGATGGAACAATAAGTAATAAAACTTTTGATGAATGCAGAGCATTTTTTGATCAGAAGGAAAGAATAACTGATTGTACAGAAGGTGGCAGAGATTGTGAATTGTGCAAAGAAGTAATTTGGGATTCTTCGGAGGTAGTGCCAGTGTTTTTTATATAATTATCATTTTGAACAGGGAATGGTATAAGCTTATACGATTTTGATACATGTGCCATTAAAGAAAAGACTGCAAGATTAGGCTTTTGCATAACCATATGAAAAACCAATAGCCCATTATTCTTTGTAATTCCAGCGTCACGCGCCGGAATGATAGAGCTATAGGTGTCATCCAAGTAGCTGACACGGAGCAACACGTCATACCACCGCGGCCGCTAACGAGTAGCGGAATGACAGTTCTTCAAATTGTCGGTAAACCTAAGTCACTTTAGCTATAGATTACATCAGATAAACCTTCAACTAGCACCACTTATTCGCTATACTGCTCTAGGTTTTCATAGTTTTTCTAGTTGATGAACATTTTCAAACAGGTTTCCTCTCTAATTTCCAGCAAATTAAATGAGTTGAAGCAAAGGGGTGTCATAAATACAAGTGCGGCAAATTTTATTGTAGAGCCTCCAAGCAATAGAGCACATGGTGATATCTATACAAATGTTGCTATGGTGCTTGCAAAGCATGAAAAGAAGAATTCAGTCGAGATTGCAGGGATGTTAGCAAGAGAATTTGAACTTTTTGATGAAGTTGCAAAAGTGGAAATAGCAGGCCCTGGTTTCATCAACATGCACTTAAAAATAGAAGTATGGCATGGAATTTTAAAACAAATAAATGAGCTGAAAACAGAGTTTGGCACCCTAGATATAGGGAACAATCAGGCCATCAATGTTGAATTTGTATCTGCAAATCCAACTGGTCCACTGCATATTGGTCATGCAAGAGGGGCAGTATTTGGTGACGTTCTGGCAAATTTATTGAAAAAAGTTGGTTATAAAGTTACTAAGGAATACTATATTAATGATGCTGGAGCGCAGATAGATACGCTAATTCGGTCAGTATATTTGCGGTATAAGGAAGCTCTGGGAGAAGAAGTTAGCATCGAAAAAGGTTTATATCCAGGTGAATATTTAAAACCAATAGGGACTGGGCTGGCCAAAAAATATGGCACAGAGCTTCTAGAAAAGCAAGATAATCAAGTGATTAGAGACTATACTTTAAGTTCTATCTTGGAATTCATAAAGGAAGACATGAACTTACTTGGAGTAAATCATGATGTTTTTACTTCAGAGTATGAGCTACAAAAAAGTGGCAAAATCGAAGAGAGTATAAAGATATTATCTGACGAGGGTCTAGTGTATGAAGGGTACCTGGAGAAACCAAAAGGCAAAGAAAGTGAAAATTGGACTTCCAGAAAAGAAATGTTATTCCGCTCTACAAAATTTGGTGATGACGTTGACCGCGCATTGAAGAAAGAGGACGGCAGTTGGACTTATTTTGCCTCGGATATCGCTTACCATTTTGATAAGATATCACGTGGTTTTAACAATATGATCGTAGAGCTTGGTAGTGACCACGGCGGTTATGTCAAAAGGCTAAAAGCAGTCGTTTCTGCGCTGAGTGATAACAAAGCAAAGATAGAAATAAAATTGCATAATATTGTGAATTTTTTCGAGGATGGAAAACCTGTTAAGATGTCCAAAAGATCAGGAAATTTCCTCACGGCAAGGGATGTAGTGGAGGAAGTTGGCAAGGACATAACTCGTTTTATAATGTTAACACGCAAGAATGATATGGTTTTGGACTTTGATTTTGCTAAAGTTAAAGAACAGTCAAAAGACAACCCTATTTTTTACGTGCAATATGCGCATGCTCGTGCTCATTCGTTAATGCGTAATGCTCCAAAAGAGCTCCCAACAGCAGACCCTTCACTTTTAAAGACCGATGGGGAGCTCTTCCTCATAAAAACCTTAGCAAAGTGGCCAGATGTGGTAAAAATTGCAGCAAGGCTTTATGAGCCACACAGAATTACTTTCTACTTACTTGAAGTTGCAGAAGCGTTTCACGTTTTATGGGGGTATGGCAAGAGTGATTTAAACATGCGGTTCATACTGGAAGACAACTTAAACCTCACCGCTGCAAGAATGTTTCTCGTCCAAGCCTTAGCGCACGTCATTGCTTCTGGACTTTCTATCTTCAATATAGAGCCGTTAGAAGAAATGAGTTGACTTTTTTTTGTGCAAGATTGTTTTTTCAACGAATAGAGAAGTTGACAAAATTAAGTAAAAATGTTATAGTTTATAGTAGTATTTTCTGGTTAATATATGGCTCACAGTCAAAAAAAGCTCAATGTTAATGTAAGTTTTGACAGTAAATTGGCTCAGTATCTTACAGAAATGGCAGAGATTCAAAATAAAACTATCCCTGAAGTTTTAGTAGATTTAGTGGAAGAAGAGTTCGAAGAAGATGTAGAGCTATCCGAAATAGCTGACGATCGCCTCTCTGAAGGTGAAGAAGAAGTAGAGGATGATGAAAACATCTGGAAATAAAACTTACACTATAAAATTCTTAAAAAATGTTATTGAAAAAGAAATTCCAGCTCTTCCGGCAAAGATTAAATTAATGGTTCAGGAGGCCATAAAGAAACGCCTTACAGTTGATCCTTTTAATCTAGGAAAGCCTTTATGTCATAGCTTTAGAGGGCAATATAGGATAAGCTACCGTATAATTTACAGCATAAATCATTCAGAACGTAAAGTACTTATTACTGCAGTGGGACATAGAAAAAACATTTACAAACACAGGAGATTACACAATTAAAAATATAAGAAGACCTGGAGAGTAGACCGGCGGAACTTCCCCACCAGTCTCCATAAGTGTTGAAAGTAATACAAAAAGGATATAAAGAGCTATTATTGCAGAAAAATGGAGGCAATAATGGATCAAATAGAAGGCATATTAAACTTAATTAAAGACAAGGATTTGGAAAGGCTAGGAAAATTAAGTGAGATAGATAAATGCAATACTAAGTTAGTGGGCAAAATCATATTTAAAGGCTTAATGAAGTTAATATTAATGGGTCAGAAAACAAGCTTAAGAGCATTAGCAATGGTAATAAACAGGTGTGTGATAGATAAAAATGATGACAAAAGTACAGTCACATAAAGTGGCTTGTCGAAAAGGTTAAAAGTTCTGATTATTTTAAGGGAGTATATATTGATCTGATAAACAAAGTTGAAAAATTGTTGCCCAAAAAAACGTCACATGATTTACATAGATTTGATTCAACAATCATAAATTTATCAGGGTATCTTATAAAAGATGGACTAAAGTTAGGTAACCAAAGTAATAAGTCAAAGTAAGTCTGGGATTAAAAGGACAATTGCCAACAAGTATAAGGTTTTGTAAAGGGCAAGAAGAAGGTAGTGAAGACATAGCACTGGTAAGGGCAATCAACGAAGCAAAAGTTAAAAAAGAGGATATTTTGCTATTTGATAGGGGAATCAGAAAGGTTGGAACTTTTGCTGAGTTTGATGAGAAGGAATACAAATTTATAACAAGAGTTGAAACAAGCAGAAAGCATGATGTTGTAAGTAGGAGTAAAGTTATTCAAGGACAACAGCAAGATGGATCAGAAATTTTAGAAGATATAATAGTTAATCTTTATCGCGCACAGGGCAAAATTGCAGAAAAGCATAACTTACGTTTGATAAAAATCAAAAACAAGGCAGGAAATGAAATATGGTTTTTAACTAACTTGTTTACGATGCCTGCTTATGATGTTGCACAGGCGTATAGGCGAAGGTGGGACATAGAAGTATTCTTCAAATTTATAAAGCAAAACCTTGGATATAAACACTTTTTGAGCCATAGCATGAACGGAATGAAAGTATATATTTATATGATTATTATTACAGCCCTGCTGTTTCTCGTTTATAAAATTAAAAACAATTTACATGGATTTAAAATGGCATTATTGCAATTTACACTAGATCTTAATGATTCTTTTATACGCTCAATTGTTTTACTATCAGGAGGTAATTTACATGTTGTCGATCATCTTATATCACGCCATTTTTGATACTTTCAACACTTATGGATTGGGAACTCAAATCGAAGCTTTAACTACGTAAAATACTGGGTAAACAAGAAAATAAGACGCAACTTAATGAAATCCAGAAAAAATGCGAAAAGGATTTGGCTGGAAGAGGTGGAGTATGGAATGGATAGGTAAGCTTGGTCTGTATTCGGACTATAGAATAAGATATTACGTTCCGAAAGCCTTGCCAGCACAATATGTTATAGACTTTGGTAAAGAATCTACTAGGAAAGCGTAGTGCGGATGCTGCGTTTGACGAGGCGGGAGCTGGAAACGTAAATATGGGAATTTTGGATTGAGGCCCAGGATGAAAATAATGGATCAGCCACCAAGCCCTAAAAGAAGCGCGCCAGTTCTCGACCCTACATAATCGTCTTTTCTTGTTAGGTAAGGAACTTTGCTACCCTTTTGTGCCCACCATTTCTCTACCTTGTCACATACACGGACAAAAACCGTATCAATATCTTCTTTCCCTGATATTTTGTATTTATTTTCTATTTCTTTCTTAATAATATCATCTAATTTTGAATGATTAGGTTGATTAACTACAAACCTTATTCTAAGTAAAAAATCTTCTATTTCATCGTCACTGCCACAACTGAAGTATTTTTTCAGTTCAATATGATTTTTTATTTTGTAGCACGTTCCTTTTTGACCTTCATAAATATTTAAAGTGTTGTCATCTGTTAACTTTGACTCTTCCAAATACTTCTCTAATGTCTCTATGCTACCTTGCTTTGCTGCACATTTTTTTAAGTTCACATTAACATTGGTATGAATGACAAGTGTAGTATCACTGTTCTTACACTCAGGGTTTTGCTTAATCTCAGGATGAGATTCAAAATATTTGTTTAACCCGAAATCCTCTTTCTGTCGCTTTCTATTGTTTCCATCAATAAACAAATCTTCAAAAGTAATATTCGCTGATGAACTAGGGTCGTTACGGTGTTTAGCTTGAACTAAGACAACTCTCGATTTGTTTTCCTGATCTTTATACTCAAAAAAAATATCATCAAAGGCTCCAAAACCTTCTATGTTTGATGCTAACCAAAAGTCAATTTTACTACTTAACCCATGAAGTAGATACAGCATTAATAATTTTACTTCATACTTGCGACCATGATCACCTGTTGATGCACCATCTCTCTTCTTAAATGTACGATTACTAAGCACTTCAGACTGTTTATTTTCTACATTCACGGCTCACCACCCCACCAAACATCACCAATAACTTTATTCGATAAAAATTACCAAATACCTAAAATAATGCAATAGAGTCTTTATGTATTGATAGAAAGGCCTTCGAGGGTAGGAATTGCTTAGCAAACTCTTAATTCTTGATTTAAAAAAGACTTTCCAAAGATTCCCCAAATCTAATATATCATTGCCGCAGGCTGCATTTAGTAATATAATCTCATATTAAATAAGACGTTACTTAAGTTTATGCTAGATTCTCCGCTAATTTTGACAGCCATTCTTATATTTTTCATTTTTACGTTGTCATTCTTTTTTATAAGAAAGATATTTGGTTCCACAAACAAGAAGATAATAAAATCCTTTAGGAAAATTGTTCAGCAAATAAATGCATTAGAAACAGAAATGCAGAGCTTATCTGATGAGGAGCTTGCTGGTAAAACTCAAGGATTCAAACGAGAATTGAAAAATGGAAAAACACTAAATGATCTTCTCGTACCTGCATTTGCGGTTGTGCGCGAAGCCTCTCGAAGGTTTCTTAACATGAGACATTTTGATGTTCAGCTAATTGGTGGAATGGTACTCCATAATGGCATGATATCAGAAATGAAAACAGGGGAGGGGAAGACACTCGTTGCAACTTTAGCTGCATACCTAAATTCCTTAGAAGGGAAAGGCGTACACGTCGTAACTGTTAACGACTATCTTGCAAAACGAGACACAGAGTGGATGAGCAAATTATATAATTCTCTTGGGGTTTCTGTTGCGTTTATTACGAATAACTTGACAGACGAAGAGAGGAAAGAGGCTTACAGTGCAGATATCGTGTATTCCACAAATAACGAGCTTGCCTTTGATTACCTGCGAGACAATATGAAATTTTCTCAAGAAGACGTGGTTCAGAGAGGCTTTCACTACGGAATAGTTGATGAAGTGGACTCAATACTCATTGATGAAGCTCGCACTCCGCTTATTATTTCTGGCCCGGTTGAGGAAAACAATCAGATATATAAGCACATCAATAAAATAGTAACCAAATTAGTTGACTCTGATTATGAGGTAGATGAAAAAGGTAGAACGGTATTCTTAACTGAAGATGGTATTTCACGAGTGGAGGAACTACTCAGGTCATACAATCTCATTCCTGAAAATTCCTCGCTCTATGATACTGACAGCATGATAATGACTCATTATATAGACCAAGCATTACGTGCACATAAGCTGTTCACTGCTGATAAAGATTATATAGTAAAGGATGGCAAGGTAGTGATTATTGATGAATTTACTGGGCGTATGATGGAGGGCAGGAGATATTCCGATGGTCTTCATCAGGCACTTGAAGCGAAGGAGAATCTTGAAATTCAGCATGAAAATCAAACTTTAGCATCGGTCACATTTCAGAATTACTTTCGTATGTACAACAAACTTTCCGGAATGACTGGAACAGCAGCAACAGAGGCAGAAGAGTTTCGTGATATATACAGACTAAATGTAGTAAAAATTCCAACCAATGTACCTGTAAAAAGAGTTGATATTGATGATGAAATTTATGGCACAGGAAAAGAAAAATTTAATGCTGTGTTGAAGTTTATAGAAGAATGCCACAAACGCCTTCAACCGGTCCTTGTTGGCACGGTAAGCATCGAAAACTCTGAGAAGCTTTCTGCGCTTTTGCAAAGCCATTCTCTTAAGCATTCAGTATTGAATGCTCGTTATCATGAACAAGAGGCGTACATAATAGCACAAGCTGGAGTGCCAGGTAGTATCACTATAGCAACTAACATGGCAGGACGTGGAACTGATATTCAACTCGGTGGAAACGCTGAAATGATTGCAAAGGTAGAGCTAAAGAAGATAAAAAATGCTGATGAAAGAGAAAAAAAATACCAAGAAATAGTCGAAAGAGTAAAAAAAGATAAGGAAATTGCTACAAAAGCTGGTGGTTTATGTGTGGTTGGAACCGAAAGACATGAAAGCAGGAGAATAGATGATCAATTACGTGGCCGTTCTGGCCGTCAGGGTGATCCTGGGCTTTCTAAGTTCTTTTTATCGCTCGAAGATGACCTAATGAGAATATTTGGTTCTGATAGAATGAGAAGCTTTTTACAAAAAGTAGGGTTAAAGAATAACGAAGCTATTCATCATCCATGGATCAATAAGGCACTTGAGAAGGCGCAGAAGAAAGTTGAAGCTAGAAACTATGATGTGCGGAAGTCTTTGCTTAAGTTTGATGACGTAATCAATAACCAACGTAAAGTTATTTTTAAGCAGAGAAACAATATCTTAGGCAACGAAATTAATGATTTACTTGAAGTATATAGCGAAGTAAATGAGAGCGTAGTAGAAGGTATAATCCAAAGTGGCTATTATGAGGATTATATTGAAGATATAGTCAAAGAATTCCATACAAGGTATGGAATAACGCTTGATTTAGCAAAGTTTTTAAACAAACAAGAAGCTTTGAATTATATAAATGATAAGATACAAGAATTTTTTACTGAGAAAGAAAAATATTTCAACAGTCAGCACACTACAGATTTGTGGAATACGATCGTGAAGCAAATGATGATAATGGCACTTGATCATTTATGGAGGGAACACCTTTCAGTTCTAGAGAGCCTAAGACAAAGCATAAGCTTACGTGCCATGGGGCAGAAAGACCCACTGAATGAATTTAAACGCGAAGCTTTCTTGATGTTTGAGTCAATGCTTGAAAAATGGAAGGAACTCACCATTCACCGCATAGCGCACTTTAAGTTGGCAGACAACCAAGAGATAGGCAATAGGTTACATTCTGCTAGAAATAGCAGACTTCCCAAAGTCTCAAGAAACGACAAATGTCCTTGCAACTCCGGAAAGAAATACAAACACTGCCATGGTGCGGTTACTGTGGTGAACTAATAATTATGGTTGTACAGTTTGTTATTTCCATCAACATTACTACAGCTAACCTCACTTAACTTGCTATTTAACGAATGCTCTGATGACTTATACGCAACACCATAAGTAATGCCACCAACTATCAGTGCAGATGCTACAGTAATTCCAATTATTGCTAGTGCAGGTAATGCAGTGGCATAGGCAAGTACTAGTGAATTTCCTCTTAAGCCTTTAGCTCCTCAAACACCTCACTTGCTCTATTTAAAACAGAATCAGGAAAACCAGCAAGTTTTGCTACATGTATTCCATATGACTCATCTGCAATGCCTTCAATTACTTCATGTAGAAAGATAACCTCTCCGTTCCACTCTCTTATTTTTACACAAAAACATTTCACGTTCTTCAAGTATTTGCTTACTTTAGTTAATTCATGATAATGAGTTGCAAAAATGGCGCGGCACTTATTTACATTGTGAATATGTTCAATCACTGCCTGTGCAATAGATAACCCATCATACACCCCTGTGCCCCTACCAATTTCATCAAGTATCACCAAGGAACGATCCGTTGCCTGATTTACTATCGTTGCTGTTTCGATCATCTCTACCATGAAGGTAGAATAACCAGCTGTTATATTATCCGTTGCGCCAACCCTGCTGAATATCTTGTCAATCACTCCAATATGTGCACTCTCTGCTGGCACAAACGATCCCATATGAGCTAAAACTGCAATGAGAGCGTTTTGCCTCAAGAAAGTGCTTTTTCCAGCCATATTAGGACCAGTAATTAGATGTATACCAGCTAAATTGATGCTATTTGCAATGAATTTATCGTTAACTTCAACCACTGGATGTCTTCCATTGCGAATATTGAACTCTTTACTGTCATCGATAATGGGTTTTACGTAATTATTTTGCACTGCAAGCTCTGCAAACGCGGTTCTAATATCAAGTTTTGCCAAAGCATTTGCAGCAAGAGCAATTTTTTCAGATTCTTTAGCGACTTTACTACACAGTTCACTAAAAATTTTCATTTCTAAGCCGATTGCAGCATCACGTGCCGTAAGAATTTTATTTTCTAGTTCTTTCAATTCATTAGTAGTGTAGCGCATGCTATTTGCTAAGCTTTGCCTATGAATAAATATGTCCGAAGTTATTTTGTGATTTGCTGACACTTCAACGTAATAACCAAGTATATTGTTGTGTAATATTTTGAGTGCGGCAATGCCAGTTAGGTCGCGATAAGACTCACGGAGCTTAGTTACCAACTTGTTACTGTTGTTCAATATATAAGATAACTCAGATAATTCTGAGTTGTATTTTGGATTGATAAATCCTCCTTCTTTTACGGAACTGAGGTTGTTATTAAGCACAGCACTATCTAAAAGCTCAAACAGGTCTTTATGATTGCCAAGACTTTTATGTATTGTGCTTAGTTCATTCTCGTCACTACTTATCACCTGAGTAGTAGACACTGGTTCCTTTTCTCCGGTCAAGCACTGGAATGACATCTGAGAGTTAGCTGCTGGTTTTTCACTTAAACAATAATTATGCAAGGTAGACAGAAACTCAGACAACTCCAAAGTTTTTCCGAGGCCTATTTTTAATAGGTTCATATCCTTTGGTGAACCACGCCCTAGTATTAAGCGCGATAAAGACCTCTCAATATCCGGAATGTTAGATAATATCTCTCGTATTTTTCTGCGTGGCTCATGATTATTTACAAAAAATTGAGCGGTGCTGAGCCTCAAATTGATTGCCTTGGAGCAAGCAAGTGGTGAAGCAAGCATTTGTTTTAACAGGCGTCCACCAGATGCTGTAACTGTGTGATCAATAACTGAAATTAGTGAACCTCTCTTTTCACCAAATTGAGTTGAAAACAACTCAAGATTTCTCCTTGCTGAAGCATCAATAAGCATGAAATTTTGTTGCTTATAGGTTTTTGGGAATTCAAGCCTTGGAATAGAGCCCCTTTGTGTTACTCTGACATATTCAAGCAGTGCACCACACGCCATGATTTCTACTTTGCTGAAATTTCCTATACTCCCAAGTTCCCTGATTTTATAAAACTCGCATAACGTTCTGTGAGATTTACTATACTCAAAAAAGCTCTGTGCGTGTTGCGTAATTGATATTTTATAATTTTTTAAAATCGATCTAATTTTTTCGTCCTCAGTGAATTTTTCAGAAATTAATAATTCTCTTGGTGATATACGCAATAAATCACTATCTAGAGCTTTCAAACTCGTTAAAGTGTGAAAAAATTTTCCCGTTGATAATTCAAGCCAACTAATAGCATATTCGTCATTTTGTTCAACTATGGACGCGAGATAATTATTGCTTTTATCCTCTAATAGTGAATCTTCTATAATTGTACCTGGAGTTACAACTCGCACTACATCACGTTTTACTATGGATTTATAGCCCCTCTTTTTTGCTTCATCAGCAGTTTCTAATTGGTCACAGATTGCTACTTTGAATCCTAAATCTATTAGCTTGTGTAGGTAAGATTCACTACTGTGTGCTGGCACTCCACACATTGGTATTTCTTGCCCATTTGAATTGCCCCTCTTGGTTAGCACTATATTCAGCAATTTCGCAGCTTTAATAGCATCATCGAAAAACAACTCATAAAAATCTCCTAGCCTATAAAATAGCAGATGATCCTTGTATTGAGCTTTCAGGTTCAAATATTGCTCCATCACAGGAGTGTTTCTTTCTTTCACAAAGCTCATAATATTTTTTAATATATTGTATTGGTAATAAATTCAATGTTATTATAGATTATATTGCACATGTGAATAACATAAATTTTAAATAGGTGTATAGAGGGGAAAATTTAAAACAATTAAATTTCCTGGATCCAAGTAGTCAGGACACTTGGATGACATAAAGAGTAGGAGTATTCGATGACAAAAAAGTAAAAAACGCAGTTGTCATTCAAGTAACTGACGCTGGAATCCAGAATATCCTAATTACAAGGTTTATTATTTAGTTTGAAAAATACTATAGCTTTTTCTATAGCTAAGCTGACTTAGATTTACCGACAATTTGAAAAACCGTCATTCCGCTACTAGTTAGCGGAATCTATACCGCGAATGAATCGCGGTATGACGTGTTGCTTGGGTCAGCTATATGTAAGTTGTGGCCCTTCTTTATTATTTTTATTAGCGGCAGTTGTATCATCAACAGATATTTCAGAGCTAACAGTGCTAATAGTTTTTTCTATCGCTTTAGCCTGTTCATAGTCTTGACTCAAAAAATACATGGCCAGTCCAATAGCTATACTAGCAACAAGAGAAGATGCTATCATTACACCTAGTATCATACCACCAGAAAGACTTACTGCAACACACACACCAGCTCCAAATGTAACACCAAGAAAACCACCAATTATTACGCCAGGCACCAAACTGCCTATCATAGCGCTTTCTTTTTTCGTATTAGCTTGTTTTTTCATACTTTTAATAAGCACTTCTTTTGTTTTTCCTTGAGCTAAATCTAAAGGAATTTTATTATCCGTGTTTTGTATCAAAGGATTTGCACTATATGCAACAAGAAGGGTGGTTATTTCTTCAGTTTTATTACCTATAACTGCATGATGTAGTAATGTATTTCCCTTTTCATCTTTAAAGTTTATATGAGTACGAAGTTCCTCATCTAGATTTCTTATTGGGTTGTTTTTTGCATATATCCTAGGTTTTATTGCTCCATCTAAGTATTGTATTACTTGTTCTAGTGATTGCTCGCCAGGATTTTGTATAAAATGAAGCAGAATTTCGTGTACTATCGCTTCCTTTGTAGTTTGTGGGCAGCGTAAAGCACATGCAAATGTGTCTTTATTAATAGTTATTTCTTTTTCTTTTCCAAGAAAATCTCTTAACTTCTCAATTCTACTTATACTGTTATTTTCGCTAGTAATTATCGATTGTAAAGTTTTTCTGTTATCGTCACCAGTCATGCTATCCTCCTTGGTTTGATTGCATTACTCATTAATAAATAATATAATAAATCCTGCTAAAAGTCAAGCAATTGATTAATAAGTTAATATAATTCTCCAAAAGGAGCTCCTTACTTTTTGTTCAGCATGTCCATTGGATCAGACTCTTTAAGCTTGCTGTTTGCTGAATTTATTCATCACAATAGCTACAATGTGCTATCGAAGTTCTCTGTAATCTTAGTTGGTTCTTCTAGAATATTCAAAATATCAGTTGCACAATAAACCCGATCTCTCTTTCCTTGAGAAGTTTGTGAAACGATGCCTAAATCTTCAAGCTTTACGATTGCTCTTTGGGCTGTTGTAAATACGACACCTAAGTTTTCAACCACTTTCCTTATAGTAAAGTAAGGGTTTACAGCGAGATACCTTACAATACCACTCGCAACTCCTTCAGTTTTAGAACTAACTTCAGTTTGCCAATTTGCAATCAAAATGTTAATTCGTTCTGCTCTTGACAATGCATCCAATGATTGCAGTACTACACCATTTAAGAAATAAGAGAACCAATCATGCCACGTGCCTCTGTTGCTTATATTGTAAAGTTGGTCATAATACTCACTTCTTGTAGCTTCAAAAAATGCACTTAAGTATAACAGAGGTGATGATAATAATTTTCTTTCGATCAGAAGTAACGTTATTAATAAACGTCCAATACGTCCATTACCGTCCAAGAATGGGTGAATCGCTTCAAATTGATAATGACATAGAGCTATATGTATAAGTGGGGGTAATGTTCTATCATGTAAAAATTTTTCAAAAGAGTCCAAGCAACCCATCAATTCACCTGGCATTGGTGGCACATATTTTGCTGTGTCTATTGTACATCCTGGGCTTCCAATCCAATTTTGCACTCGGCGAAATTCTCCTGGAGTTGCGTGAGAACCTCTTACACCTTGCATAAGTTTTCCGTGAATTTCTTTAACCAACTGAAGCGACAGTGGAAAAGATTGTAAACGTTTTAGTCCATAATCGAGCGCTGATATATAATTGCGTACTTCTTGTAAATCATCGGGATTGCGATCTACATTAGCACCTGCTTCTTGAGCCAAAATTTCACCAAGAGTTGCTTGAGTTCCCTCGATTCTACTTGAAAGAACTGCTTCACGTACTATAAAGGGTCGCATGAGAAGATGAGGGTTAGGCAATTTAGCTCCTTCCCTGGATAACATACCCAAAATATGATCTGCTCTGGAAAGACTATTAACTAAATCATTGTCCCATTCAAATTTTGGTGGCAAGGGGCTTGGTATAAATGCCTGATAACCAGCGAATGCTCTAACAACTTTGCCTGATGGTGATCCTTTAATATACATTCATTCAACCTAGCACACTATTTTTACAGTATATATTATTTTCAAATAAAGTCAAAAATGAAAATAAGGCTTTATCTTATTTGCGTGTATGAAAATAAGAAACTCTCTTATTATTGATTTTGCTCAAAAATGAAAATAGAAGAAGCTGCTGAACTTTATATATCCTGTTTTTCTGGAGAACTGCTATAAAACTTCTGAGTGAAGTCACTTAATTTTTACACATCTATTGTAGAGTAAGAAGAGCCGAATTTGGAACAAAATGCTAACTGATGCTTGGACTTTACTGACACTTACACTACTTGAAACTATACTTAGTGTAGACAATTTAATCTTTATTTCTCTAGCAATAGATAAGGTACCAAATGCGCTGAGAGAAAGAGTGCGCCTTATGGGTCTTGGATTAGCACTATTAATGCGTTTTGTAATACTATTTTTTACATCATCTATATTGTCAATGCAAAAATCCATATTTCACACTGCATCGCTAAATATTTCAGCAAGGGATTTACTTATGATCGCAGGGGGATTATTCCTTATTGTTAAAAGCTCTATGGAGTTACGAGATGACATCTTTGTATGTAAGAAAAATAAAAAGAAAGCAAACGTTAAATCAAAATTTTTTTTAGTTGTGCTACAAATTATATTAATAGATTTAGTTTTTTCAGTTGATTCGATATTAACTGCTATAGCATTAACTTATAACATGGTAATAATTGCCACAGCGTTTACATTTTCCATGCTAGCAATGCTGTTTTTATCAAGTTATACCGCCCAGTTAATCAAATCTAATCCAGGTTTAAAAGTAATTGCTATCTTATTTATTTTACTTGTCGGTGTGTACCTCATACTTCATGGATTTCATATAGAATTACCAAAAGGATATTTGTATTCTTCATTTATGTTTGCACTGTTTGTGGAAGTTATAAGCAAAATAAAGAAAATTAACCGTCATACCGCGATTCACACACACATTCGCGGTATCTCTAGATCCCGCTAACAAGCAGCGGGATGACGAGATGCCACCGCAAACCGTCATACCGTGATTTATTCACGGTATCTCAGCCGCTAACACGTAGCAACTGTTCTCCCTCGTCATACCGCGATTCATTCGCGGTATCTCAAAGCATAGATCCCGCTAACACGTAGCGGGATGACGAGATGCTGCCACGAACCATCATACCGCCGCAAACCGTCATACCGCGATTCATTCGCGGTATCTTAGCCGCTAGCACGTAGGGGAATGACGAATTACTACACCGTCATACCGCGATTCACACACACATTCGCGGTATCTCTAGATCCCGCTAACAAGCAGCGGGATGACGAGATGCCACCGCAAACCGTCATACCGTGATTTATTCACGGTATCTCAGCCGCTAACACGTAGCAACTGTTCTCCCTCGTCATACCGCGATTCATTCGCGGTATCTCAAAGCATAGATCCCGCTAACACGTAGCGGGATGACGATTGTCGGTGAACCTAAGTTACTTTAGCTATAAACATTAAGAAATTTACCAAATAAAAAAAAAGGCAAAAGAAGCCCCGTGGTGGTTGGCTATTTACTATGTACTAAAATATCGGCGTTTTTTTATTCTAAAACGCTTGATTAAGAGCGATTTAGCTGCTTTTAACTTGCAACTAACCTACACCGCAAGTGTTTAAGAAATTTACTAAGCAGGAAAAAAGGCAAAGAAACCCCGTAGTAGCTAGCATTCAAATTCTCCCTTGTCAATTTGACGTTTTTTGCTGTCTTAAACGCTTTGTAAGCGCGTTTCGGCTTATATAGGTAAAAACCCAGAAATTTTTAAAGACATGCGATGCACGTAGTGCGAAAAATTAAACATGAGACGCCAAATACCCTAAGTTTTTTGTCATTAACCTGCACAGATTGCGAAGATAAATAAATAGCTTCAGTTTCATGATAAGGGGACTGGCGAAGGGTGTCAAGTAAGTTTTTTCGTTTCTATGTTGTCAGCTACTTGGATGACAGAAAAGAGTGCTGGGATGACAGGAGACAATGTAACCTCATTAAAAACTTAATTTCAGTCCAGCCAAGAGCACATAACCAGAGTTGCTATTTTCTACTTCAGGCTCTTTGGTACTAAATTTTACAATATCGAAATAGTATGAAGTGCCCATAAAAAATGGATATTCAAGGCTTAAAGCATATGATGTTAACTCGTTTGCTGCAATATCCCTACCACTATTGAAATATGTTAAGCTCAATTTACGAGAATCAGAATGGTAAGCAATACCTGCATTCGTGTAATACGTATTATTTGTTTCATGATTGCGCTTCTCGCCTGATTTACCACCATTACCATATGAAAAAATGCAATCAAGATCGAACAATTTTAGCTTCAAACCAAAATTCCAGTGCAGTAATTGATTACGACATTTATAACCTTCAGGAGTTCCATCTGAGCAATCAGTTAAATTTTCTCTTGCAAATTCACCAGTTAAGGCAGTAGTAAAATTTATATCATCTGATAGGCCATTTTTATAGGAAAGGCCAGCAGCAATTAAATTGCTGTACTGTAAGTTATTTTTTCCTGGGACATAACTGAACCCGAGTTGAAAGTTATAGATTTCAGGGGAGATGTAGTTAATTGATGATTGTTTTAACCCTAGTTCGAGTCCATTATAATTACTGTAAATGTTGGGTTTTACCCAAAATACCTTGTCTTTATCATATCCAGGGTCATTATCTCTGTTTTCGTTACCACGCAAATTTGCATAATTTGTCCAATGACCATTTACTCCTCCAGCAGCTGTATAAATTTTTGAAGTGTTAATTAACATGCCCTGACTAACTAAACTTCTTTTACCATATTCAATTGATCCAAGCACCTGATTTTTAATGATGAAATACCATTCCTCCATGTCTAACTTTTCTATGTCTAACGCTTTTAGGTTTGCAATACCAGAAACTCCTGCCTTAACATTAAACCCCATTTGAGTATTTGGATAAACTTGCTGTAAATAAAGAAAGCGCAAGTATGAATAACTTGAAGTTTTATCCTTAGGCTTAGCATTGAAAGAATCTCTGTTGAAAGCGTAGCCGAATCTCAAATCTATTTTTCCGTCTAGCTCTACATAAAATATTTCCTTATCCAAAATTGTTCTAGAGCTAGCACTATTCTGTGAAAATAATAACGAAAGCAGTGCTATCAGGTAGTGCCTTAACTTCATAAATAAACTTAAATTTTTATAAAAATTTAAGTTTAAACTCAATATAAATAAAAAACAACTTTTCAGATGGCGCCGCTGGTAGATTTTGCTGCCCGTTTTTGAGCTATATTCCCATAAATTATTGATACACTTGGTAATTTTTGCATTAATAACTGCTTATTAATGGCAGAATGTATACGATTAATTATTTTAGATGTACTTTTTACATCGCAGTTAATCAAAACAAAAAGCACTTTATTCTCATCAATATACCCTAGAAAATCATCACTACGGCAATTTTTATAAAAATGTTCTATGATAACTTTCAGTGCATCATTTGTCTCACTACAGCTACTATTTAAGCCAATCACTCCTATAGCTGCATTAATTTGATGTTGAAAGGCAAAATTTAATATAACGTATAACTCTAGAATAGTGGACTCATTGCCCGGTATATCGAATAAGTCATGGTTTTTATATTTTTTACCCATTAGATATTCATCTCTAAAGATTCCTAATTTATGAGACAAGCTGATATCACGTATCAATAGCTCGTAATTTATTTTATTACTGAAAAATTGTGCAGTGCGGAAAACTTTTACTTTTGTCTTTACGTCTTCTCCTTTAGCATCAATTAAGGAAAAACCTATCACTTTAGGTAATACATCAAGTAAATCGTGTCCATTTTCGGTATACTCTAAATAATTCTTCATGTCGTCAGCTGCTCTTGCACTTAAAATATTGATTAACGGCTTATTAAGTAAATTCCCTTCCTCGCATTTTAACAAATTCCTTGCGGCTTGATTGAGCCCTAAAATTAATACGTTTTTTTTCTTATTATCCTGACAAACAGATACCACAGCATCATCTTTCCTTCTTGCAGTTATGAAATCATCCATACTTTCATTCTATACAGCATATTTATAAGTATAATAAGATTATATTAAAATTTACTTACTTATTAATATGCTTGATTAGATATAGACAAAATGTCATACAGGATGGCTTTGTTAGCTGTTTTAGGTGGTAATAAATGGATAGTCAAGCAAAATTACATTTGTAACTTTGCTTGACTTATCCGTTTTTTTTATATCTTTATTACAATCATAACCTCTAGCTCTGAGTTATACCCCTTTGTTACATTGTATTAGATGGAAGTAGAACAAGTCACGTTTAGTTGTTCTGAAAGATCTACTATAGCTAACTGAAAAAAGGTTACCCCAGAAGGGATAAAAAGGTATAAAATGGCTTTAGATAAGTAGAATGATGCCAAAGTGAGGATCTGAGGGGGACGTGTTTTGAAAGTAGGTAGCTTGTGCTGTTTACTCAGTCTTACCAGTGTGGGGTTTAGCTATCCTTGGCGTTAATTCTCTCGTATGTTTTGCTGTTGGTTTAGCTTTTCATATGAAGCATGAGAAAGAATCAGACAATATTGAGGAGGCTGAAGAAGCAGTTAGGAATTATGGACCACCTCCTCCTTACTCTCCTCCAAGCGCTCCTCCTTATAGTGAATTTAATAATTCTAATGCGGAACAGCAGTTTGGGAATTGTGAGGGGTTCTAAACCCACAACTGTACGAACATTGCAATTTCAGATCCAGTGCCTTGACTACAAATGTTCGTATAGTTGTGAGCTTGACCATAAAATGATTCTTAAGAAAGAAAATGCAATTTTTTGCAGGTTTCACGTATGATAAAAATTAACAGTTTTATTTTTAGCCAAATTAATTGAATCAAGCTACAAAACCTGCTAAAGTTAACTTTATGAAAGCACCCTTAGCTCAGTTGGATTAGAGCATTTGACTACGGATCAAAAGGTCGGGCGTTCAAGTCGCTCAGGGTGCACCACATTTTATAGGAAACAGAAGTCACACTTGAAATTAATATATGCAATACCTATCTTTAAAGGTTAAACACTAAACTATTATATATGAGCAAAAAAGACTACTATGATCTGCTGGAAGTAGGAAGAAATGCCAGTATTGATGAGATAAAAAAAGCGTATAAAAAATTAGCGTTAAAATATCATCCTGATAGAAATCCTGGCAATCAAGAAGCAGAGGAAAAATTTAAAGAAGTAACAGCTGCATATGAAGTTCTATCTGACTCTGAGAAAAGGGCAAGCTATGACCGTTATGGCCACGAAGGTGCTTCTGGTGGGTTTCAAGGCTTTAGCTCTGCAGGAGATTTTAGCGACATATTCAATGACTTCTTTGGTGGAGGATTCGGTGGTGGTGCAAGTAGATCGAGAGCAAAGAGGAGCACAACAGGAGTGTCTGGAGCAGACCTACGTTATGATCTTGAAATTACCTTAGAAGATGCATTTAAAGGAATACAAGCGCCTATACATTATGTGACAAATGTAAAATGTGACACATGCCAAGGCACAGGTAGCGAAGGAGCAATTAAACCAGTTCAGTGCCCCACATGCCAGGGAAGCGGTAGGATTAGAACTCAACAAGGCTTTTTTACCATCGAAAGAACATGTACTACATGCTATGGGGAAGGAGAAATAATACAAAATAAATGTAAGAAATGTGGTGGAAGTGGACGTAGAAGAGATGAAGTAAATATATCCGTTTCAATTCCAAAAGGCATAGAAGAAGGAGCTAAGGTAAGGATAAGTGGTAAAGGAGAAGCTGGAACAAGAGGTGGAAAAAGTGGAGATTTATACGTATACGTGAAAATAATTTCCCATAAAATCTTTGCTAGAAATAAAGCAGATTTACACTGTAAAGTGCCTATAAGAATGACACTAGCAGTGCTTGGTGGCGAAATCGATGTCCAATCAATTGATGGAGCTAAAATAAAAGTAAAGGTCCCTGAAGGCACTCAAACTGGTACCAAACTACGTTGTAGGGAAAAGGGTATGCCATATATGAACTCACATGTTCGTGGTGATTTATATGTACAGGTAATAGTTGAGACTTTAAATCCAAAAAATTTAACTAAAAAGCAAATTGAACTATTAAAAGCACTTGAAGAAGAGGAAAATGCAAGTGTACAACAGCAATCTGAAGGGTTTTTTAGTAAAGTAAAAAAAAAATAGGAAATCTGCTAAATGACATGAAGGAGTAACTGTTTACACTTAATCCTGCAATTCTTTGACCTTATTAATGGAAAACTTAACAATAGTGTTATCAACATTATTAGCCAACAGAAACTTCTTAGTTCCTTAAAACTATGTAAAAGCAATAAATTTCTTTATTTAAGGTCGAAGTTTTGCTATCCTCAGGTTTTAATAATTTAAATTTAATGAATATAAACAAAAATGAGTTTTTATTTCTTCCTCTTGGGGGAGTGGGAAGAATCGGGATGAATGTTAGCCTATATCATTACCAAGGTAAGTGGATTATGATCGACCTTGGTGTTGGTTTTGCAGATGAAACTATGCCAGGTGTTGAGCTGCTCATTGCTGATGTAGATTTTATTGCTCAAAGAAAAAAAGATTTGCTTGGAATAATAATTACACATGCACATGAGGACCACTGCGGTGCAGTGCCCCACTTGTGGGAAGAGTTGCAGTGCTCCATATATACAACAAAGTTTACGGTTAATTTTCTCAAGGAAAAACTAAAAGAATTTCGATTGGAAGGTATAGTGCCTGTGAAAGAGGTGGACATAAATGGCAGCATAAATTTGGGTCCTTTTACCGTCGAGTTTATAAATGTAACTCATTCAATTCCTGAGGCAAATTCAATATTAATTAGCACTGAAATGGGTAGTGCACTCCATACTGGAGACTGGAAATTTGATCCAAAACCTGTTGTTGGATTAACTTCTAATATAGAGCGTCTAAAAGAAATTGGCGATAAAGGTGACCTGCTTGCAGCAATTTGCGATTCAACCAATGTATTAAGCAAGCATTACCCTGAGTCAGAAGGTGAAATTTATAATAATATTTATAACATAATAAAGCGGTCTAAAAAATTAGTTGCTGTTTCGCTATTTGCTTCAAATGTGGCACGAATTGAAACGATAAGCCAAGCTGCAAAAGCACTAAATAGAAAAGTAGTTTTACTTGGTAGATCTTTATGGAGAATAGTGAAAGTTGCGCAAGATAGTGGTTATTTAACTGATTCTCCTCAGTTTCTTGAAGCAAAGGAAGCAGTAAATTTTCCAAGAGAAAAACTGGTGCTACTTTGCACAGGTTGTCAAGGTGAGCCACTGGCAGCAACTTCAAGGCTTGCTAATAAGAGTCATCAAGCATTTAAAATGCAGCAAGGTGATACCATGATCTTTTCGTCAAAAATCATTCCTGGAAATGAAACTCGTGCGCACAACATGCTCAATGCCTTTATTGAGATGGGGGTAGAAGTTGTTACTGAAAAAACAGAGCATGTTCATGCTTCTGGGCATCCAACAAGAGAAGAGTTAAAGGAAATGTATTCTTTAATAAAACCGAAGATGTCTATTCCAGTTCACGGCGAATATATTCACACGCATGCACATGTAAAATTTGCTAAAGAGTGCGGTGTGGCAAAAGCAATAATGATTGCACCAGGTGATATTGTTAATTTGGAGAACGGAGAAAAAGTTGATTCAATTGATGTTGACTACTTTGGTATTGATGGTATGCTGCTACGTCATCCGGAGAGCAGTGTTATAAAAATGCGTAAAAGAATGAGAGATGCCGGAGTTATTGTGGTAATAGCAGTTGTAAACAAGAAAAATAAATTGCTTACTAAACCGAAAGTATTTGTACCTGGTGTTTTTGAAGTGCTAGAAGATGCAGCTATTATACAGAAAATTGTCAAGAAAGTTGAGTCGTTGTTTAGTTTGCAGCCAACAAAAAAAATTAAAAATAAGATTGAAAGTTCGATATTGAGTATCTTAAAGGAATATTTACTAAAAAGACCTATAATTGAGGTTCAGATAGAACAGGTATAGAAATATACCTCTTTTATTAACCATTATTTGAGTAAGAAGTTAACAATGTATTCTTTGATATTATTTCAGCATGCAATACTGGAATCCATAAAAAAAATCAGTGTCAAGCACACAACTATATGAACGTTGTGATTTTAGAGCAATACCTGCCGGTAGGGGTGTCATCCCAGTGCTCCGACACACAGCTGTACGAACATTTGTTCGCAGAGGCAGTGTGTTAGCCGATTTTACCTCAAACACAAAGGTGTCATCCCAGTGCTTGACACTGGGATCCAGCAAAATTGATTGTAAACAAGCGCACTATACAACATTGTCGATAAAATTGCCAGAAAACTGGATTCCAGTGTCAAGCACTGGAATGACACCACCTGCCACCTACAAATTGCAATGTTCGTATAGTTATGTGTCAAGCACTGGGATGACATCAGAGGTTAATGTTACCTACTGTAACACGAGAAGTTCGAACAGTTGTGTATCAGCTACTTTCATGACGTCGTTTGTTGTGCAGTTTACCTTCAAAAGTAAACGTTTGCTGGGATGATAGAGAGCAAAGCAGGAAGTCTAATGAAGTTATTCGTTCAATTAATATTGCTTGTTTCGTTATTTATTCCTTATTTTACAAAAGCTGCTTTATACGTTGATATAAAAAAAAGCAGTGTTGGTAACATTGGTCTTGTTGTATCTAAATGTACATGTAAAACAGCGCTGGAAAGCGAATTAAGCGAAAATATTGTAAAGGTAATAGGAACAAATTTATCTAATTGTGGCTTATTTAATGTAAAACGTGGCGCGGAAGCTGAATTTAAATCTTGGAAAAGCGATACTGTAGTCACAGTAAGTTTAAGCGAAGTATCTGGTAGTGCATTAGAGCTATCATTTCGTTTATTTGACACTTTTACAAAAAGAGAATTACTTACTCAGTCAGTTGTTTTTCCAGCAAAAGACTGGAGAAAAATTGGTCACCTCGTTTCGGATGTGATACATGATAGATTGATTGGTGAGAAAGGGCACTTCAACACAAAAATCACGTATATTGCTGAAGAAAAAGATAGCAATTATAAATCCGTACGTAAAATTGCTGTGATGAATCAAGATGGAAGTAATATAAAATACTTAACAAATGGCGATAGATTTGTGTCAACACCGAGATTCTCACCAAATGGAAAGGGTATTGTTTATATCTCATACGCAAATGGTAAAAGTTATATAGTATTAAAAAATTTAAAAGACCACACTGAATCAATAATCAGCGCATTTGAAGGAGTTATTTCTGCACCAAGATTTTCTCCTGATGGTAAATCTCTTTTGATTTCCCACTCATTGGGTGGTGAAACGAATATATTATCTTTGGATTTAAGTAGTAAACGGACAAAAAAAATTACTAAAGGTTCAGCTATAAGCACTTCTCCCTCCTTCTCTCCAGATCAAAAATATATGGTTTTTAGTTCTGATATAAGTGGGAGTCAGCAGCTGTATGTTATCGATTTTACTAACAAAAGTAAAAAACCTAAAAGAATTAGTTTTGGAAGTGGAAGATATGCTACGCCTGTTTGGTCGCCAAAAGGAGATCTGATAGCTTTCACAAAGATTCAGTCAGGAAAATTTTACATAGGAGTTATGAAGCCAGATGGCAAAGAAGAACGTCTACTTTCAGAAGGGCATAAAATTGAATCTCCGGCATGGCTACCAAATGGTAAAGAAATCATTTTCACAAGAACAGAATCACCAAGCAACTCTAAACTATATTTAGTAGACTTAGTAAAGAAAAATCAAAAAATGGTTTCCACTCCCACAAATGCTTCTTTACCGGATTGGTCTTATTCTTGAACTACTGAGCTGCATGCTCCACAGCATTGATTTATTGCCACATTAACAAGATATCCCGCTACACCACCTACTATAGTACCAGCGATTCCTGACAACACAACAGTTGCAATTACTCCAATAGCAGCAATTTCAGGTATAATTCCCATTGTAGCCAGTGTGGCTCCTATAGCGCCAAACAATAATGCTGAGCTTATAATTATCCAGCTCCTCCCTGAAGATTGTTTTTGTGGAGAATTATGTATTAAGATGTATATGAACAAGTAGAGAGAGCAAGCAAAGTTTTGCATATTGATGAAACTAGCCATTATTCTAAAGGTAAACTTGGCTGGTGCTGGGTGTTTGCTAATAATGAAGCAAGCCTTATTAAATTAGCAGACACAAGAGGAGTTAAGTTTCTAGAGAGTAGTACATTTTCTAGTTATAAGAATTTGGTTGTTACCGATAGGTATGCGGTTTACAACTACTTCAGTGACGAAAAAAGACAGATTTGTTGGGCACACTTGTTAAGGGATTTTGAAAGGCTATCTACCCACTTTAAATGGTTGGGCCTTAACTTGACGCGTATGGTTTATTTAACACTCCCGGTTAAAATAATTACTTAGCAAACAATAGGTTTCATGTAATGGTAACCCTATAACGGAAGAGTAGGAGCCGCGTAAGAACAATACGAACATCCCAGCTAGGCCTTGTATATTGCATCCCCCTGCCCTATTTTTCCACTCTTCTGATGCTAAATAATACTTAATTTCTTGTTCACTGAGACGTTTAAATTTCACTATTGTAACCACAGTTCTAATATGTTGTTTAGATTGATCGGGAGTTAATAGACACACACTGGTATATACTCTATGCCTTCTTCCTGATAACAAGCGGATGCATTTTTCTGCTTGCTCAACGTTTTCAGCTTTAAGCAATATCCTTCTACCACAAGCAACAACTGTATCAACGCCAAGCACAAAATGATCTGGATTTGAGCTTTGTATTTTCTCAGCTTTACTTTTTGCCATACGGATTGAGTAATCCTTCGGAAGTTCCTTTTTCAAAGGAGTTTCGTCTATATCTGCTGGCAAAACTAAGCCTGGCTTAATATTGATTTGTTTTAGTAAAGCTATACGCCTTTTCGATGATGAAGCAAGAATAAGGTTATTTAGAGATCGTTCTGTCACTTGTACCTTTAAGCCTTCTAATGATCCGACCTTTTTTTGCATTCCTATCGTAAATGCTCATCTCAACTAACACCCTATCCCCTATAATGATGCGTATTTTACTTCTTCTCACTTTCCCTGATACATGACAGATAATCTCATGTTCATTGTCCAGTTTCACTCTAAATTCTGCTGCAGGTAGTAAAGCAGTTACTGCCCCTTCCACTTCAAAAATTGTTTTCGATTTCTCGTCTTTTATCATATGTTATATTATAATTTAATAATCTTTTTCAGTCTACTATAGATTTTAAATTATTATCAACACAAAAGACTTTTTGCACCCCACTTAAGTTGCAACTTAACCCCAACCATCTTCACAATAATGCCTTACCTACGTTTCTACTCTCTGCCACCTTCTCAATAGAAGTTGTAGTTATGTTGGAAGATAAATCATCATCACAATTTTCCTTATCGCTACCATATCCGTCATCAATGCTTGAAGATCTGAGTGATCTTCTCTCCCCTTCTAGTGGAACATAAGACTCATTATCAGATTCACTATCAAAGCTTAGAGTATAAAATTGATTGTTGAAGCCCTTTTGTTTATCAGCAAACGTTTCTGCACTCAACATTTCTACTTGATTACGCAAATCTTCTATTTCTTTTTTACTGTCTTGTAATTCTTTCGTCAGACCTTCAATATCCAAAACTTTACCTGCAATGATGTCGCTCAATGCATCATGCTTCTCTTCCAATTCCTTAATCTCATCTTCATGCTCTCTATCCATGGATTCCAATTGTGCTTTATACTCATCTTCCAACTCTTGCATTTGACGTTTTAAATTGCTTATAAACTGCTCCTTTTCCTCCATTATGCGTATTACTTGGTCTATATCTTCTTCAAATTTTTTTAATTCGTCTTCTGATTTCTTCTTTTCTACGTTAACAACTTTCAGCTTGTCCTCTAGCCTTCTTTTTTCTTCATACACACTTTTAAGTTTTTCCTCATTCCTCTCCAAGTTTTCTTTAAGCTGCGTTAACTCCTTGCACATTGCATCTATTTTTGCCTTGGATCCTCGCTCCTTTTTTTCAAGTTTATCTTGTAAATCACTAATCTGTTTTTCTAATGCTTCAGTTCTTTGCTCAGCTTCTGCAAGTTCCTGATTCGCTCTTTTCTTTTCTGTTTGAGCACTTTCTAGCTTATTGCTTAATGCTTGGTTTTCTTCTTTCAATTCTGATAACTCCTTTTGCAAACCTAATACTTGTTCTGAAAGCTGTTCTTGGTTTCCATTCATCTTCTTATTCGATTGTTCTAAATGGTCAGACTTGTCCTCTAAATCAGACTTTTCTTCCTGCACTTGACTTAGTTCTTTTTTCAATTCCTTTAATTCACTTTTTAACTCCTCCTTTTTTGCATTGACAACTTCCAGCTCTTGCCTTAGCTTTCCTTTTTCTTCACATACACTTTTAAGCTCTTGTGCTTTCCCTTGTAGCTCTGCTAACTCTTCATCTTTTTGTGCCAATTCAGTTTGCAATTCTGTGTTTTTTTGCTCCTTTTTTCTGAACCCATCTTGTAAATCGCTATTTTGTTTCTCCAATTCTTCAATTCTTTGCTTAGCTTTTTCAGACTCACTTTGTAAATCGGTTATTTGTTGTGAGTTAATTTCTGTTTGAATTCCAATGTGTTGTGAAGCAACTTCTGTCTGAGTTTCAGTGTGCTGTAAATCAACCTCCGTCTGAATTGCAACTTCTTGTAAACTAAGTTCTGTCTGAGTTTCGGTTTGTTGTGAGTCAATTTCCGTCTGAGTTCCAGTGCGTTGTAAATTGACTTCCGTTTGAGTTTCGATTTGTTGTGAAGCAACTTCTGTTTGAGTTTTAGTGTGTTGTAAATTGACTTCCGTTTGAGTTTCGGTTTGTTGTGAATTAATTTCTGTCTGAATTGCAATCTGCTGTAAATTAACTTCTGTTTGAGTTGATGAATTGCTATTAATAGAAGGAGGAGAAGAAGGAGGAAGGCTATTGTCAGCATCAACTTTAGGGTCTGGACCTTTCGATTCCCCCCCTGGTTCCTTATCTTGATAGGCCACTATAGATTCATTTTGCAAATTATTATTAGCAGTAGGTACAACATCAGCAGCCTTACCCTTTTCTAGTGATTTCATTACAGCATCATGTAAGGAGAAACCTTGAATATATAATTCATCGTTTTGCTTTATTAATTCTAGGATCTCCTCCGATGACACAAAATCTTCACCATTAAATTTTAGTACTTCAGTTATGCCATCGCTACTCACATTCATAATCATGGTACAAATTGAAACATTCGCGAACTCATCCTTTACAGGCCAAGTGCTTGTCATTTCATAATATGCGCCTTCTTTAAATTCATAATATCTTTTCTTATCTTCTTGATGAGCATGTATTTCATGTTTTTTATTGCAATAGATATTCAATTCTTTAATATCTTTCTCTTGCTGTAAAATATCACTAACTCTGGTTGGCTCACTTCTATTGTAATTAATAAGATTAATATTCAAAACTCTATCAGCGTTATCAGTTTTTGTGTAATAAGCTCGAAGCTCTACGTCTTTCCTCTCAAAATATTTACTTGCAGCTTTTTTTCCCTGCTCTGCCAACTCTATGTATTTATCTATATCTTCCTTAAAGCTCTTATTAGCAGACTCTGTTACTGCTTTATCTATGTACATTTGTTTAAAATCTCTATCGTTTATTAGGTCATAAAAACTCCACTCATCCCTATAAGCCTTTTGTATAGCAGTGAAATTCTTTTCTTCCTTTAGTTTTCCTAAGAACCACACCCTTTCTTTCAGATTTTTCAGTTGAAAGCTTACCCTTGCCTTTACACTAGAGTTTTTGGCAGGAATACTAACTTCTTCTAATTCTTTAAGTAATTTATTATCTTTTATAATTGAGTAGCAAAACTTTACAATAGCAGAATTTGCAAACGAAGGATCTTTTTTTATACCTTCATCAATAATTTCTTTAAAACGTGCAAATTGAGGTAGAACATAAAAATCGATTATTTCTTTTTCTGATCTTGTTTTATTAGCATAAGAGATATCACCTAATTGTGAATATAACTCTTTTAATGTATAGTAGATAAGTCTAAAATAATAAACTTCCCTATTCAGTGAAGTTGGTCCAATACAAAAATCCTTTCCAAGTTGATCACCTATTTTTCCTGCCTCTGCTGCTTTGTCTCCCTTAGTCAAACCTCCAATCATAACACACCTCCTTTAACTATATTTATATTATACTAATGAAAGTATATTCAAAAAAAATCAAACCACGTTCTACACTAACTTTTATTATTAACTTAATTGTGTTGAAAATAACTGCAAGTGTTAAACTTGAGCTTTTATCTTTCATTATACACTACTCACTATAAGTTTACAATAATACCTTATATAATAGACTTAGTGTTTGGAATTATGCAAGTATTTTTTTTATTGAAAAGAGTTAATAAGATATAAAGACGTTTTCAGAAATCTTTAAGCTCAATAACATCCTCTCTCTTTGGACTAGTTGAAATTAGATGAATTGGTACACCTATTAATTTTTCTAACCTGTCTATATATTTTATTAAATTGATAGGCAATGTTTCAATCGACCTTTTACCTTGAGTGTTTTCTTTCCAGCCAGGAAACTCTTCATATATTGGCTCTAATTTCTCTTGTATTGAATGTGATGCGGGTAAATAATCATACATTTTCCCGCTGTACTTGTAATCAGTGCATATTTTAATTGTATCAAAAGAATCAAGCACATCTAATTTGGTTAATACAATGCTTGAAACTCCAGAAAGTTGCGCAGCCTGGCGCACTAGAACTGCGTCAAACCATCCGCAGCGCCTTCTTCTATTGCTCACTGTTCCAAGTTCCTTGCCTATAGTAAATAAGCTATCTCCAATCTCGTTCTTTTGCTCAGTAGGGAATGGACCATTGCCCACTCTTGTTGTATAAGCTTTTACCACACCAATAATGTAAGCATTGGAGGCTAATCCTGAGCCTGTTATTGCTTGCGACGCTACAGTATTACTTGAAGTAACAAAAGGGTAAGTTCCGTGTTCGATATCTAAAAATGTGCCTTGGGCGCCTTCAAATATTATTTTCTTACCTTCTTTCACAAAGTCATTTAATATCCTCCACACAGGTTTTTTATATGAAAGAATTTTTTTTGAAATCCCTTGAATTTCCTTTAATATTTCTTCTTTTTTAACCACCTGGTAGTTAAGGCCTTTTCTGATAGCATTGTGGTAATTCAAAAGAGTATCCACTCTTTTATTGAGCTCATCTGCGTTTTCTAAATCACAAAGGCGTATAGCTCTCCTGCCAACTTTATCTTCATAACATGGCCCTATCCCTTTGTTTGTTGTACCAATTTTGTGATTTCCGTTTAAATCTTCAAATAGCTTTTCCTTGTCCTTATGTACGCTAAGTATTAATGGACAGCTCTCGGATACCATCAAGTTGTTATAGTTTACGTCCACTCCTTTAACTTTCAATGACTCTATTTCTGAGATTAGAGCATGTGAATCAAGAGCAACACCGTTTCCTATGATGGATATTTTGCCCGTTCTCAAAACAGCAGAGGGCAGTAAATTTAATTTATAAACCTCATCACCTATTACTATAGTGTGCCCTGCATTATTTCCTCCCTGAAATCTCACAACTACATCTGCATTCTCAGAAAGATAATCTACTATTTTACCCTTGCCTTCGTCACCCCATTGCAGACCAATAATTACAATGTTATTCATCATTATTTTCTAAATTAATACATAAATATTAATGCAGTACGCTACAAATGGAAAGAGAAATCTACACCTTTCCTGCACCTCTTAAATAAAGAAATATACTGTCGATTTTCTTAATATATTACCAAATTATTCATCATTATATGATACAACTTACAGCATATTTACAGTAAGGTGTTATTTATGAAAGAGGCAAAAGGAAAAAATAATAAGAGTCCAGTAGTTAGATTAAAGGCCACAGCTAAAGAGTTCAATTTTAGTAAATTAAGAGCAGATCAAGATAATGAATTAGCAAATTCTGGTGAAACAATGTTCTTAGATTTTCAAAGGATGAATTTTATTATTAACGGAAAAGAAATAGATAAAAATTTTATTATTGCATTTAAGGAAGGAGCTAAGCACCGCAGAAGCGAACTTTTTAATAGTGATGATATATATAATGACGAAATATTTAACAAAAAAGGAACAAGAGAAATAGATACGGATCGTGGCAAAGCTTTTGTTGCTTCAGTACTCGAAGATATTGAGAAAGAGCTTGTAAATGACGCATTGGGTGAGCTGTGGAAAAATCACTGCGAAGATCCCAAAACTACTGATCATCAAAAAACTGATTCATATAAGAAAGAATTTGAAGAATTTTACAATGCTGGCCAAAGGTATATCCATCTATTACCAACAGAGAAAGATGAAAACAAGGATTACCGTTCCTTTGCAAAAGAAGTTTTCAAGAAAATGTTTAGATACGCTGGGGCAGAAGTTCCAAGTGATGCTATTTTAGAAGAGCTAGTTACCAATTGTAATCAAGCAGGGTATGAGGCTGCTCCATTTATACAAACCCAACTTGCACTTGGACAGTCGTTCATAGTAGAAAATCCTAAAAAAGTAATAAACATTGATTGTGCTAACCAAAATAATGTGAGAATTAGATCTGATATGAGGCTACCAATACTTTCTGTCAAAGATCATATGCATGGGGATAAGATATGTAATCTGCCCAGTTCATTGGAATTTACAATTGAATCTTACGATGGTGAAGACTTTGTAACATACGGTGATGGTAAACTGTTGCTTACTATTCCTAAAGAGTTAAAAAATTATAAAGATAATGGCAAGAGCTTGTTTGACATTATTAAAGAATATTTTCAGAAATTCTGTGCAAAATTAGGATTTAAACCTGAGACAAAAATACAAATAGAGCATGGCTTCGGTGCTCAAAGTAACTATTTAGATGGTACAATATCAACCACAGGATCAGATGCAAATGAAGAATTTATCGATCTTTTAGAGAAAAGTCTCAAAGATGGGTTGTCGAAACTAGATGATAATCAAGAAGATATTGATGCTTATGTTGAAGGTAAAATGCCTACTGTTATTGAGTTATTAAGTAATTATGCTAAACTTGAAGATAATAAAGAAAATAGAGAGTTATTAATAAGTGAAGTAGCAGATAATTTAGGGCTTTCCACTCAAGATAAAACAGCACCAGAAGTATTGATGGAATTAGGCTCTTTACCTTCTTTGATAAAAGGTCAGGTTAATCATAATCAAGTGCAGTCTGTTGTAAATATTTTTACCAATTTAATTATTGAAGGGAAAAGCGAAATATACGAAAAAAAAGGTGCGATTAATGCAATTGATGCAATTCATAAGGAGATAGATAAGGCAATTGTTGAACAAGAAAAAAAAGCAACTAATAAACAAGATATAGAAAATGATAAATGGACAGATAAAATAAAAAAACAGAGATTATCTGTGGAATCACATGAACACTTACATTAAAGATACTAGTAGGCTCTTTAAATATTTTAGAGTTCATGGTTACAACGGTTGCTATTTTACAGTGCATCTCACGACCATAATCATGAACTTCTTCCATTAGCTGCTTTCCCATACCTTTTCTTCTATAATCAGAATGTACCCAAAGCAAGTCAGTGTAAATTGAACCATAGATAACAAAACCGCTACAACCTGCAATAATTTGTTCAGTATCATCGCGAATAAAAAAAGCAAATGGGTTACACGTACCTTTATCAACGGTTTCTTCATTAATCTTTTTGAGTAGGAATTCAATGTCTTTGCTACTTGGTGATGTGGTGTGTTCTATTTTCATCTCTCGGCCTAATACCGCATACTAATTTCTCTTTTTATTTTGTACAAATTAATTAAGTGAAGTGAGTATAGTATCCACACTACCAAAAAAAATGTGGCACAAAACATAAACATTACAATGAGTGGCAACAGCAAAGAACTTTCTATTGCTACTCCACCTCTTCTTAGAATACTTGCTGGCTGGTGGAGAGTAGACCATAAATTTACGGAAAATTTTACTATAGGAATATTTATAGCACTAAAAATGGCAAATACTGCTGCTGATTTTTCTGCCCTCGCTTCATTATCAAAGGCGCTCCACAATGAAAGGTAGCCAACATATAGGAAAAATAAAATCAGCATTGAAGTAAGCCTTGCATCCCATACCCACCAAGTGCCCCAGGTTCCTTTTCCCCAAATGCTGCCTGTGATTAAACACATTGCCGAAAAGACTGTCCCTGCAGGAGCAGCAGCATGTGCCAAGACACTAGCAATGCTATTGTTCCACACCAATGAAATGAAACTAAGTGATGCAATTAATCCATATATTCCAAGAGCAAGCCATGCAGAAGGCACATGAATGTACATAATTCGTACAATTTCTCCTTGTTTATAATCTTCTGGGGAGAAGAATAACGCTAAAAACATTCCAATTAAAAAACATGCGAAACAAACAATCCCAAGCCAAGGTAGAGCTTTCTTAGAAAAAAAAGTGAAATTTGTAGGCTTTAATAAAAACATTCATTTTGAGAGTAATTGTGTTAAGAATTTACCAATTAGTTTGAGTTTTATCAACAGGATAGTTTTTCTATATTTACTTAAGTTAACAAATCAGCATAATTTCAGTAGCAGATAGCTTGTTTGCCATATGACCCTTAAAAAACTTAATTTACATTTAGTATCAGATTCAAGTGGTGAAACTGTTATATCAGTTGCAAAATCAGCTTTGAAACATTTTCGTTCTGTAGAAACAATTGAATATGTTTGGTCTTTTGTGAAAGAAGAAGAGCAAATTGACAAAATTCTGGAAGAAATTAATAAGAAAAGTGATGAGCATAATTTTGTTATATGCACTATTACTGATGATGAGTTAAGAAAATATCTAAAAGATAACTGCATAAAGTCGAAAATTCCTTATAGGGCAATATTATCGCATATTATCAGAGAAATTTCATCCTATCTTGAAATTGAAAAAGACGAAAAGCTTGATCTGCATACTGAAATAAATAATGAATATTTTCAGCGTATTGAGGCAATAAACTATACTATTAATCATGATGACGGACAAAATATTCAAGATATTGATAAGGCAGATATAATTTTGGTTGGAGTTTCACGCACATCAAAATCTCCCACCAGTATGTATTTAGCTTATCGAGGCTACAAGGTTGCAAATGTTCCTTTTGTTAGTGAGGTACCATTTTATGTCGACTTAGCAAAATTAAAAAATAAGCTGGCGATAGGAGTAACAATAAACCCAAGCAGACTGGTAGAAATACGCAAAAATAGACTTACTTCAATGAACGACAAAGATAATAATACATATGCTAGCCCTACAAAAGTAGAAAAGGAAATTAAAGAAGCAGAGGAACTTTTTAAGCAGAATAACTGGCCAATTATTGATGTTACGCGTAAGTCGATCGAAGAGGTATCAGCAACAATTATACAATATTTTAATAAAATGTTATCAATTGACTAACTCTCCGTAAATGATCATAATGTAAGGTAATTTAATTCTTCTATAGATATGAAAGTCAAGAGTTCGCTAAAATCTCATCGCAACAGAGATAAAAATTGTAAAGTTGTGAAAAGGGGTGGTAAGATTTACATTATAAACAAGGTAAAGCCAAGGTGTAAAGCGCGTCAAGGTTCTTAGCTTTTTGTTCACCTTTTCATGTTATACATTTCTTGTATGTGAAAGTACGGTGCTTATATCTAAAAAGAAGCAAAAGTTACTGTGTTTAAGCGCAGCCTTGCTCATTTCTTCTCTTACATTATATTTCAGCATTAGCACAATTACAGGTAAACGTGGCTTATTGACGCTAATAGACTTAAAAAAAGAAATCGAGTACAATAAACTTTTGCTAAAGGATGTCTCTTCTGAAAAGAAAAAGTTGGACAACAAAGTATTTGGCTTATATGAAAAAAGCTTAGATTTAGATCTGCTTGATGAGCAAGCAAAAAATGCTTTAGGTTATGTGAACCCTAATGAACTTATGGTTGTTCTTGATGTGGAATAGCAGTAGACTTCTTGCGTTACCTACTGTCATCCCAGTGCCCCTATGATGTCATTCCAGTGCCTCCTTCTCCTGTCATCCCAGTGCTCCTTTTTTTGTCATCCGAGTAGCCCCTTTTTTGTCATCCCAGTGCCCAGACACTGGGATCCAGAAGACTTAATTTCAACCAAATAATAAAGGCTAGATCCCAGTGTCACGCACTGGGATGACAAAAAAAGGAGCACTGGGATCCTTTTTTTGGGGATTCCAGTGCAGCTACTTGCATCTGCCACCTGCAAACTGCAATGTTCGTACAGATGTAGGTGCTAAGTTTTACAAACACCATGTTGCGCTGAACCTTGAATATCCACTCCTTTTAATTCAGTGTCAGGAGCGATGGGTTTTGATATTGTGTATGTAATGCCACCGGCTATCAGTGCAGATACCACAGAAGCTGCAACTATTAATAGAGCAGACAATCCGGAAGCAATACTAAGAGCAGCACCTACTACTAACATAGCTGCAAGGCTCGCGTAGGCAACTTTTGGGGAAAATTGTCTTTTTCCTACTTTTTCTAGCGACAATTTATTTGTTTTAGTTTTTGTTTTGCCTAGTTCACTCTTAAGTGGTGTGTTTTCATTCTCCAGACTTTTTATTTTTTGTTTTAGTGATTCATTCTCTTTATTGAATTCTTTCAACTTAGTCTCATGTTCAGCTATACAACTTTTTGATTCTCCTAGTTCCTTTTCTAATTTTTTTAATTCTTCATTTTTTGCATCAATGTCTTCTCCATCTTCTGATTCAGTACATATTCCACTGTCGTCACTACTACTACTTTCATTTAAAGAGGTAGAGATCTGTTCATCACTACATGTGGCATGTGTTTCTCGCAATGACTCAATTTTTTTTATTCTGTCTTTGACAGATAGGTATTGCTCATCTACTGTACTGTCACTACTTTCACCCGTAACAGAAGTCTGTTTATCATTACGTGTAGCATCATGTTGTTTCAAATAAGGACTTATAACATTTGCTGGTGCAGCAGCTGCATTATTCCCGTTCACAACTAAACCTTCTGGAGTTTTATTCGTTTTTATTATGATATCTCTTGGAGTTTTGTCTTTATTCTTTTCTAATTGAGGATTTGCGTTAGCACTTAGTAAAAGCTGCACTATCTCTTGATTACCATTAGAAGTAGCAATATTCAAAGGAGTCAGTCCAGAGTGATCTTTCATAGTAACACTTACTTTGTTTTCCAGTAGAAGCTTCACCATTAATGCATTAGCGCATTGTACAGCAAAATGTAATAATGTACCTCGTGCTGTAGTGTTATCTGGCGTTTGCAGCTTAAACTCGTGATTTTTATAAAAACTGTTAGATTTAAATATGTTATATACTATTGTATATGGAGAATCTATTCCGTTCTCATCACTCTTTTTTTTTAATTTATCTTGTACTTTTTTTAATACATTATCACTGCTTAAGTCTTTGCTTTTACTTACTTCTCGTATTATTTCAAAAAATTTTTCCCTTTCTATTGCCATAACTTTTACACCTAATTTATTTATTATTGCTGAACAGTCTCACAAAAAAGTTAAGTTTGTCGAAATTCCATGTTTGATCTAAAAATTAGTCATAAACATTTTCTATGCAAGTAGCTGACACTGGTTCACTCTATAATGGTGTCACAGCAGTCCTACATAATGCCACCGCGAACCGTCATACCGCGATTCACTCGCGGTATCTCATCCGCTAACACGTAGCGGGATGACGAGCTTATCGTCATACCACCACGAACCGTCATACCGCGATTCATTCGTGGTATCTCAAAGCATAGATCCCGCTAACAAGCAGCGGGATGACGGTTGTCGTTTAGCCATAAACATTAAGAAATTTACCAAATGAAAAAAAGGCAAAAGAAGCCCCATGGTGGTTGGCTATTTACTATGTACTAAAATATCGGCGTTTTTTTTATTCTAAAACGCTTGATTAAGAGCGATTTAGCTGCTTTTAACTTGCAACTAACCTACACCGCAAGTGTTTAAGAAATTTACTAAGCAGGAAAAAAGGCAAAGAAAACCCAGAGTAGCTAGTATTCAAATTCTCCCTTGTCAATTTGACGTTTTTTGCTGTCTTAAACGCTTTGTAAGCGCGTTTCGGCTTATATAGGTAAAAACCTAAAAATTTTTAAAGACATGCGATGCACGTAGTGCGAAAAATTAAACATGAGACGCCAAATACCCTAAGTTTTTTGTCATTAACCTGCACAGATTGCGAAGATAAATAAATAGCTTCACTTTCATGATAAGGGGGCTGGCGGAGTTTGTCAAGGAAGTTTTTTCACTTCTGCGGGCTACCTGGGTTAATATTATATAGAAGGTTTGCTGCCAATAAAGCCTAAACTTACCAAATACATTTCTGTAGATTCAGATCTACTTGACTTTGGTTTAAAGTATTTTACTGTTTTAAACATTTTTTTTAGCTCATTACAAAAATCTTTATCAGATTCTCCTTGGAAAATTTTTACTACAAACGTGCCACCATGGCTCAAGAAATGCTTTGCAAAATTGAGCGCTGCCTCACATAAAAGCATAATTCTGATATGATCTAACGATTTTAAACCACAAGATTCGGGCGCCATGTCAGATAAAATTACATCAAATTTTTGATCCTTGAATTTTTCTCTTAAAATTTCAAGCCCATTGATAATATCGCATTGTATAAACTCTACTCCATTAATTGCGTTCATTGGTTTCATGTCAAGAGCAACTACATTTGCACCTTTCTGAGACGCGACTTGTGACCATCCACCAGGAGAAGCACCAAGATCAATAATTTTTTGCCCTTCTTGGAATAATTTAAATTTATTATCCATTTCTACCAGCTTATATGCTGAGCGTGACCTATAACCATCCTTGCTAGTTTTTCGCACATACTGATCATTCAAATGACGATGTAGCCACCTTGTTGAAGATAGTTTTCTGCCTCTAGCCGTCTTTACTCTAGTTTTTATTGCTAATACCCTACTTATTATTGATTATATCTTTGAGCTCTTTTTCAACTACTTCTTTTACCAGTGCATGTAGATATTTATTCAGCCATTCTGAGAGCTGAGGTTTTAAAAGAGATGTAACTAATTCTTCAACAGTAAGATTCGCTCTTTTTTGTTGTTTATGCTGCAATTCGTTTTGCATTTTTCCAAGCAACGCTTTGATCTCTTCCATATTCTCTTTTAAAATTAGATGATCGTTATTTTGCGCTTGTAAGCCGCTATTACTCGCTTTGTTATTACTCATTTGGATATTATCGTACAAATAAATATCTTTTTTTTCTTCTGAATTGTAGCTATGGCCATTAAATTGGTTATTGTTGCAAGCCATTTCCTCACTTTGGTCATCATTATCAATGTCCTCTTTTTCACTATTTTCTTTTTTGCCATCTTCTTCCATGTCTTCTGGATACTCTTCCTCAAGGTATAGCACATCATCATTTTCATCCTTTATTTCTGCTTTATCGTTACTTGCGTTTTTACCCGATATAGCTTTTTTTATATCTTCTAGAATATCTTTTACAGATTGATTGCCTTGTTCATCATGCATAGTGCTAATACCATTAAATTTAGAGGTTTATACTATCTATCATAAAAAGCAAATTGTAAACACTAATCACATAATTGCTTTTTGCTTCAACTAAGTCTGAACGTGCTTTAAATAATGCATCTTCAGTGTCCAAAAGGTCAGATGTACTCTTTAAACTTAAGTTTACCTCTTGCTCAACTCCTTCCAATGCTAGAGCTGCTGCTTTTTCCGCTTCTTGACTTGCCTTAATAATGGCCTTTGCTGTCAGCACATTATTCCAAGCATTTACAACTGCTTGTTCTATATTTTTTACCGTTTCATAATAATCGTAGGTAGATTTTTTTGCATCCATTTTAGCTTTACTGACACCAAAAGCATTAACTCCTCTTTTAAAGATTGGAACATCAAGAGTAAAAACAACACTGACCTCTTCTAATAGCTTGTCTAATTTTATACCATCCCCCCCAAAATTTTTGCTTGCGCTTAGATTTAAAGAAGGAAGCAACTTGGAGCTTTCAGCAATCACTTCCATTCCGGCTGCTCTTTTTTGATAAACTGCTGCTTTTAGAGATAAATTATTGGTTTTTGCTAACTGTAAACATTCATTTAGCTCTGGAACAGAAGGTAGTTTATCATTAGCTTCAGAAAGGTCATCAGCATCTTCGCCAATCAAATGATAATAAGCAATATTTGCCAACTTTAATTTACCTTCAGCATCAACTCTTTCGGATATAGAAGACGAAAATTTTGCTTTTGCTAACAAAACTTCAGCATTGGTTACCTCTCCAAGGGAAAAGCGTTTTTTCATAGCTGACAAATGTTCCAAAGAAACGCGTTCTTTATGTTCTCTGAGCTTTAATATTTCTGTCTTTTGTAAAACACCAACATATGCTTTCACAGCATTAAGTGCAAGCTCTTGTTTTAATTGCTGAAATCGCATTTTTTCTGCTTTGAGAAGATGACTTGATCGACTGAATGTGGCAAAGGTGCCACCTCCATCTATTATCTTTTGGCTTAATATCAGGCGTTTTCCAGATAAATTAGATTGACTATAAGGATAAAGATTAAAACTGCTATCGAAGTTGTACTGCAAACTAATGTCAGGTAAAAATCCAACTAACCCAGCAGACTTAAGCTGTTTTTCTGCGCTTTTATATTGGTAAAATTGAGACTTTATTTTTGAGCTATTTTTGATGGCTTTGCTTATCACTTCTCCCACATCGGTTGCATAGCAACTTATAGTACTAAAAATGATCGCAAGTGTGATAATCAATCGAAACATTCTACTTCCTATGCATATTGGTTGCGCAGCTCAATTACTAACATAAATTACTTTAATAATCAATAACTAATATTGTTGACACTATTGAGAAATTAAGTATATTATAGCTTACTATTGTTGGATCAAATAATGAAGACTTTTTTCTTAAAAGAGAAACAAATCAATAAAAAGTGGTTTGTCATAGATGCAGAAGGATTAGTGGTAGGAAGGCTCGCAGCATTTGTAGCGACACTATTACGTGGAAAGCATAAACCTGAGTATACACCTCATATGGATTGTGGCGATAATGTAATTATTATCAACGCAGAAAAGGTGCATTTTACCGGGAAGAAGCTTAAAGATAAAATTTACTATAAGCATACAGGTTATTCTGGTGGTTTGAAGAAAACTACTCCAGATAATATTTTAAATGGCAAATTTCCTGAGCGTGTAATAGAAATGGCAGTGAAAAGGATGCTTGATGATGGGCCTATGGCACGTAGACGCTTTGAAAATTTGTATGTTTATTCTGGTTCAGAGCATAAGCATCAAGGGCAGCAACCTGAAAAGATAGATTTTGCCTCTTTGAATCGTAAAAATAAAAAGTAATGGAGTAAAAATGAAGAGTTCTATAATAAATAACAATGATTGGTCAGAAAAGACAATTAAATCAGCAGTTGATTCGCTTGGTCGTTTATATGCTACAGGCCGAAGAAAAGAATCTGTAGCAAGAGTATGGATAAAGCCAGGAAGTGGAAAATTTAGTGTTAACAAAAAAGGCGATCTAATTTCTTATTTTAAAAGAGAGTCAGTGTGCCAAATAGTAAAAATGCCATTTGTAGCAACTTCTACGTTAGACAAATATGATGTATTTGCAACTGTAAAAGGTGGAGGGCTATCTGGTCAAGCAGGTGCTCTAGCTCATGGAATAAGCAGAGCTTTAAGTAGCGTAAGCCAAGATTTGCATTCTATATTACGTAATGGTGAGTTCTTAACTAGAGATTCACGTGTTGTTGAACGTAAGAAATATGGTCAACATAAAGCTCGGAAAAAGTGTCAATTTTCTAAGAGATAGTTATTTTATAGGGGTGTTTTTTTGTAAGTATTATACAAATATTTGCAAAAGTGTATGATATCCTCTATTTTTGTGATGAATTTAGTTGACTATCGGTGTCAACATAATATGCTGTTTGTGTGATTTTTTCAATATTAAGGTAATTTATGAGTAAAGAAGATATAATAAAACAATTAAAAGAAGATTGTTCTGGTCAGAATATAGATATAACAAAATCTGATTTGAGTGAGATTCATGATGTGTTTATTAAAATAATAAAGAATGAGCTGCATGGGAAAGGTGAAATACGTCTGCATGGAATAGGAACATTTTCTACTGCTATAAGTAAGGAGAAACAATGTCGTAACCCCCAAAATGGTGAGATCATGACTGTTCCTGAAAAGATAAGGGTAAAATTTAAAGCAAGCCAAACTCTTTTAAGTATTTTAAATGGGAAGGAAAAAGCAGCAGTTAGGTAGACATTGTCATTTTCATTGTTTTTACTACGCTGTGTAAGCTGTAAAATACAGCTTCGCTAATTAGATAGTGGCCTATGTTAAGAGCTGAGATGTGAGGTATTCTTGTCATCTTCTTAGCGTGTTTATAAGTTATGCCATGTCCTGCGTGGCATTCTATTCCTAATTTATTGACGTACTCTGCAGCATTAGTAATTAACTGTAACTTTTTCTCTGATGGATTATCACAGTAATCCCCTGTGTGAATTTCTATTATGTCAGGTTTTATCTCTAGCTTCTCAAAATATTTTAGTTGATTAATATTTGGATCGATAAACAGTGAGACTTTTATGCTAGAGCTATGCATTTCCTCTATTATACTAGAAAGTTTACTGTGCATATTCACGATATCTAGGCCACCTTCGGTTGTTAATTCTTCTCTTTTTTCTGGTACTATACTAATCGAATAGGGTTTTACCTTTTTTGCTATTTCGAGCATTTCTTCCGTGGCTGCAATTTCAAGATTTAGCTCAGTGCTAATGCTTTTTTTTAAGTTAAATACATCTTCATCTCTAATATGCCTTCTATCTTCTCGTAAGTGTACAGTAATAAAGTCTGCTCCAGCGTCAATGGCTATTTCTGCTGCTTTCAATGGATCTGGGTAGGAAGTTCCGCGTGCGTTGCGGAGGGTTGCAACGTGATCGATATTAACACCTAGTTTCACAATCTACCTCAAAAATTATTTATGGATTATACATGTTATTAGGTCTTTTGCATAGTCATTGTTTGATTAGCAATACCATAGCCGAGAGACGGGGCTGGCGAAATTTGTCAAGATGGCCTAGCATCACGCGCTGGAATGACATTTGGGAGTATGTTATCCGTTTGTCACTTCTAAATGATAAGAGCCTCAATGAATTTATTAGTTTATTACATGTCTCTTTTCATGTATAAATCTATAGAAAGTTTTATACGGAAGTTGTTTTATGAGCAAAATTATAGAAATCAGAGCGCCAAAAACTCTTGGTGGTGAGTCAGTTACGGAAGGTATAGTAAAAATAAAGAAGAGTATTGGAGAAGCAGTAAAAGTAGATGACTTAATCTTTGAAATTGAAACTGACAAAACAGCACTCGAATTAACTGCAGAAGCTTCAGGGCAAATAACTGAATTTCTTGTAAAGGAAAATGATGTAATAAGTCCTGATCAATTGTTAGCGAAGCTTTCCGTGGGAGAAGTAAAAGAGGAAGCGAGAAAAGAAGATAAAAGCGAAAGTGCTGCTAAAAAAGATGCTCCATCAGCTCGTAAAATTATGGAAGAAAATGCAATCAGTGCAGAAAGCGTCAAAGGAACTGGCATGGGAGGCAGAATAACAAAAGCAGATGTGATAGGCCATATAAACAAAGCTGAACAACCTGCAATAAAACAATACGAATTGCCAAAAAGTGTAGTGAGTGGAGAGCAAAGAGAGGAACGAGTAAAAATGAGCAAAATAAGGCAAGTAATTGCCACTCGTTTGAAAGCGTCGCAAAATACTGCTGCAATACTGACCACATTCAATGAAATTGACATGAAAAATGTCATGGATCTAAGAGCAAAATATAAGGACACCTTTGAAAAAAAATATGGAATAAAACTGGGTTTCATGTCGTTTTTTATAAAGGCAGCAGTGCAAGCACTGAAAGAAATTGCTGAAATTAATGCTGAAATCTCAGGCGATGAAATCATATATAAACATTACTATGACATAGGCGTTGCTGTTGGCACCGATAAAGGTCTTGTTGTACCAGTTATTCGGAATGCTGATCAGATGTCATTTGCAGAAATTGAGTTGACTTTAGTTGCTCTTGGCAAAAAAGCTCGCGAGGGTAAATTACAAGTATCAGAAATGGAAGGTGCAACATTCACTATCTCAAACGGCGGAGTATACGGTTCACTCCTTTCTACTCCGATAATAAATCCTCCGCAATCTGGAATACTTGGAATGCATTCAATACAAAACAGGCCAGTTGCCGTGGGCAACTCAATTGAAATCAGACCTATGATGTACATTGCCCTCTCTTACGACCATAGAATAGTGGATGGCAAAGGAGCAGTGACTTTCCTCGTTAAAATAAAAAATTATATAGAAGATCCAAATAGATTAGTTTTGGAAGTGTAGCTCAAATGAGTTGTTGTTAGTCTAGTATTGCTAAAAACCTAAACGTCATCTAGTTCTGCCAGTAGTTTCACAACTTCAGGATGATCAGGGCCATAATGTTTTTTAAAAATAGGTAAAACCCGTTCAAACAATTCCTTGTATCTTGAAAAAAGCATCTAGTGTTTTTAAGCTTAAGCATTAGGTGGAGAAGGGAAGAACTCTGGAGAATTCCTTAGATATAAAATCTGTAAGAAAGAAAAGAGTTCCCTGCTCAAAAGTAAAGGCTGGACGGTATCTTTTTTTTCTTGTGATCACCTAAATCCCTACAAGCGATACCGAGGTTTATCAGTATTTCAGCAACTTTGAAATGGTCAGATCCATAATGTTTCTCTTGAATTACTAAAGCCCGTTCAAGCAACTTCTTTTTTTCCTCATGGTTATCTAAATCCCTATAAGCGGTACCGAGGCTCACTAATATTCTAGCAACTTCGAAATGGTCAGGTTTATAATGTTTCTCTTGAATTGCTAAAGCCCGTTCAAGCAACTCCTTTTGTTCTGAGTATTACCCAGATTCCTATAAGCGTTGCTCAGGTTTATCAGTGTGATAGCAACTTGGAAATGATCGGAACCATAATGTTTCTCAAGAATAGATAAAGCCTGTTTAAGTAACTTCCTTTGTTTCTTATAGTTACCTAAATCCCATAAGCTACACCGAGGTTTGCCAGTGCTATAGCAACTGTGAAGTGATCAGAACCATAATATTTCTTAAAGATAGATAAAGCCTGTTCAAGCAACTTCTTTTGCCTTCTAGAACTACCCAAGTAATAATACTCACTACTCATCCATATTAATAAATACACAAGATAATTTTTCTCTATTGTTTGCTTTTCTGAAGAATTTTTTTCTAGCCAATCATTTATATGTGAGAAAAACGCTTCTAAATGTGGCAATAATTGTTGTCTCTTGGTATGATCTTCTAGTTTATCACTGTGGTAAGGGAAACCCTTTTGTAATAGTTGAAAAATGGTTTTTATGTCTTCTTTAGTTTTTCCACTTTCCTCTGACTTTAGCCTTGTCACCTCCTGAACCAAGTTGTGCACTAACATGCTATGATCTTTTTTGACAGTTAACATAGAATAACTTATTAATATTCCAAACGCTTAATGGAAAGTTTCTAAGGAAGGATTATTTTCTTGATTATCAGCAAAGATTTCTAGTAAAGATTGAGGAATAGGGCTACCATCTAAGTAAGCACAAGCAGTAAGCCAGTTAGCCGCCAAAGAAGATTCTTTTTTTATTGCTTCTACTGTAATGTTCCATGTAACATACACTATTGCTGCAGTCTCTCTATTAGCACCAGCTGGAAATGTTTCAAGCAATGTTTTATCAGATAATAAAGCTCGTTTTCTATCATTATATAATTTCAAATAGTCTGAAATACTTATAACTGTTTTCTTTATATAAGCACTTGCTTGGGCTAAAGCTAAAGGTAAATGACCTAATGTCTTTGCTAATGTATCCACTTGAGTTATGTCTAGTTTTTTTCCTTTTACTTCTAGTATCTTACAGATATAGTCCCTTGATTCTCTAGATTCAAAAACATCAATAGAAATAGTGTTCTGTGGTTGTGGCCAGCCAAATTTATAACGAGAAGTTAATAATATCTTTCCTCCTTTTACAGGGAGTAAATCTGCTATATCTTTGTAATTAGGAGCATTATCGCATACCAGTAGCCACCCAGCACGTTTAGGGGTTTCTAGCCAATACTTAACATGCTCAGCACGCTCTTCTTCAGGAACGTTTCCTTCATAATCATGAATAATGTTTAGTTCACGTCCTAACTTGATATACTCGTTGATTAAAGTATTCCTGTCTTGTGCATCAAACCAAATTATCCCTTTATATTTTTGGAACTTACTCCAAATAAATTCTAATGCTAATTGTGTTTTACCTATTCCACCTAGTCCATGACAAGCAACTAGTGTTGCTGTATCATTAGCTTTCAGGCATTCTTCTGTTTTATCTAGCAGCGCTTCTCTGCCGACAAAGTTATAATTTCGAGTAGAGACTTGCCAAAATTCATGTAAATTTTCTTTAGGTTTTAGGCTATAAAGATGTTCTATAACTTCCTTAAAGTGCGTCCAGAAAAGGCGTGTATGTTCAGTGGGAGCTAAACCCCACCAGGATAAGAGTCGGAGTCCTGTAACTAGGGTAGCAATATGGAGGGAAACCAAAATATTGAAGCCTACTGACAGCATTATCGCAGGATAATGGTGAATTATTAGGCCGTAGCGAAAGCAAACACACAGGTGGCCTCGATAGATTTGAAAACCAAAAGCCGAACCTGCTTTAAGGGGGATACCAGTATATCAATCTGCCGATATGCCACCAGCACCAAACAATCAGCTACCAGTAATTGCGATGACAGATTTCAAACAAGCTTATAAGATTGTAGATAACAGAGGAATGAGAATATTAAGAGACCCTTATACGAATAAACCTTACGTTAGATTTTTTGTCACTAAGCGTGTCGGCGGTGAGGTTGTAAACACCAGTGCTATTAAATTATTGAAAATTGCGAGCAAGTACTAAAAACTTCTGCAGCACCAGCTTCAAAACCTTTTTACTTCTTTTTTTACCATGTATTTCCTCTTTAAAGTAAAAAATAGTTGACATGTTATACTATTTATTAAATAATTAAGTTAATTTATTGTTAATTTAAGGAGTAAAACATGTGGAAAAACATAAAAAAGTTTTTTAAGTGGATTGCTGATCACACAGGAATTTCATGGGTTGCAAGAAAAATTTCATCAGGCTGGAAGCGGTTATTTGGTGGTAAAGCAAGTACTGCTCAACAAAATACATCACAGCAAGAGAGTTCTTCAGGTAATAAGAAGCATGTTCAAGCAAATGCTCAATCAAAAACTACAGCACCAAAAACTCTGAATGTTCAAGTTAATCTTAATCAAACACTACCAAAACAACCGGCAAGTTCTAAAGCAGATCTTAATGAACCTAAGTCTGGACGTATAGAAGTTAGTGATGAAAAATTTGTATTAGCTGTAAACGCAGATAGGAAAGATTTTATGCAGGCCAGTAAGAATCCAAGCAATTCAGAGGAATATCTAGTATATGTAAAACATGCTAAAGGTATACACCGAATTACCGGTCCTAACATGTGTGTGAATCCTGGTAATGAGAATGAGCTTCAATATTTCGCTATAAATTCAATAGCAACTCAAGATGGTAAAACTGTATCTGGCGACCCAGTAGAAATGAAAAAAATGCTAGGCTTAGAAGAAAGCAAAGGATTTACTGACATAACTGGAATATCTAAAGATCCGATTACGGTTCCTAAATCAGAAATTGCTAGTTCTGCAACGACACCAGCCGCTAGTAATGGTCCATCTGTTAGTGCATAATAATTGCAGTAAACCCTTCACAAAGGAGCACCTTTTATAGGTGCTCTTTTTTTCTTTATACTTTCTTTCCATAAGAGAAAGATTGACAAGTTGAAATTAATGTGTGATACTTAAATATTATTTATTGATTATTAATAATAGAGGTAAAATATGTGGAAAAACATAAAAAAGTTTTTTAAGTGGATTGCTGATCACACAGGAATTTCATGGGTTGCAAGAAAAATTTCATCAGGCTGGAAGTGGTTATTTGGTGGTAAAGCAAGTACTGCTCAACAAAATACACCACAGCAAGGAGAGTCTCCAGAAGGTGAGGAGCGTGATCAATCAAAAACTACAACACCAAAAACTCTAGATGATGAAGTTAATCCTGATCAATCAATACCACCAGCAGCGCCAGACGAACCTCAAGGACCTGTAATTAATACATCTGAAACAGATGCTAAGGAGCTACCAGAAAATTTTCCGACACCTAATCCTAAAAATGCTGATAGTGATGTACTAAAAGAAGCATCAAATGAAAACTACCTTAAAGTTGGTGGTAAAGGTTTGTTATTAGTTCTAACTTCAGATCAACTATGTTTTTTAAAATTTTTTGAATTTAGTTTCATTACAACTTTTGTTTGTAATTTTGTTTTTTATTCGAGTAAAAAGTGCATTTTTGACAATAAAAACCCTAACTTAATCATAGAAAAATTTTGTATCAAACAACAGTTACTGCTTAGATCTTATGGTTAACGAATATGTGTATAAATACTTTAAATGTGTGTAGACGTATTTATCCACATATTCGTTAACCTATTTTCTATGCAGATTTTTTTAATTCACATTGACTGCTTCTTTAAGCCTCGCATTGGCAATTACTATGATTTTACGCATTAGAGCTGTCATAGCCACCATCTTCTTTTTACCTTTACCAACAAGCCTTGAATAGAAGGCACCAAGCGCAGACTTAGACCTTGAAGCAGACATCGCAGCTGTAAAAAGCTTTTCACGAACGTTGCTTCTGCCACCACTTATTCTGCGATAACCAATAGTTTTACCACTTTCTTTCGGATGAGGTGCAACTCCAGCAAGACTTGCAATTTCTCCCCTACTTACATAACCAAGTTCTGGCATTAGACACAGAAAATCTTGAGATAATTTTGCACCTATTCCTGGAACTGTTTTAAGGATTTTTTGGCGCTTTTGTAACTCTGGATTCTCATCAATAATTTTTTGTATGGTATTGTTGAGCTCATCTATCTGGCTATTAAAGAATTCAATAGTTTTCTGACAGCTTTCTTTTATATGGTCGTTTTCAGGTGCTGCAAGCCTAGATTTCTCTTGAGCTCTCATTTTTGTAATGTCATCACGACGTTGACAAAGTGCAACTAAGGTTGTTTGTTCTTTTGACATAGGTGCAAATAGAGATAGAGTACTATAGCGTTCAAACCCATACTGAGCAAGGGCTCTTGCATCTGATTGATCAGACTTTGCTAAAGTTCCATGAGATAGAACAAAGCTTTTTACTTTGCGAGTATTAGCTCGATGTACAGCAATATCTTTATCAACAAGAAAATGTGCTAAGCCAAGCTCATATTTTCCAGTGTTTTCCAGAGTTACTAAAGAATTAGGTAAGATATTTGAAAAATCTTGAAACAATTGTTGCCAGCCAGCAGTATCATTGTCGAATTCGACAGCGTTCTTCTGTTTGTGAACTGCAACAACATTTTTAAATTTCCGATATCAATGCCAATAAAATTTTGATAAGATGTAATCATAATAACCTCGATTAGTTTTAATTAATTTAAGATTGTAAACGGGTGCATACATATGTCCCATGCAACTATTCAAACGTATCGAGAGATGGGCTAGTGTACCTTGATCCGAACGGTTATAATACCAACAGTTGGTCGGTCGCACACGCCCGTGATAACTCTATTCCTATAGTGAGTAGGGTTATCTTCCCTCTTATCTCCTTTATATCATATTTTTAACTTACAATGTTGGAGGAAGTTATGAAGCGTTTATGAGACAGCAACTGAGGGCAATAGCGATTGGTACAGGGATAACATATGAGCAACTAACAGGAGATTTAACCGGTGTTAATTATTCATCAATCAGAGCGGGATTAATAGAATTTCGTCGTCGATGTGCTATGCTGCAACACAACATTATAGTATTCCAATTTTGCAGACCAGTATGGAGTAGATGGCTAGAACTTGCCACTTTATCTGGAGAGCTTTCTACAACAGATAATCAAATATTTAAAGATGTAAAATGGATACCACAGGGATTTGATTGGGTGAATCCACTGAAAGATCAGCAAGCACAGCAAATGGCAGTAAGAAATGGATTTAAGAGTCGATCGGAAGTAGTATCAGAAATGGGTTACGATGTAGAAGAAATTGACCAAGAAATAGCAGAAGATCAAAAGCGAGCTAATTCTTTTGGACTTTGTTTCGATTCTGATGTTAATCATAAAAGGGGAGGAAGTGGTGTGGATAAATAAACCAGTAATGGTAGAGAGAAGAAGCTTTGAACTACTATCATTATATAACAGCAAACAACCTATCTTTAAGAACTTAAAGCATTTTCATATAAACCCAAAAGGAATAGCAATAATAAGTATTTATGGAGTTTTGACTAAAAAAACAGAAGCTTTTGATCATATTTTAGACATGACTTCGTATGAAAATATTCATGAAGAGATAGAGAGTGCTTTAGAAGATAAAAGCATAGAGACGATTCTACTTGACATAGACAGTCCCGGAGGGGAAGTAAACGGTGTCTTTGACCTAGCTGATTTTATTTATGAATCAAGAACAAAAAAGAGAATTATTGCAATAGCAAATGATGATGCATATTCTGCTGCGTACGCTATAGCCTCTAGCGCTGAAAAGGTATTTGTGAGCAGAACTTCAGGGGTAGGAAGTATAGGAGTAATAGCAAGTCATATAGATCAAAGTGGGTTTGATGAAAAGCAAGGAATAAAATATACCACAGTATTTGCAGGAAGTAGAAAGAATGATTTAAATCCACATGAGCCAATGACGTCTGAAAGTTTAGAAAACCTGAAAAGCGAAGTGAACCGTTTGTATGGAATGCTGGTTGAGCTAATAGCACGGAATAGAAACCTCTCTGTAGAGGCAATAAAAAATACTGAAGCAGGGCTATATTTTGGTGAAAATGCAGTAGAGATAGGCCTTGCGGATGGAATTACAATTCTTTCAGAGTTTAAATCTATTAATAAAAACAGGAGTATTACTATGAACGAACAAACTATAACTGACCTAGAAACTAATAATTTAACTAAGTATCGTACTGAAGTTCTTGAATTAGTACGTTTATGTAACTTATCACGAATGCCAGAGAAAATAGGAGAACTTATTGAGCAGGGCGTAAGTGTTGAGCAAGCAAGGGAGGTTTTAATGGAATTACTTGCAGAGCGAACGAAAAAGACAGAGATACTGAGTGCAATACCACAGAATTCAGGAGAAGAATTGATGATGCAGGTAGCGAAAAGTCGTGCGCAATCAAACATTTAAAGTATTTGTATAACCGCCGTATATAGCATTGATAAAAGCGGCGGTAAGCAGTTAAGGAGAGAAATTTATGAGTTGTATAAGCGAACAAAATAATCTGGGTGACTTATTAAAGTATGAGGCATCAAGTCTATATTCAAGAGACCAAATAACTGTAGCGAAAGGTCAAAATATTAAACTTGGTACAGTAGTTGCCAAAAAGACGGAAGATGGTTTTATTAGAGTACTTAATCCCACTGGAACAGATGGCACACAAACAGCGATAGGTGTAATAGTAAGTGATGTAAATGCAATAGAAAATACTAAAGCAGTAATTATTACTCGTGTTGCAATGCTAGCTGATCATGCGGTTGTGTGGCCAGCAAATATCACAGAAGAGCAGAAAGCTGCAGCAATAAAACAACTTGACGCACGAGGCATTATCATTCGCAAAGGGGCTTAAAAAACTATTAAAAACACACAGGGGGAAAAATGCAAAATCCATTTACAAATCCGGCATTTAGTATGACAGCATTAACAAATGCAATGAACATATTGCCGATAAATTATGGTCGAACAGAAAATTTAAATTTATTTCCAAGTAGGTCAGTAAGATTTCGTCATATTACGATAGAAGAACACCAAGGAGTTTTAACTTTATTACCAACGCAAGTGCCAGGAGCACCAGCAACAGTGGGTAAGCGCGGAAAGAGAAAGGTAAGAACTTTTACCATTCCGCATATTCCCCATGATGATGTAGTGTTGCCTGAGGAAGTGCAAGGAATAAGGGCGTTTGGGTCAGAGAATGAGCTGAAAGCATTGGCAGATGTAATAACGGATCATTTGCAGATGATGAGAAACAAACACGCGATAACGTTAGAACATTTGCGGATGGGGGCGTTGAAAGGGATTATTCTGGATGCAGATGGCAGTGAATTGTTAAATCTTTACAACGAATTTGAAATTACACCGAAAGTAGTAAATTTTGCACTGGGAACAGCAACCACTGATGTAAAACGTAAGTGTCTGGAAGTATTGCGCCATGTTGAAGATAACTTAAGTGGTGAATATATGACTGGGATTCATGCGCTAGTAAGTCCTGAGTTTTTTGACGCTTTAACTTCTCATACCAAAGTAAAAGAAGCATACGAGAGATGGCAAGAAGGGGCAGCGCTGAGGAATGACATGAGATCAGGATTTACGTTCTGTGGAATAACATTTGAGGAATATAGAGGGCAAGCAACTGATCCTGAAGGAAACGTAAGAAGATTTATTGAAGGAAATACCGGACATTGTTTTCCACTAGGAACAGCAAGCACATTTACGACATACTTTGCGCCAGCGGACTTTAATGAAACGGTAAATACTCTTGGTCAGCCATTATATGCAAAACAAGAGCCAAGAAGATTTGATAGAGGGACCGATTTACATACTCAGTCAAATCCTTTACCAATGTGCCATCGCCCGGGGATATTAGTTAAAATCGCTGCAGCATAACAATACTGGTAGAGCAACTACAAAATGGTGAGGCATGAGACTGCTCTACCAGTATGCCCCTTCTTAGCGTACATGTAGAGATTAGTGCATAAAGGAAAAAGATGCAAGAAAAAATAAAAAGATTATTTAAAGACTGTTTTGCACATCTAGGGCAGCAAGCGTTGTATGAGTCAAAGGATAAGGCATATATGGTACAAATATTGAAGCAACAGCCAGATAAATTATACGAGATTGGTGAAGGACAATTTATCGGAGAAATGTTAATACTTGAGGTCAGCATTTTTGATATATTAAAGCCAATGGTAGGAGATGTCTTTATTATTGGTAACCGTAGATACAAAGTACATTCACCGCCGCTTAGGGATAATTCGGGAATACTGTGGAAAATTCAAGCGTCAAATGCGTGTTGAAATTGGAATAAGCGGCAGCATTGAGAAAATAATTCAAAGTATTGAAGCTAGCCAAGCTAAGATAACAAGAGCAACAGTAAGAGCATTAAACAAAACGGCATTGTGGACAAAAGAGCAAGCTACGAAAGAACTAAGTAAAGATACGCAAATAAAACGGCAATTAATCAGAAAAAGATTATGGATAATCAGAGCAACAAGAAATTATCAGAGGGCTCTAGTAAGGATAGGGTTATACGGAGTAAAATCTTCAAAGCTTGGTGATATGAAACAAATGGCAAAAGGAGCAAAGGCAGGGAAACATATGTTTGAAGGAGCATTTATTGCTAAGATGCCAACCGGACATAGAGGTATTTTTAGACGAAGAGGAAGGACAGCCTTGCCGATTCATGAAGTTACTGTACCGATCGGAGAAAATGTACAAAAGATAGTAAAAGAAATGGCTAGTTATAAAACAGGAAAAGTGTTTGAGGAATATTTTGAGCATGAGTTGAATGTTCTTTTAAAGAAGCAATGAAAGAATTTTGGAAAGGTTTACATGAGACAATCTGTAATAAGCTCAGGGAAGAGATACCAGCAATACAGACATGTGAAGTGTATCCAACAATAAGAAAAGAATTATTAGCGCCAGCGTTGTTTGTAGAGCTTGCAAGTTTAGAACCAGGGAAAGATCCGGGAACAGAGGAGTTTGCGCTGAGAGCAAGATTTGAAGCGAGAATTGTAGTTGATGGAACAGTCGAGGATTCCTCCTATGATTGTTGTCAATAAGAAATTTCATATTTTGTAAAATCTTTAAAACCCGGTTGTCTTTAAGTGTGTAGAAAATGTCTGTCAGAAATCGGTAGCTCTCAATTGCATAAAAGTCAATAATGATTTTTTGTATTACTTAAAACATTTTCTGATGTAAAATTCAGCTCTAATGCAATTTTTTATTTATTACTGTACCATCTTATTCGATCAAAAGTTGTTTCATTGACAACAAAAATACTAATACTAAGTTTTTAATTAATATTTTTTAAATTAATGTAGCTAATGAATATGTGCGTCTACATACACTTAAAGCACATATTCATTTGGCTTATAAAAACTAAGGTATCATATTTTCCCTTACAATTATTGTTCAATAAAAAATTCAAATTTTGTAAAATCTTCAAAAATCCACTTCCTTTTCAGTGTATAGAAAATGGTTGTTAGAAATTTTCTAGCAGTTGCAATAATAGCCTTAGCAGAACCACGCTTCTTTTTCACATGCTCGTAAAAACTTTTCAGGTAAGGACTATATCGTATAGCGACCCAGGTACACTGTACTAAAGAAGTTCGTGCCATTTTTGGCCCATATTTGGTGATTCTTCCAATAGTACATTGCTGATTAGATTGAGAAACTGATGGTACAACTCCGAAATAAGCAGTGAGCTTTTCAGGATTGCTAAAATCATTAATATCGCCAATTGTCGTGATAAAAACTGCTGCAGAAATTGCACCAATACCTTTAATACTGATAATATTATTAAACCCAGGAAGTTGTTTAGCAAAAGCGGTAATTTCTTCTTTAAGCTTCTTGAGGTTTTCTCGAATAGCTTCCAGTTGATAGCTAATTACTTCAATCTCTATCTTTTCTATATAATCCCAATTGTGTTTTTGAATAGAGCGTTCAAATCCAGCTTTAGTTGTCAGCGTTTCCTTCTTAATTTTTATCCCATGATAATTAAAAAGACCGTGCATTTTATTGATTAGAGATACTTGTGATTTCACTAACTGCTCTCTTGTTCGAAGAAGAGAAGCTAACTGCTGGCATTGTTTGCTTTTACATCTCGCTTCAGGCAACATATCCTTGCTTAGAAAGAAAGCAATAGCTCTTGCATCATGCCTGTCTGTCTTCTTTACAGAGCGGCGAATAACTTCAAATTGCCAGGGTGCAATTATCACTGCGCGCTTGACGTAAGATGACACTGCATCATAAAAGAAACAGCTATTACCTGTAGCTTCGAAAGCTATTTCATCTTCTGATTTAAGACCTTCAACGAAATTGTCCAAGTCCTGTAAGTGAAATGTGCGAATATATTCTTGCTTTCCTGTTTCTAAGTAGCAAACAGTAAAGCTATTAGTGTGTAAATCAACACCTATGTAACGCATAAATTTTCCCTCTTATTGAATACTACAAAATATCAGAGTAGAATATTACCGGTTGGTCCAACCTCCTATACGCGGTCACCAAATTTTATGGGCTGCACGATGGTTTTCGGTGGCAGGGGCGGTTAATCTCGGTAACGAGGTCTAATCCCATTATTGCATATAAAAGCAAAATAGGGCCTCATGAATCCTTTCAACCTGCCACCTATCCACTCTGAGAAGTTATTATCTTCTCATGCTTCCAGCCAAGCAATAACAATTCATATCATCTCGATAGTTGTGAGAGAATTAGCAACAGAAGTTGCAAGAGTAGTAAATAAAAACACTTGGAACGTGGAAAATGTTTCAGCAGGTGAATTTATATCAGCAGGAGGAGATGATTTTAGGCCAGAATTAGATGCATATCTAGTGTGGTTGGTCGAATGGGTTCACGAGCTACATACAGGAAAATCTATATGGTCAGGAGGTATTACGCCACATGTTATCGAAATAGATGTTGGACCATAATTTTGCGATTGCAGAGCTGAATAGGAAGTTAGCGAATATTATTCGCATAGGTCTAGTTAAAGAAGTAGACTATGAAAAAGCAAGAGTAAGGATAAAAGTAGGAGAATTTATAACCGATTGGCTTCCGTGGGTAACGGCAAGAGCAGGAGAAGATAGAAGTTGGTTTGCGCCAGATATTGATGAGCAGGTGATGGTATTATCGCCATATGGAGAGTTGTCATTAGGGGTGGTGTTACCGGCAATTTATCAGCAAAAGTATCCTCCTCCGGAAAGTAAAAAAGAAGTAAGTAGTGTAGTATTTAAAGATGGAACAAAATTATCGTACGACAAGGAGAATCATCATCTTGAGATTGATGTAGTAGATAAAATAACGTTGAAAGTAGGAGAATCAAGTGTGAAGATTACCAAGGGTGGTATAAAATTAAGCGCTAAACGAATAGATTTAAACTAAAGAAAAATGAGCAAATCCGTTGTGAGTATAGGAGATCATTGTACAGGAATACCGCTGCATTTTTGTATGAGTGGTAGTAACGACGTTTTTGTAAACGGTAGATCTGTGTGTCGAAAAGGTGATATTGTAACTCTGGGAGAGACGATAACACAAGGTTCAAACAGCGTATTTGTGAATGGTATTGGGGTAACGAGAACAGGAGACTTGGTATCGTGTGGTTTCCATGTGATGGGTGATAGCAAAAATGTATTTGCAGGGTAAAAAAGATGCGTGGTATGAGTGCTACTAGTGGGAAGGAACTAGAAGGTTTAGACCATCTGAAACAATCAATAATTGATATATTAACCACTCCGATAGGCAGCAGAATCATGCGCAGGGAATATGGATCGAGGTTACTTGAATTAGTAGATCGACCAATAAATCGTGATTTTTCGTTAGAAATTTATGCGGCGATAGCAGACACGGTTAGAATCAACTGCACTAAAATACAATGAGAGTTTGGAATATGTTACTATTACTCATCCTTTTCATCCATGGAAAGGACAACGTTTTCAAATAATACCGACAAGAAGGTGTAATGACCGAGACATACTTAATCTAAAAACATTAGCAGGTGGTATAATAACTATCTTACGTGACTGGACAGATAAAGCAGACCCTAATCCTTATAAGGTAATCACTGGTTCATTGCCTACTCTGTCATTTTCTCATCTTCAACAATTGGTTAAATTGGTTGCTGATCTAGATCAAACAGCAAACAAAAAGGAGATTGATCAACGATTGGTGTAAGTATGGGAAAGAAATTATGCAATCGGAACAAAAAACCTCCGTAGAAACTACACAAATAGCTATTTGTGTAGCAAACATGCTAAATGACTACTTGATAAAAGAACAGCAAACAATTAAAACGGAGGGTAAAAATAATGACAGCGCACAAAATTCAGAGTCATCATACATCAAAACTAGCCTATGTTTATTTGAGACAGTCAACAATGGGACAGGTAAGGCTCAATCAGGAAAGTACTGAAAGACAGTATAGCAGTTGTGTTAAAAGTCAATAGAAAAATGAAAAATATCAAAGAAATTTAGCCCGTTAAATATAATGTGCTCTTCAATGTATTTTTACATAATATAAGCTATAACTCTTAATTGATGTAGCTGTGTATAAGTACTTATAGTTTATGTGGGCGTACTTATCCACAGCTACACTAACTTACTAGAGAAGTAGACTTAGGGCTATATTCCTCAGTGAACACTCTACCGTCTCTTACCAAGGAGTTAGCAAGTAAAAGTAACTTTCTCATAGCAGCGGTAGAAGCAACTTTATATGGTTTTTTATATTGATTATACAACCTATCAAAAAAAGTTTTTATGTAAGAATTCCATTCCCGCGCACTAAGAATACACATATACAAAACTGTTCTAATTTGTGACCTACCGCCTTGAATACACCTTTTTCCTTTACTAAAACCACTGTCTCGATTAAAAGGTGCAACCCCGGCAAGGCTGGATATTTGCTTTTCTTGAAGCGTCCCTAGTTCTGGTAGATAACAAATCATAGTAATAGCTGTGATTTTACTTGCACCTGGTATACTAGTTATTGATATGTATTTTCTTTTAAGCTCTTGACTTTGATCAATCAACTCCATCATCTCATCTTCTAAGGCTTGGATTTGATTTTGTAAAATGGCAAGTAGCTCTTCCATTTGTTTTATTATGGATATATCAGTTACCTGGTAAGCTTGGGTTTTTTGTATTTTTGCTATTTCTACAAGTTGATTTCTACGAGATAGCTTTTGCCTCAAACAATCAACATTACTAACTTTTAAAGGAGTAACACGCATATCTGTATTATTAATATAACGTGAGATGATACTACAGTCTATTTTATCGGTTTTAGTAGCAACGCCAAGGCTTTTTGCATAATCTCTAACCCATCTAGGTTGAATAACATATACCTCAAAACCATTGCTTAGTAAAGTATAGGCACATAATTTTTCATATCCACCTGTTGCTTCAAGACCAACTTTGCTTACATTATGCAAACGTAAAAAGTCGAGTATTTGATCAATAGCTTGCACGTTATTTTCAAATACTTTATGATATCCAAGTGGATGGATATGAATATCAAGTTTAGCTTTGCTAACATCAATGCCAGCAATAATATTTGATGAATTCATAATTCCTCCGTAAATGTTGATAAACAATATATACTGTATTTTCCACCCTTATATACGAGTCTAAAAACTCAATCAGTTGTTCGGAACTTCAGTATAAACCAGAGAAGAAAACCTTGCTATACTACGGTCCTTATGACCAAGACTGGACACGGTTCCTCTTCTCTGTATGTCTTTACATTACTACTTTGTAGTACTTATAAAAACCTATTTTTAACATATAAGATTGCAAGATAAAGCTCAGCAAATGGGATGGCATCAGAGTGCAATCAGAATTCTAGATGGTGATTTAGGAATCTCAGGAACTCAGGCTAGTAACCGAAAGGATTTTAAAACGTTAATTGCAGATGTATCAATGGGGGAAGTAGGGGCAGTATTTGTGTTGGAAGCATCTAGGTTATCTAGAGCTTGTAGTGACTGGCATAAGTTACTCGAATTGTGTGCTTTAACTAGTACACTAATTGTTGATGAAGATGGTTGTTATAATCCTACCGACTTCAATGACCAATTACTGCTAGGGTTCAAGGGAACAATGTCACAGGCAGAGTTACATTTAATTCGCGCTAGACTTGAGGGAGGCAAGATAAATAAAGCTAAAAAAGGGGAGCTTAGATTCTCTCTACCGGTTGGATTTTGTTATGATGAAAGAGGTTATACTCAGCTTGACGATGATGAGCAAGTAAGGAGGGTGGTTCAATTATTGTTTAAGGTATTTAAAGAAAAGGGCAGCGCCTATGGAGTAGTTAATTATTTCATCCAACATAAGATTCAGTTTCCAAAGAGGGAATATCGAGGTATTTGGAAAGGAAAGCTAATATGGGGAGCGTTGACACCCTCTAGGATATGTCAGATATTAAAAAATCCTTGTTATGCAGGTGCTTATGTTTATGGACGTTATAAAAGTAAAAAGAAATTATCAGGTAGTGGCCAGGTTCAGACAACAACAACTTGCTTACCAATAAAAGCTTGGCATACAATTATTAAAGATCATCATAAAGGTTATATCTCGTGGGAAGAATACATAACAAGTATGAAGATTTTAAAAAACAATCAAGCAAATAAAGAAGAGAATATGTTACCTACAGCAGTACGAGAGGGGTTAGGTTTATTGCAGGGATTATTGATTTGTGGCTACTGCGGTCGTCGACTTATTGTAAGATATAAAGGAAAAAAAGGTATTTGTCATGGTTACCAGTGTAATTGGAAAGTAACGTGTGGTAGTAAGAGTTGTATTCATGTTCGTGGAGATTTCTTGGATGAAGCTGTTGTAGAAAAAGCATTAGCAGTAATGGAGCCAGCACAAATTGAAATTGCCATAAAAGCGTTTGAGGAATTGGAACAGCGAAGCTACATGCTAGACAGGCAATGGCAAATGCAGATAGAAAGGGCAGACTATGAGGTACAGTTAGCACAGAAGCGTTACGAGGAAGTAGATCCAGCAAATCGCTTAGTAGCTGCAACTTTAGAAAAACGTTGGAATGAAGCTTTGACTGTGTTAAAAGAAGTACAGGTCCAGTATGCTGAGTATAAACAAAAGAACGTACTTATGGCAACGAAGCAACAAAAAGAGCAAGTACTAGCGCTAGCTAAAGACCTGCCACACTTATGGAATGCAGAGTCAACAAATGCAAAGGATCGAAAGCGTATTTTGCGGCTTCTAATAAAGGATATCACTATTGAAAAATCACGCGATAAGCAAAAAATAATATTGCATATATGCTGGCAAACAGGTGCCACAGAGGATTTAGAAGTACAGTTATCGCATAAACACTCAGAAGAGACGATTAATCGAATAAAGCAATTAGCAATAACTATGTCTGATAAACAAATTGTTAACCAATTAAATAAGGAAGGGTTGGTCACAAACAGAGGTAAACCTTTCACTGTTAGCTGTATTAATTGGATTAGATTTAAACACCAGATTCCAATGTGTGCTAAAAATCCTGAGGAGTTATCAGTTAAACAAGTTGCAGAAAAATTTAATGTAAGTAATGGCGTAGTACGTTATTGGATTGGACGTAAGTTTATCAATGCGCGACGTATTGGTTTGAAATTCTGGATATCTCTAAATCCGGAGCAGGAGCTAGAGTTAAAAAAGCGCGTTGAGAATTCATCTAAAATAGCAACTGCAAGGTTAAAATCCCAAAAACAAATTGAAGGAGGTGTATTATGAAGTTACGGTGGAAGCACTGGGAAAATGGGAAAAGAGATTTAAGTTAGAAAAAGTAAAAATAACAGAAGTGAAAGAAGGGAAAGTAACCCTTAAATTGGAAGGATTGTACTTACCAATGGGGGAAAAGATTCGCTTTGATGGAGTTGTGGTATAAAGATGCAGCAGCCTGAGCCACTGAACTTCGAAGAGATTTTTGCTCGGATGAAAGAAGAATTAATAAGTCGAGATAAAAGTTTTACGGCACTAATTGAAAGTGACCCAGCGATGAAGATTTTAGAAGTAGCAGCATGGCAAGAACTTTTGCTGAGACAAAGAATAAATGAGGCAGTAAAAAGTAATGTACTGAAGTTTGCAATGGGAGAAGATCTTGATAATTTAGCTGAGTTTTATGGAGTGGAGAGGCAGAAAGAAGAAGATGATGAACGATTTAGAAAGAGGGTAAAAGCAAAGATAGTTGGCTGGAGCACAGGAGGAAGTTATCGGTATTATGCATTATCAGCAGATACGAGAGTTAAAGATGCATTAGTAGAATCACCTGTACCAGGAAAAGTACAAGTTTCAATCTTATCAACAGAATTATCCACAACTGGCATACCCCAAGAAGAATTACTAGAAATTGTCAAAAATCAGCTAAACAGGGAGGATGTGAGGATTTTAACAGATACAATTGAAGTGGTAAGTTGCAATATTATTGAAATAGATATTCACAGCAGAATTAGTATTAAAAGACCAGATATTATTGAAACGGTGAAGAAAAAATTTATCGAAAAATTTGAAACAACGAAAAGATTGGGATGGAGTATAACAAGGTCGTGGATTATAGCAAATCTATTTATAGAAGGCGTGGAAAACGTGGAATTAATCGAGCCAAGAGAAGATGTTGTGGTACTGGGGAATGAGTGCGCTGCCTTAAGAAGTTTAAATGTTGAGTTGAATTAACCCCCAAACGCAACAAAACAGGAAAAAGCGCTGGTTGATGCAATCAATTATAAAGTTGATCCAAGCAGCATAAAAGGATTTAAATTTAGCCTAGGGTTGCCGTGGTTGGTTGAAGAATACGGGTTAGAAGAAATTCTACGCTGGGTAAAAGACAAAAGAAAAGCCGTAGTAGAAGGAGTAAAATTTCAGCGTTTAAGAGGAACACCTGCGTCATTAAAAATAGCTCTGAAATGGGCGAGTATAGAAGATATTACGATCATTGAAGAGCCACCAGGAGAACATTTCTTTGAGTTGCAGGTAGGAATAACGAATGTGCCAAATGATTTCTTTGTAGATGCAGTAGTAGAACTAGCAAAACTATCATTACCTGCAAGATCGAGACTAATGAGGATTTTTAACGATTATTATAATGCGCAGAGATTTATATTGGATGAGAGTTTATTTGGAGATCTTCTTTCTGACTATTCGGGGGTAAAAATAGAAAAAGATGGACCAGTGTTATCATTTGGAAGAGTAAATTTTTTCAGGTCTCATGGTCCAGTTATTAGGATTGTAGAAAACTATCTACGCGATCATTATGAACAAGCTTTGAGCAATGATATATATCGCCTAGATGTAGCAATACTTGGAGAAACCGAGCCTCACACAAAGAATTATAACGGTATTTATGAAAGAAGTCATCAGTGGAATAATTTAAAAACGTTATATCCTCTACCACAAAGCTTATTACCGGCAATTAAGTTTGCTAAAGCGCAGATAGTATTATCAGATAGCTGGAACTTAGGAGAAATAAACGCATGTTTTCCGGTTACAAGTGTAGAAGAATGTGGAGAAAAGTTCTATTTGAATGACCACAAACTATCTGAACAACTGTGGAATTTAAAATATAAACCAATTTTAGAAAGGTTTAGCGTTACTCACCACTACAAGGTAGAAGATTTTACCAACCAGAAAGTTATAAGATTTGGTGTGGCAGAGCACTATGTTCATTTTGAAAACAATTTAGATTTAAAGCAAAAGGATGCAATACACGAGTTAGAAAGTTACATTTTGGTGTTTTACCCAGGTGTACTAACATGGCACGAACATCGTCACTTGAGCAGGTCTTGGAAAGAGACACAAGTTATATGTTTAATGTGTTAAGCATATATATTTATATCTTCATATACTATATTAGTATTTAGTTAAAAAAGGTGTACTACGCGAAAAAAGACTTGCCTTTTTATACTAAAACAGACATAACTAGAATAGTAGTGGGTAAACATAAGAAGTTTACTTTACGCTAGAATGAGCCAAATTAGGCGACTTTATGTATGTTTTTATAGTGAGGTATGAAATGAGGTTTAGCAAGGAAAAAAGAGAAGCTTTTAATAAGTCATTTTATGAATTATTAGAGAACTCGTTTAAGAATATTAATGAAAAAGATGAAAAAGGAGAAACGATACTACATAAGGCAGCAAGAATGTCGACAAGAAAAAAGGTAAGTTTTCTAGTCAGGAAGGGAGCAGACGTCAATGCGACAGATAACAGAGGTTTTACACCGCTCCATTGGGCAGTATCGGCGAAACGTCTAGAGAACGTAAAAGAGCTGATAAGGGAAGGAGCGGAAGTAAATGCTACTGAAGGAATGAGCAAATATACGCCACTGCATCTTGCGTGTATGGTATGGGCAGAAAGGATAATAAAAGAGCTAGTAAAAGCAGGAGCTGCAGTTAATCAGCCTGATAAATTTGGTAATGCACCGATGTATTGGCTAATGGACAATGAAAAGAATAAAGAGGTGAAGAAATTCCTGGAAAAGCAAGGAGGTGTAGTAAGAGATAGAGCAGAGATATGCGATGAAATAGTGGAATCAGTTGGAGAAATGGTAGATGTATGGAGTAGAAGATTTTTACCAAAGTTAAAAGGGAAAGTAGTAAGTTTAGAAGAAATAAGAAAAAGAGATGAGTCGCTAATAATAGAAGATTTTAACAACGTAATAAGCAGGGTGGTGGGCAAGATGAACACTATGATTAAAGAACTTGATGAAAGGTAAGGCAGGTCTGCTTTTGTTTAATAGGTTAAGTATATAGATTTACATTTTAATATAATATTCGAAAAAAATGTGTATATTTAGCAAAAAAAAAACTTGCTTTTGATGGTAAAACAGGCATAGCTAGAATAGTGGTAGGTAAACAAAAAAAATTTACCAAGCACTAAAATTTTGTGGTTTTTATAGTGGGGTAACTAAAATGTTCAATTTAAATAAAAGACTGGAAAAATTAAAGGAGAATTCATTTCGTGGAATAAATGAAAAAGACGCAGCAGGTTGCACAATATTGCACCAAGCAGCACAAGTGTCAGACCCAGAAGTAATAAAGTTACTGATAGAAAAAGGAGCAAAAACAAATATAGAAAACAAAAGCGGAGAAACACCATTACACCTAGCAGCATTCTATGGAAAGGTAGAGAATGTAAAAGTACTGTTGGAGGAAGGAGCAGATGTAAATGCTAGAAACGGTAGAAGAAATACGGCATTACATTATGCAAGCCTAATGGGATATGAAGAGACGGTAAGGGAGCTAATAAAAGGAGGGTCAAATGTTAATACTGGGAACTACATAGGAAGGACCCCCCTACATGAAGCAGTATTTATGAGGGAAATAGGGAACGTGAGAGCGATATTAGAAGCGGGAGGAGAAGTAAATGCGAGAGATCATAAAGGATACACACCACTGCATATAGCATGCAAAACAGGAGAAGGAAGGATAACAAAAGAGATAATAAAAGAGCTAGTAAAAGCCGGAGCAAATGTAGAGCAAAAGGATAAATTTGGCAAAACAGCAATGTATTATGCGAGAACTGAAGAGTTGCTAGAAAAACTAAGGGAGTTATCGGAGCGGACAGTAGATGCGATATTGAGCCTAAACCTAAAAGAAAAAGGAGAAAGAAGGTTTGAAGAAATAAGGGAAAAGCTAGAAGAAGCACCATTGGTCAAGAAGATACTGATAGAAGTGGAAAAAGAGCTAGAAGATATGGATGAGAAGATAAAAGAGCTATAAAAAGAGCTTTCTGTAAGAGAAGGGAGTAAAAGGTTGGCTACAAGATAATAGGAATAATATGGAAAAAAAGGAAGTTTTATCATTAGAGGGAAAAAAGAAGCTTGATGATTTGGGAGAGTGCTCAATTGATGAAAGATAGCGTATGTGTTTCCAAAATTGTGCATAAAAGTAAAACAAAACGAAGGTTAACAGTTGCGTCTTTTTCGCAAGAGTAATGGATTTATGGAAAAAGGGAGTAGTAAGGCTCCTGAACTATGAAAACATTTACAGGAGAAACTATGAGAAAAAAGGTATTAACTGTAACTTGTCGATATGAGCCTGATGAGTTAGCAGAGCAACATCTAGCAGACGCTTACGAGCTGTTACTAAGATATGCGGTAAAAAGAACCAATGAAAAGGAGGTGAAAGAAAATGACAACAGTAGCATTATATGCGAGAGTTTCATCGAAGAAACAAGCGCAGAACAATACAATAGAGAGCCAAATTGCCGAGCTCAAGTGTAGAATTGCTGCGGATAAACATGAGTTATTAGATAAGTATGAATTTAAGGACAATGGTGCTAGTGGGTGGATTTTAGAGCGTGAAAGTTTAGATGCGTTACGTGACAAAGTAGCAGAAGGTGAAATTGATAAAATTTATATTCATTCACCTGACCGGTTGTCAAGGAAATCTGCAGACCAAATGGTATTACTTGAAGAGTTTGAGAAAGCAGGAGTAGAAGTAATATTCTTAGATTATAAGGTTGAAAATAATCCAGATTCTAAACTATTGCTGGGAATGAAAGGGTTATTATCAGAACGTGAAAGTACAATTATTATGGAACGTAGTCGTAGAGGAAAACTCCATAGAGCAAGGCAAGGTTGTGTAAGTGTAATTAATATGGTGCCTATTGGTTATAAGCGTATAAGGCATGTAGATAGAGAGAAGACACAAATTGAAATTAATGAAGAAGAAGCAAAAATAGTAAGGCAAATATTCATGTGGATAGGACAAGAAAGAATAAGCATAAGGGAAGCGATACGAAGACTAAGAGATAGGTCAATAAGAACAAGAACTGGAAAGAAGGTTTGGCGTCCAATAGTAATTTGGAAGATGTTAAGAAACCCAGCGTATAAGGGACAAGCAGCGTTTGGTAAGTTAAAAAGGGTTGAAAGAATATCAAGAAAAAAAAGTAAACAAAAGGTAAAAAATGTTTCTGTTTATCGTACAGATGAAGAAAGTTGGATTTATATACCAGTACCAAAAATAGTTGATGAAGGATTATTTAACAAAGTACAAAAGCAACTGGATGAAAATAGAAAAAGAGCAAGAATGCAGGGAAGGGAAGAGATAAATCTACTACAAGGTCTAACTATATGTCAAGACTGCAAAAATGCGTATAGTGGTGTGCATCATAGGGATGGAGAAAAAACGTATAGCTATTATCGTTGTAGTAGTGTAGTACGTATTACTGATGATGAGGAAAAATGTAACAATAAATTAGTCCGAGCAGATATGTTAGAAATAGCTGTATGGGAAAAGGTGAAAGATGTACTAAAAAACCCAGAGATGATAAAAAAGCAGTTGTGTTAAAAGTCAATAGAAAAATGAAAAATATCAAAGAAATTTAGCCCGTTAAATATAATGTGCTCTTCAATGTATTTTTACATAATATAAGCTATAACTCTTAATTGATGTAGCTGTGTATAAGTACTTATAGTTTATGTGGGCGTACTTATCCACAGCTACACTAACTTACTAGAGAAGTAGACTTAGGGCTATATTCCTCAGTGAACACTCTACCGTCTCTTACCAAGGAGTTAGCAAGTAAAAGTAACTTTCTCATAGCAGCGGTAGAAGCAACTTTATATGGTTTTTTATATTGATTATACAACCTATCAAAAAAAGTTTTTATGTAAGAATTCCATTCCCGCGCACTAAGAATACACATATACAAAACTGTTCTAATTTGTGACCTACCGCCTTGAATACACCTTTTTCCTTTACTAAAACCACTGTCTCGATTAAAAGGTGCAACCCCGGCAAGGCTGGATATTTGCTTTTCTTGAAGCGTCCCTAGTTCTGGTAGATAACAAATCATAGTAATAGCTGTGATTTTACTTGCACCTGGTATACTAGTTATTGATATGTATTTTCTTTTAAGCTCTTGACTTTGATCAATCAACTCCATCATCTCATCTTCTAAGGCTTGGATTTGATTTTGTAAAATGGCAAGTAGCTCTTCCATTTGTTTTATTATGGATATATCAGTTACCTGGTAAGCTTGGGTTTTTTGTATTTTTGCTATTTCTACAAGTTGATTTCTACGAGATAGCTTTTGCCTCAAACAATCAACATTACTAACTTTTAAAGGAGTAACACGCATATCTGTATTATTAATATAACGTGAGATGATACTACAGTCTATTTTATCGGTTTTAGTAGCAACGCCAAGGCTTTTTGCATAATCTCTAACCCATCTAGGTTGAATAACATATACCTCAAAACCATTGCTTAGTAAAGTATAGGCACATAATTTTTCATATCCACCTGTTGCTTCAAGACCAACTTTGCTTACATTATGCAAACGTAAAAAGTCGAGTATTTGATCAATAGCTTGCACGTTATTTTCAAATACTTTATGATATCCAAGTGGATGGATATGAATATCAAGTTTAGCTTTGCTAACATCAATGCCAGCAATAATATTTGATGAATTCATAATTCCTCCGTAAATGTTGATAAACAATATATACTGTATTTTCCACCCTTATATACGAGTCTAAAAACTCAATCAGTTGTTCGGAACTTCAGTATAAACCAGAGAAGAAAACCTTGCTATACTACGGTCCTTATGACCAAGACTGGACACGGTTCCTCTTCTCTGTATGTCTTTACATTACTACTTTGTAGTACTTATAAAAACCTATTTTTAACATATAAGGAATACCAACGTAGAGTATTAGAAAATAAAAATGATGAATCATCAGAGAAAAAGTTTGCAAGAAGAGAAAATCAAATAAAAGAAGGTATCGAAAAATTAATGGAAGATTATTATAGTCAAGAAAATGCAGGAGAGAAAGGATATATAAGCGAGGAAGAATTTAAACAGACAATGAGAAAAATGAAAGAACGCTTACAAGGGATAGAAGAAGAGAAAAAAAAGGTAGTTGATCAGAAGACAGTAGAAAAAGGAATAAGTCTTATTATAAATAGCATAAAAAATTTTTATTCTAGTGTAAAATCGAACCTGGAACAGCTAGATTGGGGAACTAAACGTGGTATTATTAAAGCATTGATAGGACAAATTAAGATAGGTCGTGATCAGGTAGAAGTAGGATTTCAGATCGAAGAACTAGCGCAGGATGGGGGAATTCTTAATTTGTATCATTGTACTACACACCATGATAAGGGGGCTGGCGGAGTTTGTCAAGCAAGTTTTTTCGTTTCTATTTCCAATAAAAGTTTGTTATATGGTTATGCAAGAAGTCTATTATAAATGAAATGAATGTGAAAAATATCTTATTAGCGTTTTTAGTACAAACGGTATTCAGTTTGCCGCTATTTGCAGCTGATCCTGTTTTGCTCAACTGCATTGAAACTCCAGAAATATATGACCTTGATGCAAGGCCAAAAAATTTTAACTCTTCAAACAATTTAAGAAGAAAACCTGGTTCTCCAAATAATGCAACAGGAGAATTAATACACATAGTGGGTAGAATTACTGATATAAACTGTTTACCAATACAAAATGCTGTAGTTTCTATATGGCACGCAAATTCACGCGGCGTGAACCATTACGATAAGAATATAGAGGATAATCAACTCGATCCGAATTTTGCTGGATCAGGAAGGTTTGTAGTGAATAATCTTGGCTATTATAATTTTATTACGATAGCACCTGGTAAAATTAGTGATAGAGCTCCACACATCAACTTTCTAGTTCAACATCCAGATTTTCCGGAATTCACAACGCAAATGTTTTTTGCTGACCATAATTGCGATAATTGTGCTGATCCTGTTCTTGGAGATTTTGTTAGTAATGGGCTTGCAAGCCTTCTCATAACACCATTTACTTACAGTGATCAGGTCATAAAAACCTATACGTTTAACATTACCTTGGGCGGATATAATAAGTTCTCTAATAAAAGATAAAAACCCTTGCATGTAAGGGAGTCCATAGTAAACTTGAGTGTTATTGTACTTAGGATGTATATGAAAAATATCTTACTGATGTTTTTGCTATGTTTTATGTACAGTTTACAATTATTTGCAACGGAGATGCCAGCAATGAAAATAACAATTTCTAAAATTTCGCCCGATTTTAAAACAATAGTAACGGGTTTATTTGAGGACAACGAAACCGTAAATGATGGCGGAGTTTTGCAAGGAAAACAGATCATAGATAATATAAAGCAATTTAGCGATTTCAATGGAAGTTTTGGTGAATTTTTCTCTACTACTTTGCCAGAAGAAAAAAATGTCATAGTTGTTGGACTTGGTAAGAAGGATGAATGGAATGAAAATAAAGAATTAAATATTGGTGGTAAAATATATTGTGAGCTAAGCAGATTAAAAATTAAGAAAGCAGCGATTTTAATCGAAGGTAGTGCAGCAAATATTGCATATGGTGCGTTTCTGTATAGTTTTAAGTTTGATAAGTATAAAACTAAAAAGGATGAGAAAATTACAGAGGTAGAGGAAATTACCGTATTAGTAAAAGATGAGCAATTAAGTAATGCTGAAAGATCATTTGAGCACTTAAGGCAAGAAGGTGAGAGTATATTCCTTGCGCGCTCTTTTATAACAGAGCCTCCTAACATTCTATATCCAGAATCCTATGTTGATCATATAAAAAAAGAACTTACTAAGCTTGGCCTTGAAATCGAAGTGCTTGATAAAAAGCAGATGGAAGAGAAAAAAATGGGAGCCTTGCTTGGAGTGGCACAAGGAAGTAGTAAAGAACCAAAATTAGTAGTGATAAAATGGAATGGGGCTTCTAAAGAACAAAAGCCAATAGCTTTTGTTGGTAAAGGTATAACGTTTGACACTGGTGGAGTATCACTCAAACCTTCACGTGGTATGGAGTCGATGAAATATGACATGGCAGGCTCTGCTGCTGTAGTTGGGGTGATGCATGCTTTAGCAGGACGAAAAGCAAAAGTAAATGCAATCGGCGTGGTTGCACTTGCAGAGAATGCAGTGGATGGTAATGCTCAAAGACCGAGTGATGTAGTAACTTCAATGTCTGGACAGACGATAGAAGTGTTGAACACCGATGCAGAAGGAAGGCTCATACTTGCAGATGCTTTATGGTATACGCAAGACAGATTCTCACCAAAATTTATGATTGATCTTGCAACTTTAACTGGTGCTATAGTGGTTGCACTTGGAAATAACGAATATGCTGGTCTTTTTTCAAATAATGATGAATTAGCAAACCGTCTGATTGATGCAGGAAATGAAGTAAATGAGAAGTTATGGCGTTTTCCTATGAATGAAACTTATGACAAAATTATTGATTCACCGATTGCTGATGTTCAAAACATCGCTCCTGCAGGCTCTGGTGGAGATAGCATAATGGCTGCACAGTTTTTACAGCGTTTTGTGAATGAAACTTGCTGGGCACATTTAGATATCGCAAGCACTGCTTGGCACGAAAAAGGTACTGACATTTGTCCAAGAGGAGCAGTAGGTTTTGGTGTAAGGTTACTTAATAAGTTGGTTGAAAAGTACTACGAAGCCAATGATTAAAGGTCTTTATACTGGATTTATGGCTTGACTCGCGGCTACATGAACGTTCATTTTCGAAGCGCAGCAAATAGTGTCATGAAAGTAGCTGATGCATATTTCTTTTTTTCTGGTCAAGCACTGGAATGATATCAAGGAGTAACTTTTTATTTAAACAATGATTATAATAAGAGATCTATTGAAATGTAGGATCGAGAACGGGAGTGTTAAATAAACTGTGTCAAACCGCATTTTTAGTTCAACTCAATTTTCAATCTGTTAGGAAAGAAAATGTCGAGCTGAGACATAGTTAATGCCCAATTAGGCAAAGCCATAGTCCATTTTTGCTCTACCTTTTTTATAGCACAATATACCTGTTTGTACAAGCTGGTAAATGAGCCCTTGGTTTTAGTGAATTTTCTGATCTGTCTATGTAGCCCCTCAATTGGATTTGTGGTGTAAATTAGCCTCCTAACTGGGCTAGAATATTTGAAATAACCAGATAAATTTTCCCAATTGTTCTGCCACGATTTTATAACCAAAGGATACTTTGCTCCCCATTTTTCTTCCAACTCAAGCAGATAATTTTCAGCAATTTCTCTACTTGAAGCCTGATATACTTTTTTCAAATCACTCATGAAAATCTTCACATCTTTGCTAGATACATATTTTAGAGAATTGCGTATCTGATGTACCACACATAGCTGTACCTCTGCATTAGGAAATACACTATTTATGGCTGCAGGAAAGCTTTTTAGCCCATCAACACAAGCAATTAGAATATCTTCTACTCCTCTTTCTTTTAGATCATTTAGTACTCCCAACCAGAAGTTAGCTCCTTCACTTTCGGCTAAATAAAAGCCTAGTACTTCTTTTTTGCCATTTTGGTCTATGCCCAATATATTGTACATACATTTACTTACGCAATGTCCATCCTCTTTGACCTTAAAAAACCATGAACACTATTAGATATACTGATTGCAGCGGGCGACTACGCCATTCGTTGATTACCGGTAGCAGTTTGTCAGTAATACTGGATATCTCTGCTGCCGATATTTTGTGATCATAAATTTCTTCTACATGTGATGCTATATCTCTATAGCCCATACCACTGGCAAATGTGCTCAAAATCTTCGTTTCAAGCTCTGGTTTGTTTGCCTTTTTTTGACTATTTGTGGTTCGAAACTTCCTTCTCTATCTCTTGGTGTTAATAGCTCTGCACTTGTACGTAAAGTTTTTGCATTTCTCCCATTTCTTCGGTTATTCTCTTCACTTTCAGCTAATAAGTGATTTTCTATTTCACCTTCCAAACTTGCCTCCAGCATTTTTTATAAATGGTGTTAATGCTCCATCTCTTCCTGTCAACGGTCTTCCTTCTCATATAGACGATAAGATATTTGTTTCTAATTCTTTATAATCTACCAATCCAGTAGTTTTATTTGCTATTCTTTGATTCATATGTGAAACCTCCATTTTTTTATATCAACTTACTACTTTTTTTCGGTTTGACACAGTTTATTTAACACTCCCGTTCTCGACCCTGCATCATAGAAAATACTGTCATAAAAGGAAGTTTTCTTGTTCGTGTGAAACTCAACACAATGGATTCTCTGAAAAGTTTTCGAGTATATTATATTTTTAATTTGTAGAATAAGATTTTTTCCTTTTTGCATGTTTCACCTAAAAAGGACACATTTTAGACTTCTTTGTTGAAATAAAACAGAAACAAAAGTGCTGTTTATTGCAGCTTTTGGGTAATTTAATGGTAAAAATTTTAGAGAGAAGTTTTATACACAATCACTGATATTTTTCCTTAAGTTGACGCCATTGGCTGAACGGATACGATTAAACAGCAAAAAAACAACGTAGTTGGCGTCTTATTTTTAATTTTTTGCACTATGTGCACCTTATGTCTTCACAACATCTATATAAGCCGAAACGCGCTTACAAAGCGTTTAAGACAGCAAAAAACGTCAAATTGACAAGGGAGAATTTAAATACTAGCTACCCTGGGGTTTCTTTGCCTTTTTTCCTGCTTGGTAAATTTCTTAAACACTTGCGGTGTAGGTTAGTTGCAAGTTGAAAGCAGCTAAATCGCTCTTAATCAAGCGTTTTAGAATAAAAAAACGCCGATATTTTAGTACATATAAATAACTGGTTAACTACGGGGTTTCTTTTGCCTTTTTTTTGATTAGTAAATTTCTTAACGTTTACAATTTTGGTTGCAAAAGTAGCTAAATTGGGGCGTTGAGGATAAAAAACGCCAATTTATAAAGTTAATATAGGTAATTAGCCAACCATGGGGATTCTTTTGCCTTTTTTTTGATTAGTAAATTTCTTAATATTTATAGCTAAAAGAGAACGAATTACGTGACCTTTACAATTGCCGAGATACCGTGATGGTATGATGTAGAGCTCGCGTTGGCTATACTTTATACTTACCAACTCAGTATCCAATCAAGTGTCAGCTACTTGGATGATAAAAGGAAGGAATATCGGAGTGACAAGATAGTGTGCTAGACTTTATACCTTTTGCACTCAAATTCACATAAATCATGAATTATGCACGTTTCACACGAAGGTTTTTGTGCTTTGCAAACATATCTACCGTGTAAAACTAGCCAATGATGAGCATAAAGTAGGTATTTTTTTGGAACCACATTCAAAAGAGATTGCTCTGTTTTAAATACATCTTTTTCTTTCACAAGCCCAACTCTATTGCTTACTCTAAAAACATGAGTATCAACTGCCAATGTTGGAATACCAAGCCCTGAATTTAAGAACACATTAGCACTCTTTCTCCCAACCCCTGGTAAAGATACCAAATCATCGAAATCAGTAGGCACTTTGCTATTGTATCGTTCCACCAATATTTTACTAAGTCCGATTATATTTTTTGCCTTGGAGTTATACAAACCAATACTGCTTATACGTTTTTTCAGCTCACTTTGCCCAAGATTCAGCATTTTTTCTGGCGTATCAGCGATACTAAATAGCTCCTTTGTAATTTTATTAACGCTTACATCAGTTGTCCGTGCTGATAAAACTATTGCAACCAGTAACGTAAAATGATTGGTATAATTTAGCTCTATTTTTGGCGCAGGATTTGATTGTTGAAATTTTTCAAATATCAATTCTACTTTTTTTGAGTCCATGCATAGAGCTAAAAGCTTATACTACACTGTTTGCTGTGCAAATTCAATTGCTTGAGGATTAGATAGTCCTTCAGTATTAACATCAGACATATCAGTTTTTACCTCATCAAAATTCCTCTCAGCAAATTCGCTTGCCACCTCTGCAAAGCATTTTCTAACAAGAGGCATGATAATTGGCATTAACAATTTTCGCAAATCATACCATCCTAACAGGTCGGTTTCCTTTTGTACCCTATCTCTTGGATCCTCTTCCAGTAAATCTTTTGTGTGCTTTTCAGCATATATTTCACAGCTTTTTGAGAAAACAGGAGCTAACATTTCAATTAATACTGCCAATAACAATAGTGAACCAAGTATAGCTCCACCAACAGTTAATCCATTAGCAATGAAATTTGTTGTAAGTAGATAAACAGAAAAAGCAGCTAAAGGATAGTTGATAAGAAGCTTACTACCTAGTACGATATAGTTTATTTTACTCATGAATTCATCAGTAGAAATTTCTGAGTTGGCATATTTTTTCATATAATGACCTGTTAATAAACGAGAGGCGTTATTAATAATGATATTAAGTGCTATGATCCACCATGAAAAATAGCAACCTATAGTAATTGTAGTTAATAGAGCTAAAGGCAGAACACTTATTTTTTGGACGAACAGTAGAACATTTTTACGCTCTATAAATTTCAATGCTAATGTCTTTTTATCTTCTTCAATTAGGCTTCTCTTTTCTTCTAGAGGAGTAACATAATTGAATAATTGTATGCTTGGCTTTGCTATATATTGATATAGCTCTTTCATTAATCCTGCACTTTCTACATTCTTCTTAAAATCATCTAAATTTGGATTTTGCAAAATCCTCTCTATTTTATCTTCAAGTTCAATGCATTTTTCTATGTCTTTTTCAAACGAATAGTCATTTCTTTTTAGTATAGAAATCAATCCATCAAAACCTTTACCTACAGCCTCTTCCTCACTTACTTTTAGCTTATTAAACAAATTTTTCCTATAGTGAAACTCTCTTGCTGTTAAACGCCCATCACTTTCAGCACCAACGCTAACTTTAACACAAGGATTTCCTGACTCTAAAGGTTCAATGTATTTTTTTAGCTCTTGATAAGCTTTATAAATTTGATCAAATCTATTTTTGTCTCCACCTTTGTCAGGATGGTTTACAAGAATTAGTTCCTTATGATGTTTCTTCAAAATTGCGCTAAGCTCTTCATAACCCTTACCTACAACTTGCCCAGCTTTTATTTCTAGTACTTTGAACAGATTGGCATTATTAAGAAATTCCTGACTGGTTAATTTAAAATGTTGATTCACTACTGCACCTCACATAAATATATCATACTTTTAGTATGACATATTAAAATGCTTTATGCAAGGATTAGAATATCAAACAATCATTAAGAGAAAAACCCCTCTTTTCCATCATACAAATACAACTTATCCATTCTCACCACATCAAAATTGTGTTCCTCAAATTTGATTAGCAAGTTATTCACATCACTATTTGTAATTTTATTATTTGCAATGAACCTGCAGGTTATTTGGTCACTTGAAGATTTTGAGCCTCCTGGCCAAATTGCAAGGCCTTTTGAATATATTGCTATAATCTGCGGATTACTTGTTTCAAACAACTTCACTATTTGGTCAAAATCAGCCGGCTTACTCCAGGCAAGCGTTATATCGCTACCAACTAGCTTTCTAACTTTGTAGTCCTGTTCGTAGCTATTTTGTATTTCACTTATTTTGCTATTTGTACTGCTACCGACTGTAAGCTCAGATAATATTGCAGGCTTCTTTCCTAGATTCTCTATAATAGCTCCTGCAAATTCTTTTGTACCAACTTTTTGTTTACTCTTTTTCTCTTTATATAAATCGGCAGTGTGTATTCCATCCTCTAAAGTCTTCAGCCATGCATCGTAGATTAGTTTTGCAGTACCCACTTGACCTATGTAAATTAGCATATGCACTGCAGCATTTAAAAGACCAGAAGGATTGGCTATGTTTTTTCCTGCAATATCAGGAGCAGAACCGTGCACTGCTTCAAACATTGCGTATTCATTTCCGATGTTGCTACTTCCGGCAAGCCCCACAGATCCAGAGGTTTGCGCCACTATATCTGATAATATGTCGCCATATAAGTTCTCGGTTACTATAACATCGAAATTCTCCGGTTCTGTTGCAACACGCGCCATTCCAATATCAACTATATAATGTTCTGCCTTTATATCTGGGTATTCCTTTGCAATGTGATCAAACGCGGCATGGAAAGTTCCGTCAGTCATTTTCATTATGTTGTCTTTAGTCAGGCAAGTTACTTTTTTTCTGTTGTGTTTTTTCGCGTATTCAAAAGCGTACCTGCATATCTTCTCTGAGCCAGATCTAGTAATAATTTTAGTGCATTGGTAAGAATCACCAGTGAGCCTATGCTCTATTCCGGTGTAAACGTCCTCTTCATTTTCACGTATTACTACGATATCAAACTTATCGAATTTATTCTCTATAACAGGATGATATGAAATACACGGCCTGATGTTTGCATATAACCCTAGGTTCTTTCTGAGTGCAACGTTCAAGCTTTTGTGCCCTTTACCTTGAGGAGTTGTTGTTGGAGATTTAAGTAATATCTTTGTCCTTTCAATAGACTCCCAGCCACTTGGAGAAATGCCGTGAGACCATTCCTTACTATAAACACGCTCCCCTATTTCAATAATATCTATTGAGATCTTCGCTTCTGCTTCGTGCAATATCGACAGCACCGCTTCCATAATCTCTGGTCCGATACCGTCGCCATACGCAACTGTGATTGGTGTTGACATAACTTTCCTAACTACAAATGACTTAATGTTAATTCAAATAATAGAGTGGCACAAGTAGCTAGTATTGCACAAATTAGTATATTTACGATTATTTAATAACGTGCTTTTATAGTATATAATGACATTATGAAAATAGGAGGGTGTATGGATACTGAAATAAATGTTAAAGTAAATTATGTAGGATTTACAAGGCGTACTGTAGCAGTAATACTTGACTGTATCATACTGTACTTTCCTTTACTCATTTTGATCTTGTCTATTGCATTACAAGACAATAGTGAGATCTATGCTGATCTTCTTGATGAAACTAAACAATCAACATATTTCTATTATGAAATCTTTGCATCAGCGCTGTGCACAGTATTAGAAATACTAATGATAACAAAACTTGGTGGTACTCCAGGAAAGCTGTTGTGTGGCATGTATATCAAAGATGCAGGTACATTTAAAAGTACCACCCTAACACAAGCAGCAGTGAGAAGTATTTCTCAGACAATTTTCTCGATTATTTCTTCTTTGCTGACTCACTATGTTTCTCGGTGGTCTATAATTTTACCAATTTTAGTTTTAATATTTGCGATATTCGACCGGCGCAAACAGACTTTTTATGACAAAGTTGCAAAAACAGTAATAATAGACTATAAACCTAGTTGATATTTTTCTTTAGCTGTCTGCCACCAAGGGTGTTATTCCAGCGCATGACGTTAGTTAGAATCCAAAAACCATGAGAGCTACAAAAACTTACTTGACAAACTCCGCCAGCCCCCTTATCATGAAAGTGAAGCTATTTATTTATCTTCGCAATCTGCAGATTAAAACGACAAAGGGAACTTTGTATTTGGCGTAAATCATGCTTAATTTTTTGCACTATGTGCACCTCATGTCTTTATAAAACTTCTGGGTTTCTACCTATACAAGCCGAAACGCGCTTATAAAGCGTTTAAGACATCAAAAGACGTCAAATAGAACAAGGGAGAATTTGAATACTAGCTACCCTAGGTTTTCTTTGCCTTTTTTTCTGCTTAGTAAATTTCTTAAACACTTGCGGTGTAGGTTAGTTGCAAGTTAAAAGCAGCTAAATCGCTCTTAATCAAGCGTTTTAGAATAAAAAAAACGCCGATATTTTAGTACATAGTAAATAGCCAACCACCACGGGGCTTCTTTTGCCTTTTTTCTTCATTTGGTAAATTCCTTAATGTTTATAGCTAAAGTAACTTAGGTTCACCGACAATCGTCATCCCGCTACTTGTTAGCGGGATCTATGTTAAGAGATACCGCGAATGAATCGCGGTATGACGAGGGAGAACAGTTAGCGGCTGAGATACCGTGAATGAATCACGGGATGACGGTTTGCGGTGGCATCTCGTCATCCCGCTGCTTGTTAGCGGGATCTAGAGATACCGTGGCGGTATGACGTAGGACTGCTGTCATTCCAGTCTGGAATCCAGCTTTTTCATAATCATCAAAACGTTGTATTTTAACATAAAACGGCTACTTTTATGCTTGCCAACTTAATAAAATTCCTGGATCCCAGTGTCAAGCACTGGGATGACAAAAAAAGGTACTAGCCTGACAATCGTCATCCCGCTACGTGTTAGCGGGATCTATGCTTTGAGATACCGCGGCGGTATGACGGTTCGCGGTGGCATCCTCGTCATCCCGCTGCTTGTTAGCGGGATCTATGCTTTGAGATACCGCGAATGAATCGCGGTATGACGGTGTAGATGATGGTTAAGTATTCCGCTACGTGTTAGCGGCTGAGATACCGTGACGGTATAGTAACTCGTCATCCCGCTACTTGTTAGCGGGATCTATGCTTTGAGATACCGCGGCGGTATGACGGTTCGCGGCAGCATGACGGTCTGCGGCGGTATGACGTCTTGCTTGCAACCTATAGCCTTGTCATTCCAGTGCTCCTTTTTTTGTCATCCCAGCGTCACGCGCTGGTTTCAACATTATATCATGAACAAAATCAACTTTTTAAAATTCATTGAACTGTGCTTTCAAACGGTGGTGCCGGGGTGTGAGTATAATAATTATCGGTATATAAAAGTCATAGCAGACAGGCTTGAAGCAGCGAGCGTTGGTGCAGTAAAGCGAATAATATTCAATATGCCTCCACGCTCAATGAAGTCCATATGCATAAGTGTTGCGTGGCCCGCATGGATACTCGGAAATCAGCCAACCGCAAGAATAATAGTTGCAAGTTACTCTCGGCTGCTCAGCGAAAAGCACTCGCTCGATACGAGGTGTATAATGCAGTCTAGTTGGTATAGATCGCTATTTCCAGAGGTAGAACTATGCAAAGACCAGAACACTAAATATAAATTCCAAACAGTGCAGAGAGGATGCAGAATTGCAACATCAGTTGGAGGGACATTGACCGGTGAAGGCGGAGATTTTGTCATTGTTGATGATCCACTGAGTTCTGCTCAAGCTTTGAGTGAAATGTTTAGAAAGCGTGCTACAAACTGGTTCGATCAGACTTTAGTAACCAGGCTCAACAATAGAAAAAAAGGGGTAATTGTTCTTGTGATGCACAGGCTACACCAGGAGGACTTAACCGGACACCTTCTCTCCAAACCGAAAAACATATGGAACCATACTTGTTTACCGATGATATCTGAAAATAAGGAGATTATCTATTCAATCAAAAAGCCAGCGCCTCCTTTTCTTGTTCCTGTTACCCGAGTAACTACAAATGAGTACAAAAGCTGGATTACAGCATCAAGTGCTAGAATGATACCACCCGTAATATTATACTCAAGAGAAGAAGGTCAGTTGTTATATCCCCTCTATGGAGGAAAAGAAGAAGTTGAGACGATAAAAGTTGAACTTGGAAGTTATGCTTTTGCTGCGCAATATCAACAAAATCCTCTGCCGCTTTCAAGTGGTATAATTAAACGAGAGTGGCTGAAGCGCTATAGAAATTTTCCTGATAGTCTCTCATATGTCACTCAGAGCTGGGACACTGCAGTTTCAACAAGCAGCATGAGCAACTTTAGCGTCTGCACTACCTGGGCAAAAACAGACAACAAATTCTATTTACTTGATGTATATCGCGCAAAGCTTGAGTATCCAAAGCTTAAAGAGCAAGTTCTATCACTAGCTGCAAGATGGACACCACACGCAATTTTAATCGAAGCAAAAACAAGTGGTCAGCAATTGGTGCAGGAGCTAAAAGCAAACAGTGATCTACCCATTATCGAAATAGTACCACATGATGACAAACTCACTCGATTTTATCAAATTGTTCCGACTATAGAGTCTGGCAAGGTTTTTCTGCCGCACCAAGCAGTATGGCTGAACGATTTTGAGTATGAGATTTTAATGTTCCCAGAAACTCGCCACGACGACCAAGTGGATAGTACCGTGCAATATTTGCAGTGGATGAGAAAAACTAACACCAGCGTTTTCAGGGTCAGGGATTTTACCTCCGACCCTGTTTGAGTGTCACGCTACTTGGCTTGTGTTCTAGGCAAAACCTGCTATAACATTTAACATACTGTTTTCGAAACAAATGTTCCGCACTGGGATCTGCTATGTAAGAGGTCTAATGATCAACGAAGAAACTGTAAGAGAGAACTTAAAAAAAGTCATAGAGCAAAAAAGCGGTAAAGATGTGATCGCTCTTGGCATAATATCCTCAATCATTATTAAAGGCGGGGACATTGGTTTTGTGCTTGAAGTTGCCGGTAACACGCAAGCAAACGAAGAATTAAGAAGAAATTGTGAGCAAGCTGTTAAAGCTATACCGGGGGTGACAAAAGTGATCGTGGTTGCTACTGGTCAAAAACAAACTGGGCAACAAAAAGCTAAATTACATATCGAAGGAGTGAAAAATATAATCGTTGTGGCCTCTGGTAAAGGCGGTGTGGGCAAGTCCACAGTTGCGCTAAATCTTGCTCTCTCATTAGCAAAGTTGAAACATAAAGTTGCGCTGGTTGATGCAGATATATATGGTCCTTCAATTCCTAAAATGCTTGGCACTGAAAAATTAAAGCCAGAAATACAGGGTGGAAAAGCAATACCTATAGAAAAGTATGGACTGCACACTATTTCAATTGGCTACTTTATTGATAAAGATCGTGCAGCAATATGGCGTGGGCCTATGATCACAAAAGCACTTTATAATCTGCTCATGGGAACAAAATGGTCCGATATAGAGTATTTAATAGTTGATACACCACCTGGAACTGGCGATGTGCATTTAAGTCTGATGGAAAATTTTAACTTAACCGGGGCGATAATAGTTTCAACTCCGCAGGAGCTCTCTTTAATCGATGCTCGCAAAATTTATGATATGCTTAAAAAGCTCAGCGTACCGGTTATTGGAATTGTGGAAAATATGAGCTATTTTACTCAAAATAACTCAAAAATATATATATTTGGAAAAGACGGTGCAAAAAAAATGTCTGAGGAGCTGGGCATCAAACTCCTAGGCAGGATTCCTCTGGATCCACAAATATGTCATGCTTCTGATTGTGGAAATCCTTTAATGCTAAGTGAAGATTTGGCAGAGATTTATGAAGACATTGCTCAAAGTATAGTTAAACAATAGAATAAGCGTGAGAAACATGCGAATCAAAGTCCTCTTTTGTTAGTTACAAAATAGACTGCTTGCATAACCATTATTTACATGAAAAATTAGCAGCTTTTGTCATTCCAGCGCGTGACGCTGGAATCCAGAAAAAAAGAAGAATGGATCCCAGTGTCAAGCACTGGGATGACACCCCACTGGTGGGAATTGCTCCCAAACTACAACGTTCGTACAGTTATGGAATGAATCGCGGTATGACATAGGGAAACCTTTCTTGGGTTAGCTATAGGTCTTTGTCTATAAAGTTTGTTTAAACTATTTTCAAAATAGATAAAATATAATTTTACAATTAGCGTAAATAAAATGAATTATGATGTAATCATTTCAGGTGGTGGGTTGCTTGGTCTTATTACTGCCATTGGCCTCAGTTGTGACTCTGTGTCTGTAGCTGTGATTGAAAAAAATAGTCTACCACGTGTAGTAGATGACAACCGAGCATTTGCTATTTCTCAAGGCTCGAAAAAAATATTGGAAAAATTAGGGATTTGGCAGTTTGTGGAGAGTGAAGCTGAGCCAATACTTGATATATGCATATTAGATGCGGTTACTGTGCATTACAATCATAAAATGGTTAGCGAAGAGCCAATGGGTTATGTTATTAACAATGCTACTATATGGAATGCAATCAACAATAATTTTCTGAATAAACTAAATATATACTCTCCACATTCCTATAAAACAATTGCTTGTGATTCAGGATATGTGGAAGTTATTCTTGATAATAACCAGGAATTAATATCATCGCTACTTATCTGCGCTGAAGGCAAAAACTCTAAACTACCAGAGTTATTTTCTATACCGACAGTGAAATTTGATTATAAACAGAGCAGTATAGTATGTAATGTGGAACACGAACTGCATCACCAAAACTTAGCTGTAGAGCGTTTTTTTCCTGGCGGTCCATTTGCAATTCTACCAATGAAGGGTGGCTATACTTCTTCGATAGTTTGGACAGAAAAATCTGGAATTTCAAAAATGCTAATGAACCTATCTGAAGAGGAATTTATCGTGGAACTCAAAAAAAGATTTGGTTCTTATCTAGGAGAGATAAAATTAGAGGGTGAAAGAAAACTTTACCCTTTAAGTTTTGCTTTCACAAAAAAGTTATATAAGGGTAGAGTTTTGCTTATCGGCGATGCAGCACATTCAATTCATCCAGTTGCAGGTCAAGGGCTTAATCTTGGAATTAGAGATGTAGAAAGTGTTATAAAGCACATAGTTGCTGCAAAAGCATCTGGTATTGATGTTGGCAGTAGTTATTTATTAAAGAAAATTTCACGTAATAGATACTTTGATAATTTTACAATGGCGCTTGCAACTGATGGATTAAATAGGATGTTCTCCAACAGAATATTCTGCGCTAAAGCACTAAGAAATCTTGGCTTGATTGCAGTTGAAAATTCAAATTTTCTCAAAAAAAGCTTCATTCGGCATGCTATGGGGTTTATATAAACCACTGTTTTAGCATTAAGCACGATAAAGAAAATCATTTATAATCGCTATAGCAACTAGTGTAGACATTTGACGTTCCCTGTGATTTGATAAATAGAGGTTTTTATCTGATTTCACAACAAGAGCTTCTGGGTGGCTTTGAAAGTAAATATTACCATGCTTATCTTCAATAGCCTCTATTACCCCATCGTTGGAGAACGCTGCAATTTTATATCCAAGTAATTCTAATTTTCTTCTATTTTCTGACGTATTATTTACTGCTCCTGAATGAGCATCTGGAAAGTACGTTGAAAACCAGCCGTTTTCATTAGGTATTAAGAATTTAGCTACTAATTCCGCTAAACGGCTGTTTGGAACGATCTTTATCTGTTGGAGAGCTTTCTGTGCTGATTTTAAATGAGATCTTCGCTTCTCTTCATCACTCACAACACTCACTACTTCAATTCCCTTTGCATTCATTATGCCTTCACATATGCCAAGTAAATGAATTGCAGGGTTATCATCAACTATTTTTACAATTGCTTCAGTAACAAGCTGGCAACAAGGAGTGGGTGCTGAGTGTAAATTATCCGGAATAAATATTCTATTTATTTTGTGCTCTTCAATAAATTGTGCAACTTCAATTTTTATTCGGTCTAATGTCAGCTTCTTTGCCAATGTTTCATCTCGTTTTGCGAGATTAAGTGACTCTGTCTGAATTTTTTTAAGGCTAATTATCTTATTATAATCAATCAGTATAGTCTTAACCCCAAAGTTATTAAACATCTCGTAGATATTTTGAGATAGCCCAAGCTCATATGGGTATGCCTCTTCTTCTGTTTTCAACAAACCAACAACTATGTCATTATTTACTGTATTTTCTGCCGTCAAGGCAGTTGACGCTGGTTCTTCTTTTCTGGTTACATGTTGAGATGCCGGTTTTTCACTAACGCCAGCATAAGTAATATTGCTTAATAATAGAACTATAATTAATAAGATCTTAAATACTTTATTGTAATATTTATACACCATAACTTGCTTCTCTAACATTTATATTACGATATAGAGTATTTTATAACAAAAAGGCAAGTTTGCCAAGAAAGAAAAGGTGGCCTGAGCAGGAATCGAACCAGCGACACAAGGATTTTCAGTCCTTTGCTCTACCAACTGAGCTATCAGGCCAACTGTATACTTTCATTTTTAGATAAAAAATGTTATTATGTCTATCAAAAGTTTTTAAAGTAGTTTATATAAAAATAAAGGATGAACATTAATAACAGAATAGGAATCTACCCTGGCACATTTGACCCTATAACTTTTGGGCATATTGACATAATCAAAAGAGCGTGTAAACTAGTCGATAAATTAATAATAGGAGTTGCAGAAAACGTTAATAAGCATGTTGCCTTTGACACAAAGCTACGCACAAGCATGGCTGAAAATGAAATCAAAGGGCTAGGAATTGATGCAGATGTTATATCTTTTAATGGGTTGCTAGTGAAGTTTGCCAAAGAGCAGAATGCTTCTGTTATTATTAGAGGATTAAGAGCAGTATCAGATTTTGATTACGAGTTTCAAATGAGTTGGGTAAATTATAAACTTCTTCCTGAAATCGAAACCATATTTCTTCCTGCTTCTGAAGATACTCAATTTATTTCATCAAGTTTTGTAAAGGAAATAGCAAGATTAGGAGAAGATGTTAGCAAATTTGTATCAAAAGGCGTTCAAAACGAATTGATTAACCTGAATAGGATAAAAAATGGAGAATAGTGCTTGTTGTTTTTTATTTCTGAATGGGTATATTCAATATGTAAAATGTTATAAGCTAAAGGAGTAGCATGTCAAAAGTGAGGGTTAATAATAGAAAAGTTTGTTGTCATGGTGATGAGAATGATGAGGGTTCCGGCCATCCATTAATATATTTAGATATGGGAGAAGAAGAGGAAATAGCCTGCCCTTATTGTGAAAAGACGTTTGTCCATGACTGTACTGTAGAAGCGGTTGGGGAGCTGACTAGGGATGAACTCTAATGGCACTTTATTTCTTCTGCAGACTTAGCTTATATAAATAGCAATAAGAGGGGCAGTAAAAATGAAACTATCCATACGATCGAGCACTCCTCCATGGCCAGGTATCATACTTCCACTATCTTTAACACCGTAAGCTCTTTTAACAAGCGACTCAGTGAAATCGCCAAGTTGCGCTAGAATAGCGATTGCAAGGCCAATGATTGGAGAATAAAGAATTGAAAATAGACCAAAAAATATTGATCCAAAAATTGTGCACACTACTCCAGCTAAAATCGCACCAAGAAGTCCTGTCCAAGTTTTTCCAGGGCTAAGAATTGGGCAAATTTTAGCTCCACCAAAATTCTTACCAAATAGGTAGGCAGTAATGTCAATTCCCCAAATGGTTAAGACGAACCATACTAATGCGTATTTTCCCTGTGGTAGATTATATAAATATATTAATGAGGCGCTTGGTAGTGCAATCAATAATAATGCAAAAACGTATAAAATTTTGTTTCCTTGGGTTAGATTATACCATTCAAAAGAAGATAAAACTGCTATTGAAAAAATCAATAGGTAAAACGATAAATCACTGAAATATGTAGCAAAAGAAAATATGAATAATATTACTATTGAGGACAATATTCTAATTATAAAATTATTATCTACCATATTTTTTCTCTCTTTTTGTATAATCTTCTAATGCTTTGCTCAAATCTTGACAAGAAAAATCAGGCCATAAAGTATCACAAAAATATAATTCAGCATAAGCTGCTTGCCATAATAAAAAGTTGCTTAACCTTTTTTCGCCGCCAGTGCGAATTAATAAATCCAATTTTGGCAGATCTTTAGTATATAGAAATTTTTCAAATTCCTCTTCTGATACATAAGCAATATTTTCTTTTATAATATTGCTTATAGCTTGTGTAATTTCTTGCTTTGCTCCGTAACTGACTGCCACAGTGAGTAATAAACCATCGTTCTTATGTGTCATTTCTTCTGCTTTTTTAATTTGATCCAATATTTTACTGGATAACAGACTTAAATTGCCAATAAAATTCAACTTAATGTTACAGTTGCAAATGAAATTGACTTTATCTTCATTAGTTAAAACGGAGTAAAATAAATCAAATAGACAGTCAGTTTCGTTTTTAGGTCTAAGCCAATTCTCCATAGAGAATGCATACAAAGTTAAGTAGGGTATGGTTAGGTCTGTACAATACTTGGCAATATCGTATGCAACTTCACTGCCCTTTTTATAACCATCAATTTTTACCCTTCCTTGATTGTTCGCCCATCTACCATTACCATCCATAATAATTGCTAAATGTTTCGGTAAAGATTCTTGATTCAACATTTAAAGTTCACCCGATGTCATAAAAGTAACTGACACACAGCTATACGAACATTGTGCTACCGGGAGGGTGTCATTCCAGTGCCCCGACACTGGAATCCAGAAATTTGATTGCAAGTGAGCACACTGAGCTGATAAGCATAAAAATAGCTGTCTTATGCTAAAACAAACGTCTTTGACGAGATTGTATGAAAAGCTGGATCCCAGTGTCAAGCACTGGGATGACACCTTTGTGTTTGAGGCAAAAACGGCTAACACACTGCCTTCGCGGACAAATGTTCGTAACAGTTGCGTGTCAGCTACTCGGATGACACCCTTCTTGGTGGAATTTGCTCTCAAATCACAACGTTCATATTCACTACTGAAGGTTTCTTTCATATTACCTTAGTGATGCAATATATCCTTTTCTTTCATGGATAACTCGCTATCAATCTTTTTTATATTATCATTAGTAATTTTTTGTACTTCATCGTGAAGGTTATGGTAATCATCTTCCGAAATTTCTTTATTTTTTTCCATATTTTTTAATTCTTCTATTATATCCCTGCGTATATTCCGAATTGCAATTCGTGCATTTTCAGCAAATTGGTGTAATAGCTTCACTAATTTTTCACGGGTTTCTTGTGTTAAGTCCGGAAGAGCTATACGTATGGTATTGCCCTCAACAACAGGATTTAAATTCAAGTTGGCATTTAATATAGCATTTTTCACTTCACCTACAACATTAATATCCCAAACTTTAATTGATAGGGTTTTGTTATCTATAACTGAAACGCCTGCAACCTGATTTAACTTTTGATGTCCACCATAGATATTTACAACTATACCATCAAGCAACGATGCGCTAGCTCTACCAGTGCGTACGCCTTTAATATCATCATGAAAGGACTGAATAGTTTTTAGCATTCTTTCTTTTGTTTTAGCTTTTATTTCATTTAACATAAATTACCTACTGTTTACAATCTGAAACTATAGTATAAGTACCTTGACCCTTAATAATATTGACTATTTTTTCTCCCTTCAAAGAAAAAACTATAATTGGAATAGAATTCTCACGAGCAAGTGAAATTGCTGATGCATCCATAACTTTTAAATCACGAGTCAATAAATCCGTGTAAGAAAGCCTATCATACATTACAGCATCCTCATTTTTTTTCGGATCAGCGGAGTATACACCATTTACTTGCGTGCCCTTTAGAATAACATCACAATTCATTTCAACGGCACGTAAGGCTGCAGCTGTATCTGTAGTAAAAAATGGGTTGCCTGTGCCTGCTGCAAAAATTACCACTCTACCTTTTTCTAAATGACGAATAGCTTTCCTTCTTATGTAAGGTTCACATACAGTGGCCATGGGTATTGCAGATAATACCCTAGAAGCTACTAAATTTTTTTCTAAAAAGTTTTGTAAAATTAAAGCATTGATTATAGTTGCAAGCATTCCAATATAATCACTGCTTGCTCTTTCACAGCCACTTAAAGACGCGGATGTGCCACGAAAGATATTACCACCACCAACAACAATACATACTTGAACTCCAAGCCTGTTAACATCAGCTATATCTTTGCATAATTGGCTTATTATTCCCATATCATGGCCAAAAGACTGTGACCCCATCAAAGCTTCACCAGAGATCTTCAATAACACTCTAGAGTATTTTACTTTATCTGCTAAGGAAGACATTTCTTGCCATTTAGTTTGCACTGCCCAAAACAAGTAACTTGTAATCAGATAATTTAATAGCACTCACCTCGCTTGATTTTATAAAATCAGAAACCTTCATTTTATCATCTTTTATGAACTTTTGTTCTAGTAAAACAACTTCTTCATAGTACTTAGCCATTCGTCCATCTACTATTTTTTTTGCTACTTCTTCAGGTTTATTTAAGCTCCTTACTTGCTCTTCAATTATAGAACGTTCATTTTTCAACTTCATTTGATCTAAATCATCTATAGACAAAGCTTCAGGCTTCATAGCAACTATGTGCATCGCTATTTGTTTTCCAATTTCCTGTAACTTTGCCTTATCACCGGGTGATTGCAATGCAACTAAAGCGCCAGTTTTACCTAAACCACGTACATCACCATGTACATAACCAGCAACAACTCCATCCTTAGTCTCTAGGTAACAAAGCTTGCTCAACTCTAACTTTTCACCAAGAACTGACGTACCATTCATAATAGCTTCCTGCACTGTGCCAATGCTTTCATACTTGGCATTTTTTAACTCATCAACGCTAGTACAGCGTTCTTGATGAGCAATTGATGCTAAATTTGAAACTAACTCTATAAATTTCTCATTCCTTGCAACAAAATCGGTTTCGCAATTGAGTTCAACCAATGCACCATAATTTTCAGTCAAACACATAGCAACGAGCCCATCTGAAGCTACTCTATCAGATTTTTTGTCAGCTTTAGCAAGACCTATTGTACGCAACTTATCAACGGCTTTCTTGATGTCACCATCACATTCTTCTAATGCTTTTTTACAGTCACTTAAGCCAAGCCCTGTCCTATCACGTAATTCCCTTATATTATCTGGATTCATCTTCATTTGTTACTACCTCCATTTCTTCTTCTTTGTAAACTTTACTACGTTTCCTTTTAGTTTGCACAATACCATCTTCTTTTTCTTGAATAAACTCATCACCTTTTATATTATCAATCTTAACTCCAGATCTTGCTAGACTAGACTCTATTCCAGCTAATATAGAGTCGGTAGCTAATTTACAATAGAGCTCTATTGATTTTCTTGAGTCATCATTTCCAGGTATTGGATAAGTAATATCATCTGGATCAGAATTAGTATCAAGTATTGCAACTATTGGAATCCCTAACTTTTTAGCCTCCTTAACCGCAATATGCTCTTTATTAGTATCAATGATGAATAAGATATCAGGAATTGCTCCCATTTCTCTAATACCACCAAGCGCCTTATCAAGCTTTTGCTTTTTCTTTTCAATGTTCCCCAATTCTTTCTTTGTTAAAATGCTATCCTCGTCATTTAATATTTTCTCATATTGCATCAAGGTTTTTATCGAAGAAGAAACAGTGCCCCAATTAGTAAGCATACCACCAAGCCATCGATGATTCACATAATATTGACCACAACGAATCGCTTCACTTGCAATAATATCAAAAGCTTGAAACTTTGTACCAACAAATAGAATGCGACCACCTTGAGATGCAACGTCATATAAAGCCTTCATGGCCACCTGTAGCAATGGTAATGCTTTTCGCAAGTCAATTATATGTATACGATTTTCTTGATGCACTCCATATATGTATGGAGCCATTTTTGCGTTCCAGCGACTAATTTTGTGACCAAAATGTACACCAGATTCGGCTAAATCACGCACAGTGACTTCAGGCAAATTTGTCATATATCACTCCTCCAAATAGTTTATCTTCCATGGCATAACCCTAATGGGACTACTTGTACAAGCCATGTGTGAAATTAAATTATTTACATAGTAATAGAAAAGACAGCAAGGCGCAAACAAAAAATATTGACAAAGGGCAACATGTTTATTAGCTTTAAAGTCGAAGCCCGAAAACGCTAAAAAGAAATTAGGGGGGTGTAGCTCAGTTGGTTAGAGCGCATGCCTGTCACGCATGAGGTCGTGAGTTCAAGTCTCATCACTCCCGCCATATTAGTTTTAGCATAACTTAGAATTTGCAGTATTATTGCCGGTATTGAGAAACGCCTTCACCAAACTTGACATGGTATGGTATTGCAATTAATACTTAAATAGGTTTATTTTTATCGTTAACAATTAGGATTAAATATGTTCATTTCTGAAGTTTTTGCAGCAGATGCAACTAGCAATACATTGAGTATCAGCGCATCTTTTGCTAATCTTATTCCACTGATTTTAATATTTGTGGTAGTTTATTTTCTTATGATTCGCCCACAACAAAAAAAACTAAAAGAACATAGAAAGATGATAGATCAAATAAAACGTGGTGATACAGTCATTACTTCTGGTGGAATAATAGGTGAAGTTAACAAGGTTGATGGAGCAAATGCACAATTTATAATAGAAATAGCACCAAAAGTTGAGATAAAAGTCCTAAAGTCCGCTATATCTGAAGTTTTAAACAAAGAAACTCAAAAAGTGGTAGCTAAACCAATTGAAAAAGGCAAAATCGAAAAGAGTGATAAAAAGAATAAAAATCAACCACCAGAGGAAAGTAAAAAGGGAAAAGATGATAAAGGCAAAAATGCTGCATAACTTTAAAAGAAAGTTCATTTGGTGATCCATTTGTGTGCGGAATATTTGGTGTAGTAAGTAGCGGTGATTCAGTAATACCAACTTTACTAACTGGGTTGCAAAAATTGGAATATAGGGGATATGATTCCTCAGGTATAGCAATCATAAATAACGAAGGCGAGATAGAAGTCAAAAAATCAGAAGGTAAAGTTAAAAGATTGTATGAAGTTGTTGATGAAAGCAAGATGTCTCATAGTACAATTGGCATAGCACATACTCGCTGGGCTACACATGGAGTTCCAGGCCTTAAAAATGCTCACCCCATTCATACAAATAATGTTGTTGTTGCTCATAACGGCATAATTGAGAATTACAATCTGCTAAAAAAGGGTCTAGAAGAAAGGGGAATGTCATTCCATACTGACACTGACACAGAGATCATACCAAATATGCTAACCTTATATCTTGATGAAGGATTGTCGCCAGTTGATTCTCTATTTAAGTGTTTAAACAACTTACATGGCTCACTTGCCTTGGTCTTATTATTTGCAGAATACCCAGACGCCTTATTTGTTGCGAAGAGAAATTTGCCTTTAGCAATAGGCTATAACTGTAACACAGTGTTTGCTGCATCTGACTCTAATGCTTTAAGTGCATTTGTGGAAAGAATATCGCATTTGGAAGATGATGACATTGCAGTGATAAAATCTAGTGGAGTTAGTATATACAACAATGGTACACAAGTTAAACGCAGTATAGAAAATAGTAGTCCAAGTGATTTTCTAATTAGCAAAAATGGTTACCCTAGCTTCATGTTAAAAGAGATTTTTGAGCAACCGCGTGCATTAAACAAAACAATAAATCAATTTTACAAGCAATATAAAGAGGTCAACAAAAAATTGTTTTCTGAGCTGAGTTACATTACTATAGTTGGATGCGGGTCATCTTATTTTGCTGGGCTAATAGCAAAGTATTGGCTGGAAAGTGTCGCTCAAGTTCGAGTATACCTAGAAATCTCATCAGAATTTAGGTATAGCAACGTCAAGCTAGAAGAAGGCAGCATTGGGTTATTCATCTCTCAATCTGGCGAAACTGCAGATACCATAGAAGCGCTGCGTTATGCGAAATTGCAGAAACAAACGATCATTAGTATAACTAACACATTTAACAGCAGCATTGAAAAGATCTCAGATATTGTGTTACATACTCTTGCTGGGCAAGAAATTGGTGTTGCTTCAACAAAAACCTTTTCTGCGCAACTTGCAACTTTAGCATGCTTTGCCGTGGAGCTTGGAAAAATAAAAGGTATACTGGGTGGAGAGAGAATAAAACAGCTAAGCAGTGCTATCAATTCTATTCCCGAGTATGTTGAGCACGTTTTGAATGTGATGAAAATACAACATATATCGGGCAGTATATTAGAACACAATAACGTTATTTTAATCGGCAGAGGAAGTTCATACGGAGTTGCAATGGAAGGCGCATTGAAGATAAAAGAGCTTTCATACATCAATACAATTGGTATTGCAGCGGGAGAAATGAAGCATGGTTCTATTGCTTTAATAGACTCTACTGTGCTTGTTATAGCAATTATCCCTTATGATGATTTATTCTTTAAAACGCTATCTAATATACAAGAGATTATTGCAAGAAGAGGCAAAGTAATTGCCTTCAGCGATAAGCAAGGAGCGCCATTCCTAAGGGGAGTTTGCGCAGATGTGGTGCAACTTCCAGACACTGATAATTTTATCTCTCCAATCATCTACAGTGTTGCTATGCAATTCCTTGCTTACTTTACTGCAGCAAAAAAAGGGTTAGATGCCGATTGTCCAAGAAATTTAGCTAAGTCTGTCACGGTTGAGTAGTCCATTTAAAGTTAAAGCTAAACTTCTAATTAAGGTACTCAATGGCGTCAACTTAAGGAAAAATATCAGTGATAGTGTATAAAATTTCTCTCTAAAATTTTTACCATAAAATTACCCAAAAGCCGCAATAAACAGCACTTTTGTTTCTGTTTTATTTCAACAAAGAAGTCTAAAATGTGTCCTTTTTAGGTGAAACATGCAAAAAGGAAAAAATCTTATTCTACAAATTAAAAATATAATATACTCGAAAACTTTTCAGAAGATCCATTGTGTTGGAAAAAAAGTTTCACACGCACAAGAAAACTTCCTTTTACGACAGTTCCTGCATAACCAATAACGAACTTTTATTGGGAATAGAGACGAAAAAACCTACTTGACAAACTCCACCAGCCTCTTTATCATAGCATTGAAGGTATTCAGTTATCTTCATCTGTGCAGATTAAACAGCAAGAAAACAACGTAGTTGGCGTCTTATTTTTAATTTTTTGCACTATGTGCACCTTATGTCTTCACAACATTTCTGGGTTTTTACCTATATAAGCTGAAACGCGCTTATAAGTCGTTTAAGACAGTATAGTACGCCAATTTGCAGGATTAGAGAGTGACAACTAGCTAACACGGGGTTTCTTTTGCCTTTTTTTCTGCTTAGTAAATTTCTTAAACATTTAAACTAAGGTGAGTTGCACTTAAAAGCAGCTAAATTGCAGCGTTTAAGACTTAAAAAACGCCAAATACTGAAAATAGACAATGACTAGGGCTTCTTTTGCCTTTTTTTCATTTGGTAAATTTCTTAAACATTTATAGCTAAACGACAACCGTCATCCCGCTGCTTGTTAGCGGGATCTATGCTTTGAGATACCGCGAATGAATCGCGGTATGACGGTTAAGTAGGGTGTCATCCGAGTAGCTGACACTGCTCTCCTTTGTCATCCCAGTGCCCAGACACTGGGATCTAGCTTTCTTTACAAATTCACCAAAAGTGCTTCATTCTATAACGCAAAACCCATATTCACCAAACCCAATGCATTACTTGCAATTAAGTTTCCTGGATCCCAGTGTCACGCACTGGGATGACAAAGAAATAGTCACTGGGATGACAAAAAAGGGGCTACTAGGATGACAAAAAAAGGAGCACTGGAATGACAGGAGAAGGAGCACTGGAATGACAAAGAAATAGTCACTGGGATGACAAGAAAGGAGCACTGCCATTATAGAGTGAACCAGTGTCTGGGCACTGGGATGACAAAAAAGGGGCTACTCGGATGACAGGAGAAGGAGGCACTGGGATGATACCCTTCCTAGTGGAGATTTTTCTTAAATCATAATGTTTGTGCAGTTTTTGAACTTACGTGTTCAATTTTATTTTCTTCCATTTCTCTATAGCTTGGTAATGTAGAATTTTTTATATGCAATCCGGTACATACTGCAACCAAAGCAGCTACAATACCGCAAATTGCTGCACCAACCGCAAATGGAACCATCACAGCAGCAGCAATAAATAATCCTGTAATAACAACTCCAACAGCATCTTTTGTTAATGAGGTGTAAAAATTTTCCTTGCTTTCTTTATATTTAGCTTCTTTTTCATTTGGCACAGAAAATTGAGCATCTACGAAGCCATTAGCTTTATTACCATTATTTGGCGTGGCAGTTTGGTCAGTCCTTGTTGATACAGGCGTTTTATTTTCGTTATTATGATTATCACCATTAGTACTAACTGGAGGCACTGTTGCTACAGTTCTACTACCAATGTTCCCATTGCTGCTGCAAGGTTTTGCTCTATTTTCTTCTACATTAGGTGTTTCTGGTGTAATAAAGTTTAAAAGCACCTGAGTAATTTCTTCTTGTGCATTATCCATAGCCAACTCTAAAGCTGCTTGTCTGCTTTCATCATTTACATAACCTAAAAATGCTTCAACTTCTTGAACATTACCTTGAACAATAGCAGAACGCAGAGCGTTAAATTTTTCTTCTTCATTAAATTTGCTACTACCCAAAAGTACCTTAACAACGTCAGCTTGTTTTGTTATTGCAGCTATGCCCAATATAGTTCTGGAAGCAGTATCTGTAAGATGGATTACAGCATCTAAATCTGTAAACAATTTTACAACATCTAGAAATACGCCACGATCGCCAGTAATATTGGATTCTCTTACAGCATTTGCAAACGAGTCAAAAATTGCTCGATTTGTTTCTCTCCCTTGTGTTAGTTGCTTGTAAAGTACTTCAGCAGTCATACCAGGGTTTATGAAGTTACTGGAATCTACTTCATTACTGTCTGATTTATTTGCTTCCACATCAGGTGCCTCTTCTTCCTCATTTATCGCTGCAGCTATTTGTTCTTGAAGGGGTTCACACCCATTTTGGAGGAGAAAATCCTTAACGCGTGAGTTATCATTTTCAGTTGCATGCTTTAGAAGTAAGTCTCCTAGTGAATTGTCTACTTCGCATTTGCTTTGAAAATCAATTTCTTTAAATTCAGCTTTTCTTCTTAACCTATTTTGCAAGTCTTCAAGGCTGGTAACCCTATCATTGTATTTATCACCATTTACTAAAATCATATCTATATCTAGACATAACTCCCTAATATCATCATTACTATATGCCATAACTAAACCTACTACTATATGTTAGTTTATTATAGCAACTTTCCCACAACCAGTCAAGACATATTGCAGTCTCAAGTGGCATGATATATATTGAATGCTTTATTTATAGTCCTTAAAGCAAATGATGGAAGATTTAGCCTATAAATTAGTTAAAGTGACCGAAGCTGCAGCACTTGCTGCATATAAACTAGCAGGCTTCGGCGACGAAAAAAAGGCTGATCAAGTTGCAGTTGATGCAATGCGAACAGTGTTAAATTCTATGGAAATAAATGGTACTATCGTAATTGGTGAAGGTGAGAGAGACGAAGCTCCTATGCTATATATTGGGGAAAAGGTTGGTACAGGAAATGGTCCTGAGATTGACATCGCTGTTGACCCACTTGAGGGCACTACGATTTGTGCTCATTACAAATCAGGGGCAATGTCCGTTCTTGCTGCAACGAAAAAAGGTAATTTTTTACATGCACCTGATGTTTATATGGAAAAGATAGCAGTGGGAAAAAATCTCCCAGAGGGTGTAGTCTCACTAAAAAATAGCATTGAGAAGAATCTAGACAATTTAGCCAAGGCAAAAGGATGTAAAGTAAATGATCTTACAGTAACTATACTAAATCGTGAAAGGCACGATGAATTAATAGTGAAAATCAGGAAGTTAGGAGCAAAAATTAAATTAATAGATGATGGTGATGTTGCGGCCGTAGTTTCACTAGTAAATGGCAATCACGACATGTATATCGGAATAGGAGGGGCACCAGAAGGGGTGCTTGCGGCTGCAGCGCTAAGCTCAATCGGCGGACAGATGGAGGGAAGATTAATATTTGACACAGATCAGTTAAGAGAAAGAGCAAAAAATTTAAATATTGATGACCCAGAAAAAATCTACACCATAAAAGATATGGCAAGAGGTGAATCAATGTTTATTGCAACTGGAGTAACAAGCGGAGAACTTGTGGATGGAGTTGATAACGTCTGTTCAACTAGCTCTTTAATAATTCTACCTAACAAGCTGATAAAGCTGCAAGTTATAAGTTAGGTTGATTATTTTTCAATATATTATGTAAGAGTTAAAGGGAGTGTTAAAATGTTAGATTCATTTTCTCAAGAGAAACTAATTGTACAAGAAGTTCCTCAAGACGGACATAAAAAGAAGGCTGAACCCTTTTCAAAACCTTCTATCTATTGTTTCTTAAACCACTCTGCTGAACGGAGACAGTTTAGGCTGTTATGCCTGGCGGCTTTGTTGGAATAATTTTTTCAACACTGCTAACAATAAAATCAGGTATACTGTCAGCTACCTTATCGAATTTATTGTTTATATCTTTTCCTATTTCTTCTCCTATTTCTTCATTTTTAACATATTCGTGTAGAACTAAAGCAGTTATAGCTGCACATGCTGCAATTAAGCCAGTTTGTGCTATAATGAATAGTGATAATCCTCCTACAAGTATAGATGTTAATCCAATAGCTAGGTTTATAATTTTACTTTGTGTTGTTTGTTGTGCTTTCTGATTTTGACCTGCTTCCTTCTCTTCAAGAACGTTTGATATTGTTTTTGAGGCAATTTTTACCGCGATTATTGCAATTGCGGTCATAGCTAACCCTATGGCTATTTTTGCTAAGAGAAAAAATGATGGGAACACCATCGCAAAGAATAGTAAGCCAGCTCCTACAATTAGTAACTTATTTTTAGGTTGGATTTCATTTGACATAATAAACCTCCATTTCATAACTGCCGGAGTATACCTAATATAAAATACGGAGATAGTCAACATATTTTATGAAAGGGCACGTTAAAAGTTTTTTTCATGTTGTTCTTCGCCGCCTCGTGGTTAAATTTGGAATTTTAGAAAGAGTTACGTATTATTTGAAATTCTTGTATACTGTTTTGAATCAGTTAAATAGATAATGAAGTGCAGGACGCAGTTTTAATTTTACAAGATGGTAAATGCTTTTGGGGAAAATCAGTAGGTAAAAAAGGCAAGTGCATAGGTGAGGTCTGTTTTACCACTGGTATGACAGGTTATCAGCATACTATAACTGATCCTTCTTTTGCCGATCAAATTATAACGTTCACTTTTCCTCATATTGGTAACGTTGGAATAAACCATAAGGATAATGAAGGAGAGAAAATTTTTGCAAGTGGTGTGGTTATGCGTGAACTTTCTTCTATGTCCCACCCTTCTTCATATATCAGTTTAAATGATTGGTTAGAGAAAAATAACGTGATTGGGATATCAGGAGTTGATACTAGAGCTTTAACGAGACATTTGAGAGAACATGGATCTCAAAATGGAATGATATGCCCGTCAAGCGAGACGCATGCGTTGGACAAATTGAAGGAATACAAATCTGTAAATGGGATAGAAATAACCAATAAAGTTAGCTTGCATAGTAATTTTAAAAGTGACCTTAATGCAAAATATAGGGTTGTAATCGTTGATTTTGGCGTAAAAATCAGTATAGTTTCACGCTTAATAGAACTTGGTTGTACAGTTGAATTAATCAGACCAGATACAGGTTTTGCTCAAAAAGTGTTGAGTATGAATCCAGATGGTATAGTGCTTTCAAATGGTCCTGGTGATCCGCAAGAAATAGGAGAGAGTGTAGTTTCAGAGATAGACATTATTATAAAATCTAAAATACCAATTTTTGGCATATGCCTGGGTCATCAATTACTTGCGATTACTTTGGGAGCAAAGACCATCAAGATGGATATTGGTCACCGAGGGAGTAACCATCCAGTTTATGATGTAATTAGTGGAAAAGTTGAGATCACTAGCCAAAATCATGGTTTTGTTGTTGATTCAGCTTCTCTTCCAAGTAATGTTGAAATTACTCACATTTCTCTATTTGATAATAGTGTAGAGGGAATAATGATGAAGGATTACCTAGTCTTTTCTGTGCAATATCATCCAGAAGAAGCGCCAGGTACGCATGATTCGCATTATTTGTTTAGACGTTTTATTGGCAATATTGTGTTGTATAAAATGAAATCTGCATGATTTTAATTAAGGTAGGTTTTATTGCTTGATTTTTTAATTTTAGGCGTTTAGTATTAAATACAATAAAAGCTTGAGTTAAGGTACTAAAATAGCGTTCTCTTAACAAATTTTTGTGGAGGAGTGACCGAGTGGTTAAAGGTAACAGACTGTAAATCTGTCCGCATTGCGTACGTAGGTTCGAATCCTACCTCCTCCATTGTGCGGGTATAGCTCAATGGTAGAGCTCTAGCCTTCCAAGCTAGTGACGTGGGTTCGATTCCCACTATCCGCTCTTTTTTTTGTTGTATTTTTATAAAATCAACATATTATTTATTGATGTATTTGTATTTTGGGTAGAAAAGTTTAAATTATGACAGCAGTAGTGGAAGCATTTGGAAAGCCGCATGTAAATGTGGGAACAATAGGACATGTGGATCATGGGAAGACAACGTTAACAGCGGCGATAACAAAGCATTATGGAAATTTTGTAGCGTACGATCAGATAGATAAGGCGCCAGAAGAAAGGAAGAGGGGGATAACGATAGCAACAGCGCATGTTGAGTATCAGACGGAAAAAAGGCATTATGCACACGTTGATTGTCCTGGACACGCTGACTATGTAAAGAACATGATAGTAGGTGCAGCACAGATGGATGCGGCGATATTGGTAGTGTCGGGGGTTGATGGGCCAATGCCACAAACGAGAGAGCATATATTGCTGGCGAAGCAGGTAGGTGTTGGATATATCGTGGTGTATATAAATAAAGCTGATGTTGCTGATGCTGATATGATAGACTTGGTAGAAATGGAAGTGAGGGAATTGCTGAATAAATACGGATTTCCAGGGGATGAAGTGCCTGTGGTAGTGGGGTCTGCATTGAAAGCGCTGGAGGATGATAGCAGCGAATATGGAAAGAAATCAATAGATAAATTGATGGAAAAGTTAGATAAATATGTGGCGGTTCCACCAAGGCCTGTGGATTTACCATTTTTATTGCCAATCGAGGATGTATTTTCGATATCGGGGCGAGGAACGGTGGTAACAGGAAGGATAGAGAAGGGAGAGATAAAGACGGGAGAAGAGATAGAGATAATAGGTCTGAAAGCGACGCAAAAGACGATATGCACAGGTGTAGAAATGTTTAAGAAGTTGCTGGATAAGGGAAGTGCAGGACTCAATGTAGGGATATTACTAAGAGGGACAAAGAGAGAAGAAGTGGAGAGAGGGCAAGTATTAGCAAAACCGGGGACGATAACGCTGCATAGAAAGTTTAAGGCGGAGGTTTATATATTAAAGAAAGAGGAGGGAGGAAGGCATACACCATTTTTTGCGAATTACCAGCCACAGTTTTATTTAAGGACAACGGATGTAACTGGGAGCATAAAATTGCTAGATGGGAAGGAGATGGTAATGCCAGGAGATAATGTGAGTGTAGAAGTAGAATTGCAAGTACCGATAGCAATGGATAAGGGATTGCGTTTTGCGATAAGAGAAGGCGGTAGAACTGTTGGTTCTGGTGTTGTTTCTGAAATTTTGGAGTGAGTGTAGTAACTAAGATGAAGCAAGATATATATATTAACATTAAGGCTTTCGATTGTTCTTTATTGGAGGAGTGTGTTCGAAAGTTTGTTGATGAATTAAAGCGGTCCAGTGCAAAATTATCTGGTCCGATTGCGTTGCCAAGAAAAGATTCTAAATTTATTGTTAATAGATCTCCTCACGTTGATAAAAAATCTCGTGAACAGTTTGAAATGAGAACTTCTAGGCGTTTGATTGTTTTACATGATCTTACTCCTACTATGATGCAGATGCTTACAGGTTTATCTTTTTCTGCTGGCGTAGAAGTGGATTTAAAAGTCAAGGAAGTTAAGGTTTAGGAGAAGGAAATGAAGAGAATAAATTCGCTGAGGAGAATTGGTTTATTAATGACGAATATTGGTCATACTGCTATATACTCTGACAATAGTCGCATGGCTGTAACTTTATTGCATCTCAGCGAAACTTATATTATTGATATAAAAGGACAAGATAAATGTGGCTATAATTCAGTCATTTTAGGCACAGGAGATTTTAAAAATATAGCAAAACCTCAGTTGGAATATTTAAAGAAAAAGGGTATAAATAATAAATGTAAGTTATACGAAAGTAGATTAAATGACCTGTCGGGAATAGAATGTGGTAAAAAAGTGGGAATCAATCATTTTGTGGTTGGTCAATATCTTGATATTACAGGTTATTCTATAGGCAAAGGATTTGCTGGTGTGATGAAGCGGCATAACTTCAGTGGGCTTAGGGCATCTCATGGTGTTTCTATTGCTCACAGATCACAAGGTTCCACTGGTCAATGTCAGGATCCTGGTAGAGTATTTAAAGGAAAGAAAATGGCTGGTCATTTAGGTAACAGCAGGATAACTGCACAAAATATGAAGATATTATCCATTGATCATGAAAATAGTATAATTGCTGTGAAGGGTAATAATGTTCCTGGGTTTAAAAATTCCTATGTTTTTGTAAGAGATGCAGTTAAAAAATCTTTATATAAAGATGTTCCTTTTCCGGTAGGTTTACTGTTAGATGTAAATGATGATGCTAGTAATTTGGTAAGTTAGTTATGGAATGTAATTTAGTTAATCTATCTAATAATAATGTAGGTACTGCTCAGCTCAATCCTTTGATATTTTCTGCTAAGCAAAAATTGAGTATTTTGCATGATATAGTGAGATGGCAGTTAGCGAAGAGAAGAGCTGGTACTCATAAAACAAAAGGCATCAGTGATGTCTCTGGTACAACAGCTAAACCTTATGGTCAAAAACGTACCGGTAGGGCAAGACAAGGGAGCTTGCGATCTCCTCAATTTAGAGGTGGTGGGATTATTTTCGGCCCTGTTGTGAGGAGTCATACTTATTCTCTTAATAAGAAGGTACGCAAATTTGGTTTAAAAATTGCTTTATCTCTAAAGTATTTAAATAATCAAGTGATTATTCTGGATAATTTAAATATTGATGTGAAGAAAACGTCTGAAATGTGTAAATGTATTAAAAATTTTAAATTTTCTTCCTTTTTGATAGTTGGTGATTATGGAGATGATTTGTTGCGTGCTGTTAGAAACTTGCATTATGTAGACTTAATCAAACCTATTGGGTTAAATGTCTTTGATATATTGAATCACGAATGCGTGATGTTGACAAAGGATACTTTAAAGCATCTTGAAGGTAGATTGTTATGATCAAATATAATAATATAATAAAATCTCCTATAATTACAGAAAAGGCCTCTTTTTTGAGGGAGAAGTTTAATAAATATTCTTTGTATGTTTTTGTAAATGTAAATAAGCGTCAAATAAAGTTGGCAATAGAGTCTCTATTTGATGTTAAAATTTCTTCTATAAATGTTGTTAGAATTAAGCCTAAATATAGGCGTTTCAGGGGTGTGATTGGTTGTGAAAAACAGAAAAAGAAAGTTTATTTTTCTTTGATAGATGGTCAAAAATTAGATATAATGAGCGTTTAATATGGGTATGAAATTTTTTAATCCTGTTACTCCGTCTTCTCGTGGGACTGTGTTAGTAAGTAAAGTTGGTTTATCAAAAGATAAGCCAGAAAAGTCTCTTACATCCGGTAAAAAGTCCAGTGGTGGAAGAAATAATTATGGTAGAATTACAACTCGTCATAGGGGTGGTGGTCACAAAAAGAAGTATAGAGTTATAGATTTTAAGCGTAATAGAAGTGGTCAGGGTATAGTTGAAAAAATAGAGTATGATCCAAATAGAAGTGGGTTTTTAGCGTTAATATCATATAAGGAAGATGATATTAAGTCTTATATATTAGCTCCTCAAGGTATGAAGCCTGGTGATATTGTTACAGCTGGAAATGATGCTGATATTTTGCCAGGTAATTGTTTGCTACTCAAGTATATACCTGTTGGTTCTTTCGTTCATAATGTTGAGCTGAAGCCAGGTAATGGTGCTGCGATTGCTAGAGCTGCTGGTTGTTATGCGCAAATCGTTAGTCGTGATGGCCAATATGTTTTATTACGACTCAGGTCTGGTCAAATTAGGTTGATTTTATCTTCTTGCAAGGCTACTATTGGTGTAGTATCTAACCCTGACCATAAGAATAGAAAGCTGGGTAAAGCTGGAAGAAGTAGGTGGCTTGGAATTAGACCTACTGTGCGTGGGGTTGCGATGAATCCGGTTGACCATCCTCATGGAGGTGGGGAAGGAAAAACCTCTGGTGGTCGTCATCCTGTTACTCCTTGGGGTGTTGCAACAAAAGGAAAGAAAACTCGGAGGAAAAATAAATCTAGTAATAAGTATATAAAACAATTAAAAGGGTAATTTATGAGTAGATCTGCGTGGAAGCCTCCTTTTTGTCATCCTTCTATATTAAAGTCGGTGAATAATGCTTTAAACAAGGGGTTTGTTAACATGGCTATAAAAGTTCATTCCAGGGCTTCTGTAATTCTTCCTAATTGTTTAGGTTTAAAGTTTGCTGTTTATAATGGTAAGGATTACATTCCTGTTAATGTTAATAATCAGAATATGATAGGTCATAAGTTTGGTGAATTTTCGCCCACTCGTAAATTTACTGGGCATAGTGGTGATAAAAAGGCGACAAGAAGGTAATTGATATGAAAAACAGAGATGTAATAGTTAAAGCTGGTTCTAGGGTTTTAAAATCAACTCCTCGTAAATTGAATTTGGTTGCTGGTTTAGTACGTAATAAAAAAGTTTCTTTTGCCACTGTGCAATTAAGATTTTGTGAGAAGAAAGCTGCGGGTCTTATAAGGAAGGTATTAAATTCTGCGATTGCTAATGCTCAAAATTATGGATTGGATATCGATAATTTATATATAAAAGAAATTTTAATAGGTAAGTCTCTTACTTTGCGTAGGGTATGTCCAAAAGCTATGGGTAGAGCTAATAGAGTTAGTAAACGTTATAGTAATATAACTGTAAAATTGGGGGAAATTATATGATTCATAAAAATAGAAAATTAATAAGGAAAGTGCAAAAATATGGGAAACGTTAATCCTAAAGGATTTAGGTTAAAAATAATTAATACTTGGTCATCTATTTGGTATGCTGAGAAGGGTTATAAACAAGGGTTGCATCAAGATTTATCTATTCGCAGTTATATAAATGAATCTTTTAAGCATGCTGGTGTTTCTAAAGTAATTATAGAGCGTACAATCGATTTGGTGTCTGTAATAATACATTCTTCTAGACCTGGAGTGATAATAGGTAAGAAAGGCTCAGATATTGAGAAGATAAAGCAAAAGATAGCTGAAAAAGTAAAAAATAATGTGGAAGTGAATGTAGTAGGGGTTAAAAGGTCTGAAATAGATGCAGTTTTAATATCAAGCAGCATTGCACAACAGTTAGAAAAAAGGGTTTCATTTAGAAGAGCGATGAAAAAAGCTATTCAAAGTTGTTTGAGGATGGGTGGTAGAGGTATTAAAGTAAGTTGTTCTGGGCGCCTTGGCGGAGCTGAGATAGCTCGTACTGAGTGGTATAAAGAAGGCCGTTTACCTTTACACACTTTACGTGCTAATATAGATTATGCTTTTTGTGAAGCAAAAACTATATATGGTATTATAGGAGTTAAGGTTTGGGTTTATATTGGTAATTAAGGTATATTGAGATGTTTGTTCCCAAAAAAAGTAAATATAAAAAAGTATTTAAAGGACGAATTAAGGGTAACACGAAAGGTGGTAGTACGCTATCTTTTGGAGATTATGGTCTAAAGGCTATGGAAGCTGGTAGGATTCAATCTAAACATATTGAAACCGCAAGGCGTGTAATATCTAGAACTTTAAAACGTTCTGGTAAAGTCTGGATAAGGATTTTTCCTGACACTCCTGTTAGTAAAAAGCCAGCGGATGTACGTATGGGTAAGGGAAAAGGTAGTGTTGAATTTTGGGTGTTTAAAGCTAAGCCCGGTAGAATGTTGTTTGAAATTAGCAGTGATGTTCCCATGCATTTAGCAAGATTGGCGCTTGAAAAGGCAACCGCTAAGCTTCCTATGAAGTGTAAATTTGTATCTAATCATAATTAAATGGAGTTGCAATGGATATAGCTGACATTAGGTCAAAATCCTCACAAGAATTGCATGAAATTCTTGTAAATTTGAGAAAAGAGTTTGTTAATTTGGTTTTTCAAAAGAAGTTGGGGCAGTGCAACAATATTTCACGTTTTAGCTTAATAAGAAAGAGCATAGCTCGTATTCTAACTGCATTAAATGAAAGAAAAGGAGAGGAAAAGAATGCCTAAGAAGGTTTTTTGTGGTACTGTAATTAAGACTAAATGTGATAAAACTGTAAAGGTTTCGGTATTACAAGTGTATAAGGATGAGCTGTATAAAAAGGTTATAAAAAAATACAAGAAGTATACAGCGCATGATGAGAATAATAGTTGTAAAGAAGGGGACAAGGTTTTAATACAAGAACACAAGCCTATTTCTACTACTAAAAAATGGGTTGTTGTTAATAGCTCACATTGAATAGGATATTTATATGATTCAAAAAAATACATTGTTGGAAGTAGCTGATAATTCTGGTGCGCGTGCAGTGCTTTGTATTGGTTTATTGGGTGGTAGAAAGTCTGCATCTATAGGTGACACAGTTATTGTATCTACTAAATCTATTACTTCAAGAGGGAAGGTTGAGAAGGGAAAAGTATATAGAGCAGTTGTGGTGAGGGTGAAAAGCCCTATTAGAAAATCTGATGGTTCTGTAATTCGTTTTTCTAGCAATGCTGTAGTTTTGATTAACGATCAAGGTGAACCACTTGGCACTCGGGTATTTGGTCCGGTAAAAAAGTTATCATCTGGTTCTTTTATGAAGATAATGTCATTAGCTGTTGAGGTTTTATAATGAGTGCTAAAATAAAAAGTGGTGACGACGTTATAGTTTTAACTGGTAGAGATAAGGGAAAAATTGGTAAAGTGATTAAAGTTGTGGCATGTGATGCTAAAAGAAAGTTAATTGTTTCTGGGGTAAATGTACATAAGAGACACACTAAACCAAAAGCTGGTAGTAGTGGTGGTATATTAAATAAAGAGTTAGCTGTTGATATATCCAACGTTGCAACATTGGACCCTAAATATAAAACTCCAACTAGAGTGGGGTTTAAGGTTATAGACGGTAGAAAAGTGCGTTTTGCAAAAGTTTCTGGAGAAGTGATAGATTAGGTTGATATGTTTAAAGAATTGTATAAAGATAGCATAGTAAAGTCCTTAAAGGATAAGTTTAATTACGGCAATATAATGCAAGTGCCTAAACTTGTCAAGGTGTGTATCAATATGGGCGTTGGAGATGCTGCTACAGATAGTAAAGCAATAAGTGAACCACTTGATAGCCTATATTTGATTGCTGGGCAGAAGCCTTTATCAACTTTTGCAAAAAAATCTATTTCTGGCTTCAAGATCAGAAAAGGTGCTACAGTAGGTTGCAAAGTAACTTTGCGTAGAGATAAAATGTATGAGTTTTTAGAAAGATTGATATATATTGCTTTGCCAAGGGAAAAAGATTTTAGAGGGTTTAGTGTGAAGCAATTTGACGGTAATGGTAATTTTTCCTTTGGTATAAAGGAACATATCTCGTTTTTAGAAATAGACTATGATAAAATAAGTAAAATTAGAGGTATGGATATTAATATTATAACAAGTGCAGTTAGTGATAAGGAAGCAAAGGAATTATTACTGGCTCTTAAATTTCCTTTTTTTGATTAATTGAGAGGAGAAATATATGGCAAAAAAATCTATGATAGAAAGAAATCTTCGCAGAATAAAGCTGTGCGATCAATATAAAGAAAAAAGAGAGAAATTGAAATCTATAATAAATAATAAGAATTTGTCTATTGTAGAAAGGTTTACAGCTCAAAATAAATTAATTAAAAAATTGCCTAGAAATTCTTCTAAAACCAAAATTAGAAATAGGTGTGCTTTAACTGGGAGACCAAGAGGAGTATATAGAAAATTTGGTTTATGTAGAATTGTTTTGCGTGATTTATGTTCTTTTGGGCAAGTTCCAGGAGTTACAAAGTCTAGTTGGTGAATATAATATAAGGAGTATATTGTGGCGTTATCTGATAGTATTGGTGATTTTTTAACAAGGATACGTAATGCTCAATTAGCAATGCATAGAACAACAAGAGTATTGTTTTCTAAAGTGAATTCTTCTATACTGAAGATTTTAAAAGATGAAGGGTATATCCTTGATTATGAAAAGCAAGTTGTAGATAATTTACCTTCTTTCATTGTAAAATTGAAGTATTATGAGAAGTCACCTGTAATTAGTGACATAGTTAGGGTGTCAAAGCCTGGTTGTCGTCGTTATTCTAAGTATAAGGACATTTCTAAAGCATATAATGGTCTTGGTATTTTTATTATATCGACACCTAAAGGAGTGATGACTGATTATAATGCACATAAGTTAAAGGTTGGTGGAGAAGTTTTGTGTCGTGTGTTTTAAATAATAGGAGAAATTCATGTCTCGTATAGGTGCTGCTCCTATCAATATTCCTGCTGGTGTTTCAGTTGAATATAATAATGGTAGGATGTTAATAAAGAGTGCTAAGGCTGAAAAAGAGCTTAGCTTGATCAGGGATGTTGTGTGCCAGATTGTTGATAATCAGCTACTCCTTTCTGTGAATCAAGATAAAGATGATTATGATGAAATAAAGCCTATGTGGGGCACTTATAGGAGTAATATTAATAATATTATTAACGGCATGGTTGACGGTTTTTCTGTTAATCTTGAGATTAACGGTGTTGGATATAAGGCAGAGTGTGATGGTAAGTATTTGACTTTGTATCTTGGTTATAGCCATAATGTTAAATATAAAGTGCCTAAAGATGTTGAGATTAAGTGTATAAAGCCAACTCACTTAGTAGTTAGTGGTATGGATAAGCAGAAGGTCTATATGGTGGCATCTGATATATGCAAAGTTAGAAAATATGATCCTTATAAAGGTAAGGGTGTTGTAATAAAGGGTAAATTTATGTTGCGTAAAGTTGTAAGTAAAAAGAAGTAATTAAGATGAGAAGGTTATATAATTTTTTAAGTAACTATGAAAAAAGGAAGTTGCGTAATAGAGCGAAGCTTGACAAGAGCGCTGAACGTTTGCGTATATCCATATTTAAATCTAATAGGCATTTTTATGTCCAGTTAATTAATGATGTAAAAGGAGTAACTCTCACTTCGGCTTCTACTTTGGATGCTAAAATTAAGGATGTATGTAAAGGGAAAGTCAACGCTGAAACTATAAAACAGGTTTCTTCTTTAATGGTTGAGCGTCTGTCTGGCATGAAATTAGAGCAGCAGCTTACGTTTGATCGTGGAGCGTATAAATATACAGGATTAGTTTCTCAATTTGCTGAGGCTTTAAGAAGTTCTGGATTTGAATTTTAGAAGGTTTTGAATATGGCTATAAAGAATTTACAAAATAATAATGATTTATCAGAGCTTTTAGTTTCGGTACGAAGAGTAACAACGGTTACCAAAGGTGGTAGAAGATTTTCATTTTCAATTTTGGTTGTTGTTGGCGATGAGAAGGGTAGGGTAGGATGTGGAATAGGTAAGCACGCAGAAGTTGCTGAAGCAAGAGTCAAAGCTGCAAATGCTGCAAAGAAATCAATGATTAGAGTGTACTTGCGTGAAGGTAGAACCTTGCATCATGATATTAAAGCTAAATTTTGTTCTGGTGAGATAGTTTTAAGAACCGCAAGAGCCGGAACAGGTATTATTGCTGGTGGAGCGATTAGGTCAGTTTTTGAGGTGTTAGGTATAAAGGATGTGGTAGCTAAATCTACTAGATCAAATAATCCTCATAACGTTATATGTGCGGTGTTTAAAGCTTTTGATAGTATGTTATCTCCTCGTCAGGTAGCAAGCAAAAGAGGCAAAAAGATTAGCGAGATAGTTGGAAACAGGTAAAGTATGAATAATGCTGTAAAATTAAACTCTATATTTACTAAGTTATCTAAGAAAAAGAAGCCTAAGTTGCTGGGTAGAGGTATCGGTTGTGGTAAAGGTAAAACATCCGGTAGAGGGCATAAAGGGCAGAAGGCTAGAAGTGGAGTTTCCATAAATGGTTTTGAGGGTGGACAACAGTCTATATATACTCGTTTGCCTAAAAGAGGTTTTAAGCCTATACGTAGGAACATATACTCTATAATTAATGTTGGCGATATACAGCGCTTAATGGAAGCTAAAAAAATAGTGAAAGACTCTGTTATAGATAAGGATAGGCTGTATGAATTAGGTTTTATAAAGTCTATTAAGGATAAAATTAAACTTCTTAATAAAGGTAAGTTGAGCGAAAAATTTGTGTTTCATGTTGATTTTGCGTCAGAAGCTGCAAAAAAATCTGTAGCTTCAGTTGGTGGTAGTGTGGAAATACTATCGTAAATCATGGGCAATAAATCCGCATTTAATAGCTTGGATCCTACGTTGTTATATAAAGGCGATTTATTAAAACGTATATTTTTTACGCTAATAGCTTTAATTTGCTATCGCTTGGGTACTTATGTGCCTATTCCTGGAATTAATCTTGATGTAATTAATGATATATTTCCCAAAGAGGGCTCAGGCGTTTTTGGAGTATTTAATTTATTTTCTGGTGGTGCATTGGCTAGAATGACAATTCTAGCATTGAACGTTATGCCATATATAATGGCTTCTATCATTATTCAGTTGCTTTCTTCTGCGATTAAAGGAATGAAGGAAGTTAAGAATGATGGAGAGTCAGGCCGTAGAAAGATGAATTCTTATATACGCTACCTGACCATAGTAATTTGTGTATTTCAATCAATTCCAATTTTGGTTGGATTGGAAGGGATGAATAGGGAAGGGGTATTGGTTGTAATCGAACCTGGTGTTATGTTTCGTACAATAGGTGTTTTCAGCCTTTTAGGTGGAACTATGCTTTTAATATGGCTTGGTGAACGAATCAGTGCTAGCGGTATAGGCAATGGTATCTCATTAATCATTTTCACGGGCATAATATCAGAGTTACACAGCGCTTTGTCATCTCTGTTAACGTTAAATAAAAACGGTAGCGTATCGTTATTTATTATCCTTTTTGTTTTGGTATTGTTTTTTTTGCTGCTAGTCTTAGTCATTTTTGTAGAGTCTTCTTATAGAAAAGTTATTGTTCAACATCCTAAAAAGCAATTTAAAAGATTACATAATGACGATTTTACTTATATTCCATTGAAGATTAATTTATCTGGTGTAGTACCAACCATTTTTGCTAATGCAATTTTATTGACACCTATTTCAATTGCAAATTTCTATAAGGGGCACGCTTTTTCTGATTTTATTTTGAATTACTTTATGGCAAATAAAGTAGTATATATTGTAGCCTATTTGGTGCTGATAGTATTTTTTAATTTTTTCTATACCAATTTTATATTTAATCCAGAGGAAAACGCAGATTTTCTTAAAAAAAATGGTGGTTTTATACCTGGTAGAAGGCCTGGGAAACATACTTCTGATTACCTTCAAGATATAGTTTTTAAGTTGACATTCATTGGCTCTGCGTATTTGGTAGTTATATGTACCGTACCTGAAGTTATGAGATATTATTATGATATACCATTTATTTTTGGTGGGACGAGTTTACTGATTATAGTGAACGTTATTACTGATACTATTATGCAAATACAATCTTATATTTTTTCGAATAGGTACGATAGCTGGATAAAGAAATATGAGTCTAAAACGAGGAAAGTAAGATGATCATTACGATTTTTGGTCCTCCAGGTTCTGGTAAAGGTACTCAGTCAAGCTTGTTAATAGCAAAATATAATTTAAAATTAATTTCAGTGGGGGATTTATTAAGGAATATTATATCTGATGGCAGTGAGTTAGGTAAAAAAATAAAGGGTACCGTGGAATCTGGTAATTTAATTCAAGATGAAATTATATGTGGATTATTGCATGACCAGCTTGCATTAATGGATGGTAATTTTTTGTTGGACGGTTTTCCGAGAAATTTAAACCAGGCTCATTTTTTGACTCAAGTTTTGCAAGAAAAATATAATAGGGATGTTGATATTGTAATTGAGCTGCAGCTTGACGATAATATTGCAATCGATAGATTAAAAAATCGTCTCGCGTGTTTGGACTGTAAAAGCATATATAGTGTATCTTCTTTTAAGAGTACTACTTGTGCTAAATGTAAAAGTACGAGGTTAGAGAAAAGAATTGATGATGCTGATATGTCTGCAATTAATAAGAGAATAAGTGAATATCACCTTCAAATGAAAGGTTTACGCGAGTATTATAAAGGCAAATTATTAACAATTGACGCTAATTTGAGTGTTGATGAGGTAACGCAAGAGATTGAAAGTAAAATTTCTTGTAATTTGGTTTGACTCTGAGTTGTTTTATGGTATAAATTAAGAGTTGTTATTAATAAAGTATCGAGGTACCAGTGGCACGTATTGCAGGCATAAATATTCCAGTGAGGAAATGTGTTCCTTTTGCATTAACTTATATATATGGTATAGGTATTGCTACTGCGAATGTAATTTGTCACGCTTGCGAAGTTGATAAGCGCAAACGTGTTTCAGAATTACGAGATGAAGATATAGAAAAGATCAGCAGTTTCATTAGACAAAATTATGTTATAGAAGGTGAGCTCAGAAAAGAAGTGGCTATGAACATAAAATCCTTAGTGGAAATGGGATGCTATAGAGGAGTGAGACATAGAAAAGGTTTACCTGTGAGAGGGCAAAGGACTCATACTAATGCTAAGACTCGTAAAGGTAGATCTCGGTTGCCTATTGCTGGGAAAAAATAAAATTTATTATTATTGTGAGTTTTAATGAAAAAAGTCAAAACGGTTGGTAAGAGTACAAAGGAGTTTATTACTGGTGTTGTTCATATTCGTGCAACTTTTAATAATACTTTTGTAAATGTAACTGATGTTCATGGTAATACGCTATGTCAAACTTCTGTGGGTGCATGTGGTTTTTCAGGTTCGAGAAAATCCACACCTTATGCTGCAGGTAAGGCTGCGGAGGCTGCTGCGAAGAATGCAATGGAGAGATTTGGTATGAAGGTTGTCTCTGTAATAATTCGTGGTCCTGGCTTTGGTACCGAAGCTGCGGTTAAAGCACTTCAGAGCTGTGGGTTGACTGTGACTTCAATTGCAGATAAAACCGCAATTCCTCATAATGGGTGCAGGTTAAGAAAAAAAAGAAGAGTATAGGATATTTGAAAAGGTTGTTTTATGTATTATAATAATGATGTTTCTCTCTGTAGCAATTCAGATAAATTGATTAAACCTAGTTCAGTTAAGGTAATATCAGATAATTCAAGTGAAAAAAGTGATATAGTGCTAGAACCGTTGGAAAGTGGTTTTGCTTTAACATTAGGTAATGCATTAAGACGTGTAATGTTATCTTCTCTTAAAGGTAGTGCTGTTTATGGAATAAAAATTGAAGGTGTAACTCATGAGTTTACTTCAATTCAAGGGGTGAGAGAAGACGTAACTGATATAGTATTAAATATGGGCATGTTGAGGTGTAAATTAAATGGTGCTTCTAATAAATGCTTAAATTTAAACGCTAAAGGGCCTTGCCAGGTATTGGCTGGGATGATAGAAACTGATGATCAATGCTCTATTGTTAATAAAGATTTATTAATATGTACGCTGGGGCAAAATGTAGAGCTTAACATGACCATATATGTGGCTAGCGGAAAAGGTTATCTTCCTGTAACTAAGTATAAAGAAAATGAACTTTTGAAGCTTATGAGTGAACAGGATTTAATTGGTTTTATTCCAGTTAATGCTTTGTATAGCCCTGTCAACAGGGTTTCGTACAGGGTAGAGAATAGTCGTGTTGGCCAAGTGACTGATAAGGATAAGCTGATATTGTCAATTGAAACTGATGGTACAATCTCTCCGAGTCAAGCTGTTGACTCTGCTGCAAGAATATTACAGGAGCAACTTCAGCCCTTTATTAGTTCTGATGTAAGTTATAAAAAATCGCAGGTTTCTTCGTCTAGTGGTGCTAAAGATTTGGGTTATGACCCTGTCTTATTGCGTAAGGTAGATGAAATGGAATTATCTGTCAGGTCTCATAACTGTCTGAAAAACGAAAACATCACTTATATAGGTGATCTTGTGCAAAAGACAGAAGGTGAAATGTTAAGAACTGCTAATTTTGGCAGGAAGTCTTTGAATGAGATTAAGGCAGTTTTGGCTAATTTTGGCTTGTCTTTGGGTATGAATGTGCTAAACTGGCCGCCTAAGGATATAGATGAGTTGGCTAAACAACATACTGATGAAGATTAGGTGATATATGAAACATGGAATAAAAAAACGTAAACTATCTCGTTGCACTGAACATAGATTATCGACGTTAAAGAATCTATCTATCTCATTAATTAACCATGAGCAGATTGTAACTACTTTACCAAAAGCTAAGGAACTTCGTCCATATGTCGAAAAGTTTATTACAATTGCTAAGAATAAGAATACTTTACATGGTAGAAGACTTTTGCTTTCACGCCTTCATAATAGTAAGTTAGCAGTTGATAAGTTATTAAACGTCTTAGCCAGCCGTTATCAAGATCGTAAAGGTGGGTATTCTAGAATAATAAAATTTAGCACTCGAAAGGGTGATTGCGCTTCAATGGCAGTGATAGAACTGGTTAATAGGGATATTGCAGCAAGAGGTAAGGTTTATAGTAAAAATAGAGAAGGAGGCAAAGTAGTTACACAAAGTTAATTGTTATCATAATTGTTCTTCTTATGGTAAGTAGGTTACGCTACTTTGTAGGTTATTTTGGCGAATTATTAGTTTTGGCATATTTAAAGCTGAAGTGGTATAATGTTATAAAACGCCGTTACCGTTGTAAGTTCGGTGAAATTGACTTAATTGTATCTAAAAAAAAGGAGCTGATTTTTATAGAAGTTAAAACAAGTTTACTTGGAAAAGAAATACCGATATCTCATCTTCAATGTCAGTCTATTATAAATTCTTCTAAGTATTTCTTAAGTAAAAACCTTAGTTTTTTAGATTATTCAGTCAGATATGATTTATGTTTTCTTTCCTTAAAGAGAGGACCTGTTTATATAAAAAATGCTTGGATTGAAGAATGGAAGATTTGTAGCTGAATTAATTTAGATTTACTGGATTTAATATGAAAAAGACCCAATACAATAATTTAGTTTCATCTTACGCTAGAGTGCTGTTTCATGTCTCAGGAAGCAGGTTAGGTATTATAAGGAAAGAAGTAGAATTTTTATTGGCTTTTTTTAAGGATCAACGTGATGTTTTTGTGTACCTATCTCATCCTATGATTTCTTTTGCACACAAAAAAGAAGTGATGCTTTCTATAAATGAGCACTTGAGTGAAAATTTAGTAAAATTTATTATGGTTATATTTGCAAACAAACGCTCTAGTTTATTGATCCTTATATTAGAAAAATTCTTAAGTCTTGCAAAAGAAAATGAAAATGAATTCGAAATTACTATAAAGTCAGCAGAAGCTTTAAAGGAATCTGATATAAAAATAATTACTGAATCTTTGAGCTTTCTTGGTAAAATAATAAAAGTAAGCAATGTGGTTGACCCTTCTATACTAGGTGGCTTCGTAGTTAGGTATGGTTTTAATTTGATCGATGCTTCGCTAAAAAGTTACTTAGATAGGTTAGTTGACTTAAGTAAAATGGAAATATTAAAAGTAAGGAATTTTGTATGAAGAACAGTATGAATGTTTCTGAGATAGCAAGTGTAATAAGAGAAAAAGTTGAGACGTTTGATAATCCTATAAAGCGGGAAAATATAGGTGAAGTAATTTCAGTAACAGATGGTATCGCATTGGTTTATGGGCTGGAAAAAGCAAAATTCGGTGAAAAGGTATTTTTTGCAAGCGGTGTAGAAGGAATAGTTCTTGATTTAGATCATGATACGGCTGGAATAGTTGTGCTTGGTAATGACCGTGATGTGAAAGAAGGGGACGTTGTAAAGTGTAGTGGTGATGTTGTGCAGGTGCCTATAGGGCATGAATTGTTAGGGAGAGTTGTAAATGCGTTGGGCCATCCTATAGACGACGGTGGGGAAATTAGAGCCAAAAACAGAATGGATATAGAATCTAAAGCGCCAGGCATTATTGATCGTAAGTCTGTGCATGAGCCACTGCAAACAGGAATTAAAATTATAGATTTGCTAATTCCAATAGGTAGAGGGCAGCGTGAATTAATTATTGGTGATAGACAAATTGGTAAAACTACTATTGCGCTTGATACTATTATCAATCAGAAGAAGATTAACGATGAGGTAAACGAAAATCAAAAAGTTTACTGTGTTTATGTTGCTATTGGGCAAAAAATTTCAACAGTAGCAAAAGTGGTAAATAAGCTGAAAGAAAGCGGAGCATTAGAGTATACAACTGTAGTTGTGGCTAGTGCATCTGACTGCGCGCCTATGCAATTTTTAGCACCTTATGCTGGTTGCACTATTGGGGAATTTTTCCGTGACAATGGAATGCATTGTTTGATTATATATGATGATTTATCTAAGCATGCTGTGGCATATAGGCAGATGTCTTTATTGCTCAGACGTCCTCCTGGTCGTGAAGCTTACCCTGGAGATATATTCTATGTACATTCTCGCTTGCTTGAAAGAGCTGCTAAAATGTCTGATAAAAAAGGGCAGGGGTCTTTAACTGCTTTGCCGATTGTCGAAACTCAAGCTGGTGATGTATCTGCATATGTGCCAACAAATGTTATTTCAATCACCGATGGGCAGATCTTTCTTGAGTCTGAATTATTTTATAAAGAATTTCGACCTGCAGTAAATATAGGTTTGTCAGTTTCACGGGTTGGTTCTGCTGCACAACTAAAGTCTGTGAAGAAAGTTGCTAGTTCTATAAAGCTAAGCTTAGCTCAGTATAGAGAATTAGAAGATTTTGCAAAATTTGGTTCTGATCTTGATGCTAGTGTTCAATTATCCTTGAATAAGGGTAAATATCTTGTCGAGTTATTAAAGCAAAAACAACATTTACCTATGTCAATAGAAGAGCAAGTAGTGCTGATGTATATTTTTTCTAACCTATATAATCAGTTAAGTAAAATACAAATAAGTTACATTAATAAATTTGAACATGATCTTATTAATTATTTTCATACTGTACACCCTGGGGTTTTAAAAAAGTTGTCAAATGACATGAGTGATGATATAAAAGGTGATATTTTTAACATTGTGAGTAATTTCGTTACTCAATTTAATTGCGTTTAGGTGGTGATTATGGCTTCATCCATTATTAATAAATTTCCTATGACGAGGGAAGGTTTTGAGAATATGCAAGCCGAACTTGAAAAATTAAAGGAAGAAAAACCTTCTGTGATACAGGCTATTTCTGATGCTCGTGATCAAGGTGATTTGTCTGAAAACGCAGAGTATCATGCAGCACGGGAAAGGTTAGGTTTTATTGAAGGCCGTATAATGGAGATAGAGAGTAAGCTCTCACATGCGGAAATAATAGAAGTAAAAAATTTGTCTGGTGATTCAGCAATGTTTGGTGCAACTGTGACATTAAGCATGTTAAGTGATAATAACGGTGAAGTGGAATATGTTTATAAGGTTGTAGGCGAATATGAAGCTGATGTTTCAAAGCAGTTAATATCTACTAGTTCACCACTCGGGAGTGCCTTAATCGGCAAAAAAGTCGGTGAATATGTGGAAGTGACAGTGCCAAATGGAGAGAAATTGTATAAAATAGTTAAGATTGAATTTAAGTAAATTATTATGGTACAGGCCACTTATGCTTCAATGAGTCTACCCGGCATTTCTTCTGTGGAAGATGTATTAGAGGATGCTCGTTCCGGTAAATTATTCATTTTAGTTGATGATGAAAATAGAGAGAATGAAGGTGATTTGGTTGTCTTAGCTGAAAAAGTAAAACCAGAACATATGGCTTTTATGGTTAGGTACGGTACTGGCATTGTGTTTTTAGCTATGACAAAGCTTCATATGAATAAACTAAATCTTGAGTTTATGAGAAGAAGTAATGTGGATGAAAAGCTTACTCCTCATACTGCATTTACTACGTCAATTGATGCGCGTTATGGCATTACAACAGGTGTTTCTGCTCATGATAGAACGCATACGATACTTACCGCTATTGATGAAAAGAGTACTAAAGATGATATTATTACTCCTGGGCATGTTTTTCCTATTATTGCAAATGATGGTGGGGTTTTAGCACGCAATGGTCATACTGAAGCAAGTGTTGAAATAGCAAAGTTAGTTGGCTTTAATCATGCAGCTGTAGGGTGTGAATTAGTGAATGATGATGGCTCTATGATGCGCTTACCTGAGCTGCTTGAATTTGCTGAACATCATAAAATTAAGTTAACCACCATCGACAAACTTATCAGTTACGTCAAAAAATCAAACTAGCGTTTATAAATTTGTATAATTTAAGTGTTAAAATATAGAATTCCTATAAATTATACAAGCACAGAATTTTCATGTTTAGAATTGCTAAGTTTTTGACCTTATTGTTCTTTTTTGCATATTGTAATAATGCTTACTCTATTAACATTATTAGAGATAGTGAAGTGGAAGCAATAGTGAAAGAGCTAGCGCAACCTTTATTTTTCGCTGCAAACATTGATAGTGACCGAATGAAAGTTTTTATAATTAATGATAATTCGATTAATGCTTTTGTAATTAACAACAACAGTATCTTCATTCATTTAGGGCTTTTACGATATTCGGCTAAACCTTATGTCCTGCTTGGTATATTAGCACATGAGATTGCTCACATATCTGCTGGTCATATATTGCAAATGAGTAGTGCTATGGGTTATTTTCAATCGATAGCAATGATTAGTTATATGGTAGGATTAGTTTCTAGTATTATCATTAACCCTCAGGTTGCTGGTGCAATTTTGCTTAGTGGTGTAGCGTTCAGTTCAAGACTATTTTTTAACTATTCTCAAGAGCAAGAAAGTGTAGCAGATAGCTATGCTTTAAGGTATCTTGATAAATCTGGCTATGATAATTCAGGTATGAAAGAGATTTTTGATTATTTTAAAAGTATTGAGCATGAGAACACCGAGGAATATTTCCGCACTCACCCACTTAGTGAGAAACGCATATTTGCTGTACAAAATTATAAGGTCAAAAACAACGTAAAACCAATTTTTGCGGATAAGTTACTAAAGTTTGAGCGTGTGGTTGCAAAGCTAGACTCTTTCTTTGCTCCTATTCATGTGTTATCTAATAAATATGAAAATAATTCTGAGTATGTAAATGCTATAGTTTGCTATAGGCAAGGAAAGATAGAAGAGGCTATTGCTAAAGTTAATTCATTGATTCAAGAGTCACGCAATGACCCATACCTATATGAATTAAAAGCAGAAATGCTATACAAGGCAGGAAATTTAAGTGAAGCAATAAAAATGTATGAGGAATCGCTTAGGTATTTATCTGAGAAGAATAGTTATTTAGTAAAACTTGCATTATCTCATACTTTATTATTACACAGTGATGCAAAAAAGGCGATTTTTTACCTGGAGCAGATTTTGAATGTAGAACCAAATAACGCTTTTGTCTGGAAATATTTAAGCATTGCATATAAATGTGAAGCTGATACGGCAATGCATTATTTTGCCTTGACAAAAAAGGCTTGCATTGAAGGTAATTTAAAGCAATTTACAAAATATGCTGAGCTAGCTGTTAAAACTTTACCAAAAGATAGCCCTTATTTGTTGCAAGTTGAAGATATGAAGCGATTTAATGGATAACAAAAAAGCATTTCTGTACTTTTATGGGTTATTTTGTCCACACTTTTCCAACATAGCTTTTGCTTCATTGCTTACGTTGGGCATAATTTTCGTTATGATAGTTTTAGCACCAAAAAATACACCACAGAACATGCCTAGAGCAAAGAGGGCTGGCCACGGCATCCTGCCAAATATTGCAAGCAAAGCTGCACCAATTATTACTACTGTCATAAGTGGACCGCCTATTCCCCAAACGTAACCAATAATATTGCATATTACTTTAGTTGTGTCATCCATATCAGGACCAGTGGTAGCTGAATAACCTGAGAAAGAGAAAAGTAATACTACACAAAAAATACTAAAAAATCTTTTTATCATAGAGCTCATTTTCTTGCCTTTAAATAATAAATTAATGCAAACTTAAACCTACACATATTTTTATTTTAAAATAAAAATTATAATTTGTCCATACATAAGTGTTGCTACATAAATAACCCACCATTAATGTTAAGCACATGCCCTGTTATATATTTTGCTTCATCACTTGCTAAAAATAAGACCCCTGCTGCTATTTCTTCCCCTGTTCCCATTCTTTTCATTGGAATATTATCTAATATTTTTCCCTTTTGTCCTTCATTTAAAACTTCAGTCATTTTAGTATCTATAAACCCAGGAGCAATACAATTTACTGTTATATTACGACTTGCAACTTCTTTTGCTATAGATTTGCTCATAGCTATTATTCCAGCTTTAGACGCTGCATAATTTGCTTGCCCGGCGTTTCCTGTCAGCCCTATTATTGAGGAAATATTTATAATTCTTCCCCAATTATTCTTAATTAGTTTCCTGCATGCTTCTCTACTCAGCTTAAATGTAGAGCTCAAGTTAATATCAATTACTTTTTGCCATGCTTCATCTGTCATCCTCAATAATAAACTGTCTCGCGTAATGCCCGCATTGCATACAAGCCCGTCAAAGCCTTCCATCAACTCACTTGCTCTATTTACTAGTTGATTTACTTCCTCAGCATTTGATAAGTCACAAGGGAGTATGTGCATATTTTTTTCATATTGTTTAGCAACTTCTTCGAGTACTTCTTTTTTTGTGCCAGAAATACATAAAGTTGCTCCGGCTTTGTGCATAATTTTTACAATTGCTTGCCCTATTCCGCCTGATGCGCCAGTAATCAGGAACTTTCTGCTTTCCAATTTAAACATAATAACTTTATATTATCTTAATTCTTAACAGAATATTGACTGGTTGGCAATAGATTTCTTACATAATATAAGTAACTCAGATATTCACAAAATAAAGGAAAAGTTATAATAAAGTTAAACGTCAAAAAATTTTAAAAACATAGTTGCAGGAATTGTTACTAAATAGTTTATTCTGGTGCTCTACAGTCTAAATGGAATGCTTAAATTATAGATTCTTTGTTTTTGTGTGTTATCTTGAGTTAACACAAATTCACAGTAGTATTATGATAAGTAAGTTGAAAAAGCTTAGCACTGGATTTTCTTTGACAGGCTTGATTGGCCATAGTGATAATATAAATATGCAAGGAGCAAAAAATAAAAAGAAGAGGTACCCAAAATTTTTGGATAAGACGTTTGCATTGATTGATGCAGTGATAAATTTTATTTTAAAACGCGAAAGTAATAACGTAAATGAAGTCCTGAAAGTAACATGGGGACCACTATTTTTTGGTCTGATAGTAATACTCATCTTTTTTGGGATAGGTGGTATTTGGTCGGCTATAGCTCCAATTGACGGTGCGGTGCATGCAAGTGGAGAAGTTATTGTATCTTCAAATAGAAAAATAGTTCAACACTTGGGCGGAGGAATAATAAGCAAAATTTTAGTAAAAGAGGGTCAAGCAGTTAAAAAAGATGAGCCCCTAGTTTTGTTGAGTGATGTTAACGAGAAAGCGAATTTAAGTATCATCAAAGAGAAACTCTTATCATTTTTAGCAACAGAAGCAAGGCTTATTGCAATCAGAGGAGGTTTAGACACGCTCGAGTTTCCTGATGGGGTTAAAAAATTATCTAACGATGAACTTGTAAATAAAGCGATAAAGAATCAAGTACAGTTGTTCAACTCTCAGAGAAAGAGCATATTGGGAAAAACAGACATACTGCAACAACGTATAAAGCAGTTAAATGATGAATTAGCGGGGCTAAACTTTCAACTAAATGCAGCTCATAAGCAATATGACTTGATAACTGAGGAGTTGGAAACAAAAAGACAATTACTTGATAGTGGCCATATAAGCAAACCACACATTTTAGCTTTAGAAAAACAGTTTGCTGAAATTGAAGGCAGAGTTGGACATTACCGTTCTGCAATATCTCAAGTGCAGCAAAAAATTGGAGAGAACGAATTAGAAATTATAAACGTGAAAAATGATTCTCAAGAAAGAGCAAACGCTGAACTTAAGGAAGTTAGTACGTCTATTGCAGACTTGAAAGAGAGGCTGATGGTTGCTGAAGATTCATTAGCACGTACAATAATTAAATCGCCTCAAGATGGGATAGTCACAGATATAAGATACCATACTGAAGGTGGTGTTATACAATCTGGAGTTCCGATCATGAGTGTAGTGCCATCGGATGATGACCTAATAATAGATGCTAAAATTCAGACCAGAAACATAGAAGAGGTACTGTCAGCACAAAAGAAAGATAGCAACATAGTCTCTATTGATGGGCTAGAAGGGCTAAAGGTTAAAGTTCGTTTAAGTGCTTATAGTGCACGTCGTTTAAGTTTAATTAATGGCATAGTAAGCAATATTTCTCCCGATGCCCTTGATGATCCAAGGCTAGGGCGTTATTATTCAGTACGCGTAGTGATACCAAAACCAGAGCTTGCTCAGTTTAAAAACGTATACCTATACCCTGGTATGCCAGCAGAAGTGTATATAGTTACTCAATCCCGTACTCTTTTATCATTCTTGTTTACGCCTATAATTGCAACAGTTGATAGGTCTTTTATAGAAAGGTAGCTCACTCGTTAAAGTAGTAGTGAAAAAAAAAAAAGTGCCGTAATAAAATTTAGGTTATAGTTAGACAATATCAATAACATGTAGCCCTACACTACTTGCAATCCCTATAAATTGAATATCGAATTTTAAAGAAGGCTCTGTTTTGCTACTTGCATTATGAAGCCTAAAAGAAATAGTCCATCCACCCTCAAACATTATTTCTATTGTACTTGACGAGCCAGACTTTCTTTCTATTACTCGTATTCTTTCAGGTATTTTCCATTTTGAACCGTATTCTAATGTGCCGCCAATATTGACGGACTGCAAAGAGACTGTTTTTCTTTTACACGCTGTTTTTAACATAATCTTATAAAAATCATGACGCCCAAGTAAATATCTGAAAAATTTTTCAACAAATACACCTCTAAAACTTTCACATAGCCGTTTAAGCTCATCCTCAAACGCTGTTAAAACTGGCAAATAAATTCTTGTTTCTTTTCCTTGAATATCTCTAAATAGCATATTCTGAGCACGCATTTCTCTTAATTGCATAAATACAGGCTGAATAGTTTTAAAATATTTTTCGCTACATGGATGATCTGTCCATTCTTTACCAAAATCAATTTTATCTGAAAGTCGAGAATGTTTTATTGCAGCATGATTGTATTTAGCTGAAATTCCAATTTGACCTTTAGAACCTGTCTTGAAAAGGAATGAGGAAAAGAATATGATAGTGTAAGTAAAAAATAGGAGGGGAAATTGTATCTAAGTGATAAGGAATGGGAAATTTTGGAGCCACATGTTGCACAAGGAGAGATAGGGAGGCCAAGGAAGCACAATATCAGAACGATTATTAATGCAATAAGGTATATAATGAGAGGTGGTTGTCAATGGAGAATGCTGCCGAAAGATTTTCCGCCATGGAAGACGGTGTATGACTATTTTTTACTTATCTCATCATATTCTCTTTCTCATTTCTTTTCAAGACAGGTTCTTAGAGCTAACAGAAAAGTTAGTGCGATTAATAATTGATGAAATAGAAAATGTTGGATTATCTGAAATTATTAAGGAATGCGAGGGTGAGGAAAGAATAAAGATCGATGAAGAAACCCTGCAAAAAATCTTTAATAAAGAATAACTCACGATATTAACTTTTTTCATCTGAAACTTTAGATAACTCTGCTTCTAATTCTTCTATTGTTGGCAGAGCGGTTTTTATCTCTTTTGGTAGATTTTCAGTTATTCGATATTCTGCTAGCCCTATTGGCTTATTTATGTCTTTTAGTGTATACTTTGCTAGTACATTATCCTTTGACTTACATAAAATTAATCCTATTGAAGGTTGGTCTGTTTCATGTTTCAATAAATCATCAACCGCTGAAAGATAAAAATTCATTTTACCAGCATACTCTGGCTTAAAATCTTTGTCTTTTAGTTCTATTACCACAAAACAACGTAACTTTAAGTGGTAAAACAATAAGTCAATATAGAAATCTTTATTTCCAACATCTAAGTGATATTGCCTACCAACAAACGCAAATCCTTCCCCTAGCTCTAGCAGAAATTTTTCCATATGTCCTACAAGTCCTTTTTCTACTTCTCTTTCGTGTGCATCTTCTCCTATGCTCAAAAAATCAAAAATATATGGATCTTTTAATGTATAATGTGCTAGATCTGATTGAGGGGATGGTAATTTTTCTTTAAAGTTAGTAATAGCTTTCCCTTGACGCCTGTAAAGCCCAAGTTCAATTTGCATAACCATCACACTACGTGACCAACCATGCTCTATAGCTTTCTGGAAGTAGAAAAGTCTCTCTTGTGGGTCTTTTATCTTATCCATAATCACTACGATATGAAACCAAGGCAATTGTGCAGCAACCTGCTGCACAAATTCAACATTTGGATATTCTTCAGCAAACCTACGCATATATTTTAGGTTTCTAGCGCTGAAGCCTTTCATCTCGGGAAAGATACTTTTCAAGTCCTTACTTAATTGCTCAATAACTTTAGCTCCCCAGCCGTGTTCTTTTTGCCGTTTTAAGATTTCTGTTCCAATATGGTGGTAAAGCAAAATAAGCCTACTATTTACCACAAGTGCTGCTTTATAACGACTAGTAGCAATATGTTCCTTCAACTGCTCTAAAAATTCTGTATATTCTTTTGCTATAATTTTTGTCATAGAATTCCTTATTAACTTTTTTTATCTGAAACTTTAGATAACTCTGCTTCTAATTCTTCTATTGTTGGCAGAGCTGTTTTTACCTCTTCTGGTAGATTTTCAGTGATTTGATACTCTGCTAGCCCTATTGGCTTGTTCATGTCACGTAATGCATACTTGGCTACAACTCCAACTTTAGAGCGATACAGGATAAGACCAATTGATGGATTATCATCTGGCTGTCTTAATAAATCATCAACTGCTGAAAGGTAAAAATTCATCTTTCCAGTGTATTCTGGCTTGAATTTCCCTGCTTTTAGTTCAATTACAATATAGCAACGAAGCTTAACGTGGTAAAAGAGCAAGTCCAAATAGAAATCTCTATCTTCAACCTGTAAATGGTACTGCCTTCCTAAAAACGCAAACCCTTCACCAAGCTCTAAAAGGAAACGTTCTATATGAGCTACAAGAGCCTTTTCTACCTCTCTTTCATGCGCTTTTTTACCAAGACTCAAAAAATCAAATACGTAAGGATTTTTGAGCATTTGCTGTGCTAAATCTGATTGAGGAGATGCAAGCTTATTTCTAAAGTTTGTCATTGCTTTACCTTCACGTTTATACAAATTTGTTTCAATCTGCATAGATAAGATGTTGCGAGACCAGCCGTGTTCACGCGACTTTTTAATATACCAAAATCTTTCTTCTTTATTTTTAATTTCATACATTATTACGATATTGTGACCCCAAGGTAATTGGTCAACAGCTTGTTGACCAATTTCATTTTCGCTATATTCTCCTGCAAATCTTCTCATATACTTTAGATTTTGAATGCTAAACCCCTTCATATCAGGAAAAGCATCTCGCAAATCTTTACTTAGTTGATCAATAACTTTCGCTCCCCAGCCGTGTTCTCTTTGCCGTTTTAAGATTTCTGTTCCAATATAATGGTAGAGCAAGATAAGCTTACTATTTACCGCAAGTGCTGCTTTATAACGGCTCGTTGCAATACGGTCTTTAAGCTGTTCTAAAAGCTCTGTGTATTCCTTTGCTATAATTCTTGTCATAGGATTCCTTTCAACGATTTTTATTATTACATGATTCTTTTATTTGTTGAAATTCTCTCTTCGGCCTGCTACTTTCAGCTCAGCCTTGTCTTAAGTTCAACAATGCATTTATATTAACTTCTAATACCAACTTCGTTATTGGGAAGGCAAATATCACAAATTCGCTCAAATCCCCATCTATAGACAAAAAGGCGCTCTTTGCTATGGTTGTTTTGCCACTGCCACCTTTTTGACCACCGATAACTATTCCCTACTTTAATTCTATTACGATATTTAGAGTCAAGATATTTTAGTATTTTGATACTTTAGTACTTTAATATTTTGATATTTTAGTATTTTGATACTTTAATGTTTTAGTATTTTGATATCACAAACACTTAAATAAGAAAAAGTCTGCCATACAGATTTGCTTACACTAACTTTTATTCAAATTCTAAAGGGTATTACAGATGTTTTCTGAATAAAGCTATAAACTATTACCTGATTACAAACAACGCTATAAAAACCTTTTAAAACGCTTTAAATGGCCACCGTGTTTCTATTACACTTAAACCTCAAAGTATGTCTGCAAACTTACAAACAAGCTAATTAATGAGGCATGAATTGTTCACTAACTCATGTACACAAAATTTCTTGGCGTGAGTTCTTAAGCAACTATCTCATCCATTAGGCGTTTCTTCTCTTGTTCATATGCTAGTAATTCTTCTTCCGACCAACTAAGCTTGTTCATCTCTTCATATGCTCGTTTTATTATTACATCGCTACCGACTATTTTATCTAGGTCCTCTTCCCTTGTTTCTGCTGCATATCGAAAAAAATAACACCATTTTTCAACTATATTTTCTAGTTGATCCTTTTTTGTTTTTGGAAATTTTGGTAGTTCTATGAAAGTATACCTAAAGTCATTCAGGTAATGTTTGCGAGTAACCTTACCTAGAATAGCATGATCTGACTTGTACTCATTCTTGTTTGGAAAAATAATACAATCAGCAACAGTTATAAAGATAACTCTCTTGAGTTTATGATACTCTTGATCTACTTTATCTATATCTATTTGGTTTACGTAAGTTTTAGCAGCATAATATTGGACACATTTCTCAAAACCTTTGGTCTTAGTGAATGCCATTTTAACAATATAACTAGAACCTTGAGAGTCCTCACAAAGAACATCAAAAATGCCCTGCTCTTTAGCGGCAATCTCAAAATCCAAAATGGCAGCTAAAAATTGAACATTCTGCAAACCAGTAAAGCCTAAAATATCATTGAGAAAATGAATGAGGATGTCTTTATTCCTCTCAGTACCGAATATTCTCTTGAAAGCGCAATCGGTTCGTGCATCAAGAAATTTTAACAAAGCCATAGTAAAAATGCCCGAAAAATATTAACGGTTATACACTACTTTCTACAAATAGAAACCTTATTTTTACTACACAGTTATATTATGTATTCCTATACAGGTATCTTTCCTAATTCATTTTCTTTATTGAAAAATTAAAAAAAATGCTGTATAATTATTAGTAGACTTTGGTAAAACTTATGGCAAACGCTAGTATAGCTCTCAGTAAAGAAACTTCACAGCATCTTGTTGATTTAGCTAAACTTTCCAACCAGTCTGCTCAAGAGCTAGCAGAAAGGCTAATCAAAGAGGCAATTGAACTTGAAGAAGAAGATATTCTGTTATCTGCAGTTGCTAATGAGTATGACGTTGACGGTGCAGAAGAAATAGAAGATAGTGAAGACGTCTGGGAATAAACCATACACCATCAAATACCTCAAGCGTGTTCGTAAGGAGGATATACCATCCTTACCAGAGAATATAAAGACAGGAATCAAAAAAGCGGTAAGAGAGCGACTTACAGTTGATCCAATAAAACTTGGTGAGCCGCTACATCATAGCTTAAAAGGACACAAAAGGCTAAGAGTTAGTAATTATCGCGTTATATATGTGCGACCTGAAGTTGCATTGTTGTGATGGTTAAATTCCATCTCCCCAGACATCAGGGGTAAAGCATGGCCCACATTCTGAGAGGTGGCAACTTTTGGGATGCAAGCATGGGACAAAAGGAGGTAACACCAAACCTTATGGTGAATCCCTTCGAGCAAAGCTGCATAAGGTTACGAAAGAAACCTATGTTAGAACTGTCGTTACGCGGAATATGCGAAAAAAGGTTGAACACGCATAGACCAAAATGGTATGAGATAATTTAAGGAATTAGAATAGTAGATGTCTAGTTTTGATGTTCTTAATCTTCGGCGGAGAGTAGGAACCTAAGTGTGGCGTGAAACAAGAATGTAGAACAGGGTAACCATCATATTTGCTCTCTTGAGAAGGTAGCCAAACCGCAAGCTTTATGATGGAAGGATTGTCTAAGAAGCTAATGCCTGAAATAATATTCAGGATATGCTGACGTAGACACTATAATTTGGAAGGTAAAGTTGTAAGTAGTAGTAAATATGTTATGAACCAACAAAAAGTTAGGTATGAATGGAATGAAATTCCCTGGCGTAAGCTAGAGCAATCTTCATTTAAGCTGCAAAAACGAATTTACCAAGCTTCTAAATGTAATGATGTCAAAAGGATGCACAATCTTCAGAGACTATTACTCAAATCAACAAGTGCAAGGATGCTTGCTGTTAGAAGGGTAACTCAGGATAATAGAGGAAGAAAGACAGCAGGTATTGATGGAAAAGCTAGCCTTAAGCAAAAAGAAAGATTGCAATTAGCAAACTCTTTAAATATAAGGGAAAAAGCAAAACCATCAAGACGTGTTTGGATTCCAAAACCTGTTAAACCAACAGAATATCGTCCTCTTGGAATACCTACAATAGCAGATCGAGCAAAACAAACACTTGTAAAAATGGCTTTAGAACCTGAATGGGAGGCAAAATTTGAGCCTAACACTTATGGTTTTAGACCTGGTAGATCTTGTCACGATTCTATAAGAGCTATATTTGATGCACTAAAAAGAAAAATGGCATTTGTCTTGGATGCAGATATATCTGGATGCTTTGACAATATTGACCATAAGGTGTTATTGGAAAAGCTTCATACCACACCAACTATAGTAAAGATTATAAGAGGATGGTTAAAAGCTGGCATTATGGAAGGAAAAGTATTCCAATTTACTAAACAAGGTACAATTCAAGGGGGAACTATCTCACCTTTATTGGCTAATATTGCCTTGCATGGAATGGAATGCTACATAAAAAAAGCTTTGGCAAACGAACTTTTTTCTGATAAGAAAAAGAGACTTGGAAAAGCATCTCACAGGGATGCACAAAACTCATGCAAAGTAATTTTTTATGCAGATGACTGTGCGCCGTAGAAACACGGAAAGTGTTGAAGCTGTGCAGTAGATGAGGGAGGGCCCCTCGGAGCCGGTTTGCAAGAGCAGGCTTCAAACAGCCATAAGCTGCTTTGGTAAAGAGCTAAGGTAGTGAGCGTTATGGAAAAGGCACAATTATGTGTCATGTATGAAATAGAGAGACGAACGCAAGTGAACCACTGATGAAGTGTCGAAAGCGTAGAGACGACGTCAAAACCAGGGGGTAGTCGTTAACCTGGGATGAATCTACAGGGAGCTTGTTTACTGGGTAGGTGGCGTCCGGCATAAAAGTGGCGTGAATCTATTTTAGGCTATTGCATGGAACTACGGGAACCTGTCGTTTCGATGAAAAGGGAGAAGTCCAAAGAGCTGATCTCTGAGGATGAGAGTACCGATGCGAAAAACAGGGGCGGATTAGCTCGTAGTAGCGAAGAAGTTTCTGTAATGGAAATGGAGTGAAGGGGCTAAGTTATTTAGTTTTAATTATTTATCAACCGAAAGGGAGGAGTTAATGAATGAAACAAAGTCTTTTGATATACCAAAGCAACTTATTTGGAGAGCTTATAAACAAGTATCGAAAAATAAAGGTGCAGCAGGTGTAGATGAGGTCTCGATAACAAAGTTTGAAGAAAATCTAAAGGATAATCTATACAAATTATGGAATCGGATGTCATCCGGAAGTTATTTTCCAGAGCCGGTAAAAGCTGTTGCGATACCAAAAGATACAGGAGGGCAAAGAATTTTATGTGTGCCTTCAGTATTCGACAGGATAGCGCAAACAGCAGCTACAATGTATCTTGAGCCGTTAGTAGAACCGAAATTTCACGAAGATTCATATGGTTATAGACCAAATAAGTCTGCGCTGGATGCGGTATACACAGCACGGAAGAGATGTTGGAAAAATGATTGGACGGTAGATCTTGATATATCTGGATTTTTCGACAATCTGGACCACGATTTAGCACTGCAGGCTATCAAGAAACACACAGACTGCAAATGGGTCATACTGTATGTTGAGAGGTGGATGAAAGCCCCCATTCAGCAAGCAGATGGCAGTAGGGTAACAAGGGATAAAGGAGTTCCGCAAGGAGGTTCAATAAGCCCAATCATTTCAAGCATATTTATGCACCATGCGTTTGATATGTGGATGAAACAAAATTATCCAACAGTACCATTTGAAAGATATGTAGATGATGCGATAGTGCACTGCAGAACTAAAAGACAGGCAGGATTTATGAAAGTAATGATTGAAGAAAGATTGGCTAAGTGTAAATTGAAGTTACATCCTGAAAAGACACAGATTGTGTACAGTAAGGATGATGATAGAAAAGAACAATTTCCTAAACAAAGCTTTGATTTTCTAGGTTATACTTTTAGACCTAGAGTAGCAAAGAATAAGATGAGGAATTATTTCATCTCATTTCTACCTGCAATTAGTAACAAAGCCAAGAAGAAGATCAAGAAAACCATAAAGTCATGGAGAATACATCGGATTACATGGACCACACTAGAGGAAATATCGAAGAAAATAGATCCAATAGTCAGAGGCTGGTTTCAGTACTATGGCAGGTTTTATAAATCAGAGATGTATCCATCTCTCAGAAATATAGAGAGATACCTCATAAGATGGGTCAGGACAAAATATAAGAAACTTCGTGATCACGGAAGACTAGCAAAGCAATTTCTAGGAAAAGTGAGAAAGAGGTCTCCAAGTATTTTCTATCATTGGACACTTGGGTTAGGATCAAAAGGCTAAATAATGGGAGCTGTATAAGCCGAGAGGTTTCCGTGCAGTTCTGCGAGAGACTGGTGGGGAAGTTCCGCCGGTCTACTCTCCTTTGTTATTGTAACGCAGGTATTTCTGATGTTAATGAAGCTATTGGTGCAGAAATAAGAGACTTATTTTTGAAGGCAGGGGCATCATGTGATGTACCTTATTGTATAGCAGAGGAAAAACGTCCCCTCGTTTTATGGCACCATTTAATGCCAGATCAAAAGAAAAAATTAGATGATTTTTTAGACAGGGTATCTAAAGCTGAAGATATGGACAAACTAAAAAAAGTTGTAGATGAGGCAATCAGATCTGGAGTGCGGCTAAATTTTAACAAAGACTTTTCTCCAGAAGACCCTATTGCATGTAACTGGTATAGTTTCACAGATTATGTGATAAAAAGAATTGGTGAGTTAAATAAGTTAAAAAGGAATTCTGAAGTTGCTAGTGATATAGTGTATAATTTGGTATCAGCAGGGGCAGTATTGTATAATGAAAATAGTATTAATGTAATTAACGAACTGGAATTAGAATTTAAGTATCATAAAAATAATATCTTTGATGCTTATGCGAGCTACGTCGATAATGCTTATAAACTTGTTAAAGTTGCAAGAAGTGCAGCCAATAATAAGCTGAATGATGTAAGAATGGATAACACTGTTCTTTATTTGGAATATTCAGAAGATAGCACAATAAATGTTGCAATGATCACAGATAAAGTAAGAGATCTAGAGCTAAATCAGAAAGAGGTAGGATATAGAAGAAGTATAATAAGGATCGGAAAAAGCGAGGTGGATATTATAACAGAAAATGGTATAAGGAATTACACTAACCTTGCAGATAATAGTGATATAGTGTTAACTTTCCCTACCAGTCAGGGAGAGTTAGAAGTTAGATTATATCCTGATAAGCAAAATGAAGGTCAAATAAGGGTAGAAGTAAATAATCAAGATCTGCTAGAGCAATTAAAAAATTGTGGAGAAAAATTAGGTAAGAATTGTTTACTTGGTGGATATTCGGTTTATGATGCTATTGAGCAGGGGTATTTTGAAAGGTATGGAAAACCTAATCAATCTCATAGTACATCTAAAACTTGGGCAGATAAAGTACAAGAATCAAGGAAAAGTCAGCGTGAGGAGATATTAAATTTATGAGCAAAAAATGAAGCGAAAGATATTGGCTTTGCTATTTCAAAAACATCTTGCTTTATTTTATTATTTTAGTAGTAGTATAATATTTTGGGAGGGTTTATGCATAATGCAATAGAACAAAATAACCTTAGTAAGGTTAAAGAGCTTGTTAGAAATGGAGCAAGTATTCACACTAGAGATGTAAGTGGCAGAAAGCCTATGCATTCAGCTGCCAAGTTTGGTCGTAATAATATTATAGAGTTTTTGTTAAGCAAAAAAGTAAGTATTGATGATGTTAACAGTAATGACAGTACACCATTACACTTTGCTGCTAGGTATGGTCAGTTAGATACTGTAAAGTTTCTTGTAGGCAAAGGAGCTAACATTAATTTTAAGGATGGAATTGGTGGCAAAAAACCCATACATAGTGCTATCATTGGAGGTCATAAAAATATTGTGGAGTTCTTATTAAGCAAGGGAGTGAGTGTTAATGATGCTGATAAAATTGGTAGAACCACATTACACTATGCTGCATCCGAGAATAAATTAGAAGTGGCAAAATCTCTAATTGATAAAGGGGCTAATATTTATGCTAATAATACTTGTGGTCAAGAGCCTATACATCTTGCTGCTTACGCAGGGCGCGTAAATATTATAGATTTGTTCTTGAGTAAGGGAGTAAGCATTGAAAATACCGATAAAAATGGTTTAACCCCACTACACTATGCTGCTCGATTTGATCACTTAGATCTTACAAAATTTCTACTTAATAAAGGAGCTAATATTCATGCTAAAACCATTAAGGGTCAAAAACCTATACATCTTGCTGCCCGCGGAGGATACAAAACTGCTAATACTGCTAATATTGTAAAGTGCTTCTTAAGCAGCGGAGTAAGTATTAATGATACTGATACAAATGGGTTAACTCCGCTACATTATGCTGCTAAACATGCTGAATTGGAGGCTGTAAAACTGCTAATAGATGAAGGGGCTGATATTCATGCTCAAACTGTTGATGGTCAAAAGCCTATACATCTTGCCGCTCGCGGAGGAGGACGAACAACCCCTAATGTTATAGAGCTATTCTTAAATAAGGGAGTAAGCATTAATGAAATTGATGCAAATGGTTTGACTCCGCTACACTATACTGCTGGTGTTGATGGGTATTTTAAAGAAAGCACTGCAAGGTTTCTAATTAATAGAGGTGCCAATACTCAAATTAAAGATAATAATGGTAAAATACCTTTAGATCTTGCTAGAGAAACTGGACGTATGGGAATTGCAAGTATGTTAAGTACTACAAAAGTGACGGATGTATCGTTACAACAGCACTCTGGATCGAGTAAATTTCCTAGTAGAGTTTGAGAAGGATAACGGGAGAAAAACTTTATCTATTTAAAGTAGAAAATTATCATAAATTTTGTGTTAATTTAAAACTAATTAGTGTTAAAAATTTAAGTGATCTAGCTATTTTCAACAACCAAAACCAGCTAGCGTGAGAAGAAGTTTTCTTGGGATGCGTTGGTCTACCACGTGATCCGTACGAACTTTTCTATATAACGATTTTACTATACCGCAAAACTAGCTATACCAGCCTACTTCAACCACATTTACATACGAACTGATTTGCCTAAACTTATGGAAATAATTTAAATCTTCTATTTTTGTAACTTTATTTTTACGCGGCTTGTTCTCACAAATATACGACCTTTTTTGCAATCTTAGGAAGAGTCAATAATTCAATTCTTTATAACACTAGCTAGCATGGTATCTTCACTAAAATATTTTTTGAAAAAGTTAGTTGACTTATAAATAATTCTCTACTAATACTGGCATGTGTTTGTTTATTCTGCTGAAGTTGCTCCGTACAAGTTTGTTGTAAAAAAACTTCAGCAGTTTCCGTACTCCTTTAAAGCATCATATTCCTATAATAGTAATATTAAATATAGCTGGTGTTCTCAATTTTTTTGATCTATAGTAAAACTGGCTAAAACTTCCAGTAATAAACAACTTTTAACCTAGTAGTAGTACTCACCATAAAAACTTAACAAAAATATGAGTAGTAAAAATATTATGTTGAAATTAGCTTGACCAATATTATATATTATACATAATACATCCTATATTTAGAATTAGGGGGTAGCTGTGGTTGAGACTAAAGAATTTGTAGAACATATTATAAAACTTACCAATCGGCAAAGTGATCAAACAAATGAGCAGGAACCGAAATGGAAACCAAGCACTGGGCAAAGATGGCCAAGCACAGATGACCAGGAATTAGAAATAACTCAATTACCAACAAGTAGTAAAGATGACTACTATGAACTCATTAAACAAAGTTTATTTTGGATTAATATGAACTTAATGGATAATACAAGTAATTGGAGCTTATTAGAAAAAGAATGGGTTATTAAAGCGAATAGATCAGAATTAACAAAGAATCAGGAGAAGTTAATTCAAAAGTTATTTCATATTATTAATAGTCGTGATACTTCAACACTCCAACAATTTTTACAGAAAACTAAGAGTAATCCAGATCTAAAAACTGTTCTCGATCTTAAAGTAGGGGCGTCAGAGTTAACATTGTTACATATACTTCCAACAATCCTAAATTCATTTGATAGTTGTACTTTAGTGGATTGTCTCTTAAAAGCAGGAGCTGAACCAAATATACAAGATTATAAGGGAAAAACACCTCTACATTACTATGCTGCTACTTATCCTGTTGAAAAGAAATATGTGGATTCTCTTGTAAGCTATGGAGCTGATTTGAATATAAAGGACAATAATGGAAAAACTCCTCTACAAATTGCAATTGATAAAGGTACTTTGGATGTTGCAGAGTGCTTCTTTAATTTAGAGCAAAAGAAATTGTATGAAGAATTAAACAAGCTAATTGAAGGTACATCTAAACTTGAGAATGGTTCTTCCAAATATAACGTTCAAGGTGTTGAGGACCTGAAAAAGTTCTTAGATAAAAATAAAAACAATGAAGATTTAAAGATGATTTTGAGTATTAGGGATGAAGAAAATAATTTAGAAATACTTAAAGATTATATGTATACTGAAGTGATAAATTTACTCTCGGCAACTCAATCACAATTAATGGTAACTGAGCAAGAGACAGAGGAAACTTATGTACCACATCAATGTTTATTGGACATTTGTTTAACAGATCAACTAAGGCAACTAAATCAGTTTGTAAGTGAAATACCAAAAGCTGCAAACATAGCTGAATTACAGAAAGTTGTCGATAAGGCTATCATGTCTGGAGTGGGATTGAATCTTACTAAAGATGGAGGTCAGTGTTTCACAGATTACATACTAGAAAGAATTGACCAACTAGAAAAAAACCATGAAGTTGCTAGCAATATAGTATGTACATTAATATCAAAAGGAGCAAGGTTAAGTAACTGGAATAGTTTAAACGTTATTGATGAAATAGAACTGGAGTTTAAAGAGCACAAAGCTAATATGATAAAAGCTCATGAACAGTGTGTTGATCGTACTCATAAATTTCTGAAAATCGCAAAAAATGCGACCAACGGCAAGTTAAATTGTGCAAAAATGGATAACGCTACTTTTTACTTAGAATATTCAGAAGACAGTATAATAGATGTTGCGCAGATTACAGATGGAACAAGGGATTTAGGACTAACCCATGGAGATGTAAAGTGTGGAAGAAATATAGTAAAGATCGGCAATAGTGAAGTAGAAATTAAAACTGAAGATGGCATAAGGAATTACACAGATCTTACAGAAGGTAGCAGCATAGTATTAACTTTCTATACTAGTTTGGGAAATGTAGACGTTAGTCTGTATCCTGACGTACAGAATAAAAGCAAAATTATAGTAGAAGTGAGTAATAGAGAAGAAATATTAGAAAAATTCAAAGGTCGCGAAGAAGAGTTAGGCAATGATTGCGAGCTTGGTAACTACTGGGTCTACGGTGCTATTGAACAGGGATATTTTGAAAGATCTGGTGGATTAATACGTCCTGAAGTAATAAGCGAGTCTAACAACAAATGGACAGAACGTGAAGAGTTAAGAAGGACTTCTGATCCTAGGAGAGAAGTTTCTAGGTAGATTAATTTGCTAAAAAGTTGAAGATTATTATTTAAATATAAACTACTGTAATTTATAGATTAAGGAGTTCGTACCAATGTCTTCTAAGAATACTCTTTTATATTGTTTTTAAGCTGGCTACAAAATGAGGATATGGAACATACAATTGGCTGAGCTGCCTTTTACACTCCAGGTCTACTATTAAAATATGCAGCTAAAATTGGATCATTTTCTACCATTGTTGCACCTAATATGCTAAAATCTTCATCACTTGTATTGATATTTTTACATAATTGATTTTGTAACATTTATTTGCTCTTCTATATCAATTTCAACATCTTTTTGTGTGGCCCTTTGTAGTAGCTCCTTTTGCAATAACCTTTTTTAATTTTCTGGCACATACTTTTTTCGATGTTTTTTCATGTTGTTTTTATAAACGTTACGACGCTGAGCCGTAAAACTTCTCTAATTGTTCACTCCATAACATCGGTATTTCTCTTAAATCAACTAACTTCAAACCCCTTGGCTGTCTCCCATTTACTATGTCTTCTTTGATTTTTGGTGCTAAATAATTTAATCTTAAAATTTGCTGTATACGTCTTGTACCTACATTAATTTTGGCACTCAGCTCTTTCACACTTCTATACTTTCCCTCTTCTAGTTGCCGTTTCCACAGATGGGCTCTTACCACTGCTTTCAGTAATGCATTGTTTGTTTTACCTTCTGGCTCTACTACTGTACATTTGTTTCCTTTCTTCTTCATTGGTATAAATTTTTCCTCTGATTCAGAACTCACCTCTATTCCATCCTCTCTCACCATTACTCCCTTTATTAACTTTTTCACTATTTCTTTCTGTTCTCTGAAACTTAAATTTTTCCATTCTTCTCCCCATTTTTCATATAGCTGCTCTGTCTTCCTCATCACTTCTTTTTCCACTTCTCCGGCTACTATAGTTCGGTTTACTGATTCACAACCCTTTCCCCTTAAATGATTGTTGCATACATAATATCGATACCTTTTATTCTCTTTTTTCGAGTACGTCAGCGTCATATTTACACCACAGCTCTTGCACTTAATTATCCCCCTAAGCAGCGCTTCCTCATATTTTGCTTTTCTATATGGTTGATTCATTATCAATTCTTGTGCTTTTTGCCATTTTTCTTCCTCTATTATCGCCTCATGCTTTCCCTCATACTCTTTTTCATAATGTTTGATTTTTCCCATATATATCGGATTTGTTATTATTCTCCTTACTGTCGCTTTTTTAAAGATATCTGATTTCGTACGGTATCCTTCTCTGTTTAGCTCCCTTGCCAGTTCTGCCATTGACTTCAGCTCCAAATATCTTTCAAATATGCGCTTTACCACTTTTGCTTCTTTCTCATTTATTATTAATTCTTTATCTTTTACATCATACCCTAGCGGCAAAGTTCCACCCATCCATAAACCTTGTTCTTTTGATGTTGCTATTTTATTTTTTACTCTCTCGACTATCATCTCTCTTTCTAGTTGTGCTGCACCTGATAACACTGTTTGTACGAACTTTCCCATTGGCGTATTATTGTCAAATATCTGCGTTACTGCTACAAAATTTACTCTATGTCTTCTAAAAAATGATGTAACTTCTATGCTGTCTTTTGTTTCTCTTGATAATCTATCTAGCGTATATACTACTACACAATCTACTTCTCCTTTTTTTACATCTTCAAATAATTCCTTTATTGCTGGTCTTTCTAAATTCTTTCCTGAGAAACCTCCATCGTCGTACCTTTTTGCCAATACTACCCAGCCTTCTTTACTCTTTATATATTTTTCACATGCTACTCGCTGCGCATCAAGACTATTAAACTTTTGTTCTAGTCCATCTTCATTTGATTTTCTTGTATATATCGCACATCTTACCTCTTTTAGCATTCTCTCTCCTCAATTTCCACTTTTATCACGCATCCCGAATAATAAAGGTCCGTTGTAGCTCATTCCCATTATTTTTCCTGCTACTGCTGACAATGATGTATAAAACTCTTCTTTGTAGATCAAACCCTTATCTGTTACCATCACTGCATGCGTTTCTTCCCCTCTCTCTAATATTAGCTCTGTTCCTGCTGCTGGCAGTTTATCGCTACTTATCCTTTTTCCCTTCTCTAGCCGATCTGCCAGATACTCTAGTCTTTTTAATCCTTTTCTTGACATTTCTCCATACGCTTTTTCCTGCATTCTATAAGCTAATCTTGGTATCAGGTATTTCTTTGAGTATCTAGGCGCCTCTTCCCCAAATACCTTCTTCCACGTTTTTCTCAGCTCACCCAAAGGTTTTCTCTCTAAATTCATTACTTTCTTTTCTGTTTCTCTTTCCATATTTTCAGCCTCTCATAGAAGGTTCTATTTGTTCAAATAACTTTTCAATTCTGTCCGTTTCTTTCTTCAATATCTCGGTTATCTCTTTGCTATTTTTCGCATAATCCATCGCTGTTATTCCAAATTTATCTGCTTGCTCTATTTCAGCCCCTGCTTTTACTAGCTCCTCCACTATTTCTTTTTCTCCTACCATACATGCAAGATGCAGCGGAGTGCATTTATTGCCATACTCTTCAGCATTTACATTCCCTCCTGATTTTATCAATTCTCTAACTGTTTCTAGACGTTTCTCCGTTATCGCTAGATGCAGTGCTGTATGTCCTCTTACATCTGCTGCATTCACATCTACTCCTTTTTCGATTAATAACCTCACTGTTTTTACCTCTACTGCATAATGTAGAGCTGTTCTTCCTTTTTCGTCTCTTTCATAAATATTTTTAAACGAGTTCTCTAATAGTGACTCCTCTTTTTTACCCAGCTTTACCATAACTTACCCCACCTTTTCTTTAAACCTAAGCCTTCCTTTTTACCACCTCATCTATCATTGCATTCACTTGGCTGATTATCTTGCTTGCTAAATTTTGACATTCTTTCTTTATTAGCGATTTGTCTCTCTTCCTTATTTCTCCTATCTCTATTATTTTTAGCTCCGGCATGTAGCTTCCATTCAACATGTCTGCTATTTCTCCCACTAGCCCCTCTATTCCATAGCACGTCAGTTCTCTACTTTTTGTTATTCCACCTTTTTCTCTCAAAAATTTGCTTGCCTTTTCACTTTCTTTGCTATCACACAGAGAATACTTTTCACTTTCCCAGATATAGTACATTGGTGTTGCACCATACTTATTCAGTTGATTAACTTCAGCTCCGGCCTTTACTAGCTCTTTTATTATTTCAACTCCTGCTCCTCCTATTTTGCACGCAGAGTGCAGTGGCGTACATCCAGTAACATATTGAGTGGCATTTACTTCTGCTCCCGACCTTAGCAGCACTTTTACATTTTCTAAGCTTTTTGCAAATACTGCACAGTGTAGTGGTGTATAACCATTTTTATCTCTTGCATTTACCTCTGCCCCTTTTTTTATTAATAACCTCACTGTTGTGTAATCGGAGATTTCTACTGCTTGATGCAAGATCGTCTCTCCTTCTTCATTTCTTTTATTAATATCGTTACTTGATACTTCTTTAAAAAACTTACTCTTGCTAAAACTCATTTCATACCTCACAAAATTAGCTTTTCTAGCGCCAGACAAATTTCTTATGTTTACCTGCTGCTATTCAAGTCATGTCCTTTTTAGCATGAGAAAGCAAGTCCTTTTCTTTTTATTTCATACATTTTAACCTATTATTAATATAGTATATGAGGATCTAAATATAAGTACTTAACTTATTATAGATATTACTTGACTATTTTTCCAACTTCTGTACAAATGTCGATGTTCGTGCCACTTCAGTACTCCCGGGTAAAATACTAAAATGTGCTTTTCTAATTCGTGTATTGAGTCTTTTTGCTCTGAATCTGAGTCATTTTTATAGTAAACGTTGTGTTCTGCTAAAACATATTTTCTGACCTTCTGATCTGTATAATTTTCTACTTTATAGTTGTGAGTAACGCTAAATCTTTCTAAAATTGGCTTGTGTTTTAAATTCCAATATTGCCCTGAAAGTTTATCGCTTCCCAATACAAATTTATTTCCTCTTTCTTCTACGCTACTAACTGGAAAGCATGTATTTATGTCTCCTAAATCCCAACTGTTGTAAGTTAAAAATATGATATAAAGGAGATAAGAGGGAAGATAACCCTACTCACTATAGGAATAGAGTTATCACGGGCGTGTGCGACCGACCAACTGTTGGTATTATAACCGTTCGGATCAAGGTACACTAGCCCATCTCTCGATACGTTTGAATAGTTGCATGGGACATATGTATGCACCCGTTTACAATCTTAAATTAATTAAAACTAATCGAGGTTATTATGATTACATCTTATCAAAATTTTATTGGCATTGATATCGGAAAATTTAAAAATGTTGTTGCAGTTCACAAACAGAAGAACGCTGTCGAATTCGACAATGATACTGCTGGCTGGCAACAATTGTTTCAAGATTTTTCAAATATCTTACCTAATTCTTTAGTAACTCTGGAAAACACTGGAAAATATGAGCTTGGCTTAGCACATTTTCTTGTTGATAAAGATATTGCTGTACATCGAGCTAATACTCGCAAAGTAAAAAGCTTTGTTCTATCTCATGGAACTTTAGCAAAGTCTGATCAATCAGATGCAAGAGCCCTTGCTCAGTATGGGTTTGAACGCTATAGTACTCTATCTCTATTTGCACCTATGTCAAAAGAACAAACAACCTTAGTTGCACTTTGTCAACGTCGTGATGACATTACAAAAATGAGAGCTCAAGAGAAATCTAGGCTTGCAGCACCTGAAAACGACCATATAAAAGAAAGCTGTCAGAAAACTATTGAATTCTTTAATAGCCAGATAGATGAGCTCAACAATACCATACAAAAAATTATTGATGAGAATCCAGAGTTACAAAAGCGCCAAAAAATCCTTAAAACAGTTCCAGGAATAGGTGCAAAATTATCTCAAGATTTTCTGTGTCTAATGCCAGAACTTGGTTATGTAAGTAGGGGAGAAATTGCAAGTCTTGCTGGAGTTGCACCTCATCCGAAAGAAAGTGGTAAAACTATTGGTTATCGCAGAATAAGTGGTGGCAGAAGCAACGTTCGTGAAAAGCTTTTTACAGCTGCGATGTCTGCTTCAAGGTCTAAGTCTGCGCTTGGTGCCTTCTATTCAAGGCTTGTTGGTAAAGGTAAAAAGAAGATGGTGGCTATGACAGCTCTAATGCGTAAAATCATAGTAATTGCCAATGCGAGGCTTAAAGAAGCAGTCAATGTGAATTAAAAAAATCTGCATAGAAAATAGGTTAACGAATATGTGGATAAATACGTCTACACACATTTAAAGTATTTATACACATATTCGTTAACCATAAGATCTAAGCAGTAACTGTTGTTTGATACAAAATTTTTCTATGATTAAGTTAGGGTTTTTATTGTCAAAAATGCACTTTTTACTCGAATAAAAAACAAAATTACAAACAAAAGTTGTAATGAAACTAAATTCAAAAAATTTTAAAAAACATAGTTGATTGTAAATGAGCTTTATTAATTTCTTGTTCAGATTGTAGCTGCGAGTTAATAGCCTTAGTATAAGCATCTAGCTCAATTTGACTAAGTGCTGCAAAAAATTTAGGAATTACTTCATTATCAATAATATCAGCAGGTAAAAACTGACATGAAGGGGAAAGATCACGTTGATGTTGGTAACTGCATTTATAATGATTTCCTCCTTTATACTGTACTATCATTTTGTGTCCACATTCTCCACAATAGATTATTCCATGTAATAATGCTGCACCTGGTCTAGCTATTCCACGTGTTCTACAGCGACGGTAATCCGCATGATTATCTTTAAGTATGATCTGAATCTTTGTAAAGGTTTCCCAATCTATGTAAGCTGGGTATTTATCTTTAATTAGAACTTTCCATTCTTCCATTGGTAGTCTTTTTGTTGTTTTATTAGCAGAAGATAGTTTGTGACGCGTAGTACAAGAACGACCATAAGCAAATGCTCCAGCATAAGCAGGGTTTTTGAGCATTGAGATAATTGCGTCAAAAGTTGGTTTTTTCCAATGCACTTCTTTAAAATTGTCATACCTAGGAATGGTAAGTTGGTTATTGTTAAAATACCTTACAACTTGTGCTGCTGTTCGTTTTTCTAGAAAAGTGTCAAAAACAAGCTTAATATGCTGCTGAACTTCAAGGTTAGGATCCTTACTCACGGAATCATCAATGTTACGAACGAAACCCACTGGAAGAGATAAGGCTAAATCTCCTCTGGTTGCCTTATTTACTAGTCCAGCATTTAGTCTGGCTCTTATAGTAGATAACTCCATTTCAGCAAGCTGTCCTTTCAGACCAAGTAACAACCGACCATTAATAGTACCAGGGTCATACACACCATCCCGATCAGCTATCAAACACTGTTTATAGCCACATATATCCAATAACGGATACCAATCAGAACAATTACGTGACAAACGAGTCACATCGTAGGATAGGATAATCCCTACCTTTGATAAAGTGACTTTAGCGAGAATCTCTTTATACCCTTCACGCTTTTCAGCACTAGCACCTGTTAAGCCGAGATCATTATCAATAACAACAATATTATCAGCTTTCCACCCAAGATCAATAGCTCTTTGTTTCAGCGCATACTGTAACTCCAAACTTTCTTGATTGCTCAGTGCTTGATGAGGTGTTGATTGTCTTATGTAAATTATCGCTTCGCGTGTTAAATGTTGTGCTGTAATTAGCTCTGATGTATTCATGGATGACCTCTTTGGACACTAATAATATGTTTTCTAAAATTTCTGATTTGAGACATTGCGGCATTTTTTTCCACACTCTATTTGGTTTACATGGCATAATTTATACTCCTTTGCTAAAGAAACAAATTCGTATAATGAATCCCATGTTAATTTACTTGTGAGAAAATCTTGCTTACTGGCTAAGTTGGTAGCAAGAAACGGGATACGCAGAATTATGTTATTACGATGAATAACAAATACATTACTACTACAATGGGCTCTTGAACTGATAAAGGATATAGGAAAAGTTCTGCCAAATAGCGGATGAGTTGGATCTGTAACTGTAATCTCTTTTTGGTTGTTGAATGGGGTATTAAGGTGGTTGATCGTGTGACATTATTACTAATGTTGCATTCTTTATTAATGCTTTTTTTATAATCTCCTTTATGTATACTGGTACTTTTTCCATTTCACCAATATAGGATTCTTCTCCGATTAATTGGCGCCTTTTATTCAAGTACAGTATTTTTACACATTCCCTTTCTGAGTGGCCTATACTTACGTTTAAGTACTCTACTAGCCCTTGTAAGTCCATTATTGGCTCACTTTTGAGCTTTTCTCTCAGTACCCTTTCTAGTGTTTCCTTAACACACATAATCATTGCTACTGCAGAATCAGTTACTCCTTCTATGACTTTCAGGTCATCCATTTCTCTACCTAAAATCCTTCCTACTCCTGCATAAGTATTCACCAGATTTTTAGCAATTTCTTGAGCTTGCGGCCTTTCATGTACTGCACTTAAAAATGTTTCCATTATTTCACGATCAAGTAGTGCTTTGCCTTTGCTTTCTAATATTCTGAACTCTATTTCCTCTTTACTTTTACTCATATAATTTACCTTTCACTAACAACAAACTTTTTTTAAATATTTACTGCTGTTTTTTATCAGCATTGGCATAAGGCCATAGCTTTCGCGTGAAGTCAAATCAATTTCTCAATCTTTTTTACTTATTTTTTCATCAAAAGGTAAAGATATTAATAGATACTGATTTTTTTATTTTAAATTTGTTGAATTTCGTCTAAAGAGATGCCTACTGTTTTTAAAATAATATTGATAGAAATTCCTTTTTTTACTAAGTCTTTTGCAATTTTGATCTTTTCTGCTCTTTTCACTTTTTCTTCGCAAATCCGTATGCCTTCAAATAGAGATCTTATTAATGCATTACGTAGTTCTTGACTTTCAATCTTTTTGTATTCTTTTATTAAATCAGGTAGTTCATTTTCTACTATCTCATCTTCTTCTATGAGCAGATCTGTAATGCTAATTGATAATGTTTCTGCTATTGCATATAATTTTTCCAGTGGAATGGCCACACGTCCTTGCTCATAGTTGCTTATTTCATCACGTGTTGTACTCATTTTTTCTGCTAAATCCTTCTGAGTATATTCCCGCACTAGTCTCCATTCTTTTATCTTTTTTCCTATTTGGTAGTAGATAGAACCCGTTTTTTCTTCAACACATTCATCAGCAGATAGACCAATTGTTTTTGAAACAGTATCAACAGAAACTCCTGCTTTAACCAGACCTTTTGCAATTTTTATTCTCTCCGTTTTTTTACTATTTTTCTCACTAACTTGAACAAATTTGGTTAGTAAACAAAACATTCTACGTAATTCCTGATCATTAATCGTTTTATATTTTCTTACTAGATTTAATATTTCCTCTCCCTCATCTTCAAAACAGATTTTTTCATTTGATACAGGAATTAGGTCTACAATACCAATCGACAATATCTCTGCTATAGCATACAACTTTTCAATCGAAATTTTACGTGTTCCTTTTTCATATTGTAGTACTATTTGATACGTTACACCGATTTTTTTTGCTAAATCTTTTTGACTATATCCCTTTGCTAATCTACGATTTCTTACTTCCTGTCCTATTACTTTGTAATCTAAAAAATTAGAGCATTTATTCTCTTTTTTCACATTTTATACTCCATAACCAGAAGAGCTGTTACGTATACTTAATTGGCAACCTTTTTGACAAACTGAACTCATCTCCTTTCAAACAATTTTTCTATATCACTTAGTTTCATTTCTATATACGTTGGTCTTCCGTGATCAGAATATGGAGTTTTCTCAATTTGTCTTAGTATCTCATTCATCTCTTCCAATTTCATTTTTCTTCCTGCTCCGTGGCAAGCGATTATGGATGATATTTTGTTCACCTTATCCTCTATTGGTAGCGTATCTTCTATTTCCATTAACTTATCTACTATATCAACTAGCATCTCTTTTATATCTATTGTTCCCAAGATTGCAGGTATTTCTTTTACCCTTACTTTATCTTCTGATTCTATTTCAATACCAAAACCCATTTCAAAAAGCTTATCTTTATAAGTTTTAACCATCTCCATTCCAGCTTGGTTTTTAATTTCAACTATTTCAGGAATGAGAAGTTTTTGTCTTTTTATGCTTGTTAAGCACTCGTATATCAATCTCTCATAGGCTGCATGTTGATCTACTATAATCAGCCTATCTCCAGCCTCAGCAATAATGTAAGTATTGTAGACCTGACAGCGTGCATACCCTAGAGGGTGATCCTCTATCAAATCAATTTGCTTCTTTTCTAGAACCATCGTTCCCTTTTGGGGTGGAGATTCTCCATATTTAAACGTTTCTGGTAAGCTTTGCCTTCTTTCATCTGGTGCATTGAATTCTTTCATTAAACGATTTTCTAAAAGACTTGGCCTCTTTTCATAAAACTCTTTTTGATTTTTTTTCTCTTTACTATTAACCGGCTCTTGGCTATCAAACTCCTCAATACTTTGAGACTCAACATCACTTGCTGCAAACGTGCCTACTCTAGTCGATAATGCTTTTATTATTCCTCTTCTCACTATTTCATATACTAGCCTCTTGTTCTGAAACCTTACCTCTGATTTATTTGGATGCACATTTACATCTACTTGATCGTATGGTATCTCTAAGTGCAGCACTGCAAAAGGATACCTCCCACTTGGAATAAAGTCCTGATACGCATATCGAATTGCACCAATAAGTAGATTGTCTTTTATTGGCCTTCCATTAACAAACGTATAGATCTGAGTTGAATTACCACGACTAATAGTTGGTTTACAGATGTGTCCCGTAAGTTTGATGCCGTCTTCTTCCTCTTTTACTTCCAGCGAATTGCTCTGAAATTCTTCTTCTGTTTCACATAATCTGTTAAATAATAAAGTTTGCTTAACATATTTTAAGAGCTTTTTATTACCGGAAGTGAGAGTAAACCCAATACTATAGTTAATCATTGCTAAGTTATTTACAATGTCAACAATGCTTTGTGTTTCTGCCCTCTCGGTTTTTAGAAATTTTAATCTATTTGGTGTGGCAAAAAATAAGTCACGAATTTCAATATATGTACCTTGCAACAAAGAACAAGGGATAATCTCTCTTATTTTTTCTCCTCCCTCATATCTTATAGACCATGCTTCCTTTGCTCCACTTGCCTTGGATGATAATTTCATTCTGCTTACTGCTGCAATTGAAGGCAGAGCCTCTCCTCTAAAGCCAAGATGTCTGATCTCTATTAACTCACTATCACTTAATTTTGAAGTGGCATGCCTCATAAGTGCTAGTTCCAGATCGTTCTTTTCTATTCCATTTCCATCATCTGTCACAGTTATAAGGTTACGTCCACCACTTTCTATTTTGATCTCTATCTCTGAACTTCCAGCATCTATTGCATTTTCTACTAATTCCTTTACTACACTCGCTGGCCTTTCTATTACCTCTCCTGCTGCTATACGGTTTATAGTTTTTGTGTCTAAAAGAATTATTGCCATAACACTCCCTCCAATCTATGAAACTTAGAGCTCCCTCTATTTTTTTGTGATTTCTTGATCTCACAATCTCTATATTTTAGCTTTTTAGATTCCTTTCTAGCAAGTCTATCTGCCTCTTCATTATAGGTATTACCACTGTGAGCCTTAACCCACTTCCAGTTAATATCATGCTGCAAGACAATTTCATCCAATTCCTTCCATAACTCAACGTTTTTTACTGATTTTTTATTGGCTGTCTTCCAACCATTTGTTCTCCACTTATTGATCCACTCTGTTATACCTTGTTTAATATACTGACTATCAGTGTGTAAAACAACTTTGCAAGAAACTTTCAACATCTTTAGCCCGTTAATCACAGCCTTTAACTCCATCTTGTTGTTCGTTGTGTTTTCTTCACCTCCAGAGATACGTTTTTTGATAAAGACACTTTTATTTTCATACATCATCACAGCTGCCCATCCACCAGGACCTGGATTTCCAGAACATGCTCCATCTGTATATATTATAACCTTCTTTTTTTCGCCCATACTTACAGAATATAGATTCAACGTAAATTTGCCACCGAAATGTTGACATTAAGTTTCAAGATCTTTATCATGTAAAGGTGTGGGAAGCTAATGAACCTGTCCTCACGATGTTAGGTAAATCGTAATTGAGCTTTTGGGCTCGTGTTTTTATTAGGAGGTTAGTCTCTCATACCCAAAATAATTGTTTTTAAAGCTCTTTATAGCTCATGAATTCATTTGCTGGGGTTTATAGAGGGAGTTGTAAAAGATGATAAAATATAACATTAAGGTGCGTGGTAGCATTCTAGGGTCATTTATGAAGGTAGTTTTTTGCCGACTCTTGAAATTTAGCTAACCTTAATAGGCTTTAGTACAAAAACGTTGAATATTTCTTCACAATTGTGTATAATTATTAATGCTTTCTAGGTTAATTTATCATGGCTTTTTCTAAATTTCTTGATCCAAAAAACGATCTTAGTTTTAAGAAAATCTTTAGCTCTGAAAAGAATAAAAATATCCTCATTCACTTCCTCAACGATATCTTAGGTTTTTCTACTTCTGATCAAATAATGGAGATTGAATTCCTCAGTACTATCATGGATCCTGAAATTGCTTCTGACAAACAAAGCATTGTTGATGTTCTTTGCAAAGACTCTATTGGTAATAGATTTGTCATCGAAATGCAGCTCGCTCGTGATAAGGGCTTTGAAAAACGCGCTCAACTTTATGCTGCTAAGGCTTACTCAAGACAATTAGATAAATCTGGTAATTATATTGATCTTCAGAAAGTCTTCTTTATTGCTATTTCCAATTGTAACCTTCTGCCTGAAGAAGTTGACTATATTTCTACTCATAATATACGTGATATCAAAACCAATGGTCATTACTTAAAAGATCTACAATTTGTCTTTATTGAGTTGCCTAAATTTACAAAAAATAGAGTAGAGCAGTTAGAGAATACTACAGAGAGATGGTGTTTCTTTTTTAAATACGCAGAGGAAACAACTGATGAAGATCTGAAAAAGATAGCAGCAGAAGCTCCGATAATAAAGCTAGCATATGATGAATTAGACAGGTTTCGCTGGAATGAAAAGGATTTGATCGCATATGAAGAAAGAATATTGAGCGTGCAGAAAGAAAACGCTATCCTTGCTCAAAAACTCGATGATGCTAAACATGAAGGAATCCAAATTGGAGAAGAGAAGGGTAGGAGAGAAGGCATCCAAATCGGTCATGAAAAAGGTAAAATTGAAGGTAAAATTGAAGGTAAAATTGAAGTAGCAAAAAACTCACTCAAGGCCGGTGTCTCTATAGATGTTATAGCTCAAATCACCGATCTCTCTCATTCTGAAATTTTACAACTCAAGGAAAAAACATAATATTCCTACTTATTCACTTCAACATTTATGAAAACCTTCTCTAAGTTAGACATGTCCCCTAATTAAGAATCTAGTGAACTGTCTAAAATGGCTATAAAGATTGCACATAGAATTATATAAATTACTATCATAACGTTACCCAAACTTCTATATCAAAGCTACGTGCTGTAAGTTCAATATGGAAAACACATTAACCACTTAGCATTTAATGTCTACTTCATCCATTTTAGTATTAAGATCATCAAACTTGCTACTGATTTCCCTCATTATTTTGGCTACCTTTACTTTAAATTCTATTATAAGCTTTTCACTATTTGGTATATTATATCTTCCATATCCTCATCTACTTACTCAAAGTATTTCCAAGCTTGGTTACTCCTACATCAGAAAGACAAGTTGATACTTTATCCTTTGGTAGGACATTTATACAAAAGCACTTCTTGCACTTTTCTAAAACATTATCTAACCCAACATTACCACTAAATTCAACTCCTCTTTCCAAGCTTGCTATTATTTCTGGATATGCATCTTTAAGTTCAACATGTATTCTAGCTTGTTCTTTTGATTCTAGGTTTCTTATTTTATCTTCTACAAATGAATTAAATTTTTTAAGAGCAAGTTCAACTGCAACTCTGCTGCTTGGCACAACTTCTACTCCTTTACTCATTAAACCTTGATAGCGCCTACTTGGAGTATTATCTAATGCATCGGCAACACAACTCGCAAGAGCAATATTTTCATTATTTAGGAATTTATTCCAACCAACAGATGACGTACTTTGTGGTATGTTTTTATTATCACTTTTTACATTATTCTTGTCTGCAATGTTGTATTGAGAGGGCAATGCAGGAATTATAGAGAAAGTGCTGGCTGCTAATTTTTTCGCCCAAGAAATACAATTATTTATCCATGAAGATGGTCTTGTACCACTACTTGCTGCTATCTCGGGTTGATTACTCGAACCTAGCAACTCACTCAGTAAATTACGGCGTTTACGTTGTACAGCTTCTCCTCTTTTCTGCTTAAGTTTTTCTAAGCACTGCACAATATCACTACATTCTTCGTTTTTACCACGTTCTCTTAGTTTCTCTTTAGCAATATCTAGTGGCGTTTTACCATCCTTTTTAGCATCAACATCAGCCCCTTGACTAATAAGCTCTCTAACTTTAGGGAGATTTTCTTCTCTTACAGCAGTAAACAACTTCCTACGTAATTGCTCCTGTTCTAAAACTCTCACTATATGAACTTGTTGGGTGAGCAATAATAAATTATTGTGAGATTCATGATCCTCTTCAATAGCATTCTTTGTACCAGTAGCAATATCTAGCGGCGTTCTACCATTCCTGTCTTTAACATTAAGATTGGCACCTTGGCTGATAAGCTCTTCAACTCTAGGAAGATTATATTCTCTCACAGCAGTAAATAACTCTTTACCTAATCGTTCCTGTTCCAAAGCTTTAACTATATCTGTGTAACCCTTTTGAATAGCCAATCCCAAAGGTGTTTGGTTATGAATGTCCTTGACTTCAATATCAGCACCTCTATCAAGAAGGAATTTGACTGTATCTAATTTGTTTCCCTCTACAGCTACATGTAAAAGTGTAGAGCGGTCATTAGTTACATCATTAATATCATTAGCATCCTTGTCTAAAAGAAATTCAACTATTTCAAGCTTATTACTATACTGAGCAGCCACATGTAAAGGCGTATCGCCGTAGATATCTCTAGCTTTAATATTAGCGTTCTTATTAAACAGAAACTTAACTATGTCAAGCTTGTCACTAGAAGCAGCAAAGTGTAAAGGTGTCCATCCATATATGTCTTTAGCTTCAATCTTAGCACCTCTATCAAGGAAAAATTGGACCATGCCCAAATCGCCTTCTTGAGCGGCAAAATGCAAAGGTGTTTTTCCTTCCTTATCTTGAGCATCAATGTTAGCATCTTCCAAACTAGCACCTCGATTTACAAGATCTTTAACTTTTTTAAAATCACCACCTCGCACTGCAGCCAACAATTGCTCATTTAGCTGTAATTCTGTTTGTTGTAAATACTCTGCAGTATTATCATATTTTTGATCTTTAGCAACATCTAGCGGTGTTTTACCACCATGATCTTTAGCACTGATATTGGCTCCTTTACCTATAAGATACTCTACTACATCCAGACGACCATTCCAAGAAGCCCAGTACAGAGGTGTTCTGCCATCTTTGTCAGTATCATTAACACTCACTCCCTTGCTGATAAGAAACTCTATAATACTTCTACTATTATTTTCAGCAGCAACATGTATAGGCTTTTTACCAGCAGTAGAGGCATCTGCAGCATTGATATTAGCTCCTTTTTCTATCAAGAATTTTGCAACCTCTAATTGATCAAACTTAGCAGCATAGTGTAAAGGTGTCCAACCATTTTTATCAGCTTCATCAACGTTTACCCCCTTGCTGAGAAGAAACTCTATAACACTTTTACTATTATTTTCAGCAGCTACATGTATAGGTTTTTTACCAGAAGTAGAGGTGTCTGCAGCATTGATATTAGCTCCCTTATCAAAAAGAAGACTAGCAACCTCTGAACGACCTCTCCATGCAGCATAGTGCAGTGGTGTATAACCTTGCTTGTCAGTATCGTTAACATCCACTCCTTTGCTAAGAAGAAACTCTATAATGTTTTTATTATTGTTCTCAACAGCAATATGTATAGGCCTGCTACCATAAAGATTTTCACTTGCAACATTAACATCAGCACCTTTCTTTACCAAAAACTCTGCAACTTCTAAACGATCCTTAAATGCAGCCCAATGTAGTGGTGTCCAACTGTACTTATCTCTAGCATTAACATTAGCATTCCGATTGATGAGATCCCCAACTTCACTAAGATTGTTGTCTTTCACTGCCATCAACAATTTTTCATCTAACTCTGATTGTACTTCTTCTATCATTTCTATTATATTTGTATAATCTTCTTGTTTGGCCAAATCTAAAGGTGTTTTACCGTTTTTATCTTTAACTGCAATACTCGCACCTTTCCTAAGAAGGAGTTCAACCGTATTTGGTTTATCTCCTCGTATAGCTAAATGTAAAGGCGTTTTACCGTTATTAGTTATATCATTAATACCACTAAGATCTCTGCTCAAAATAAACTCAATTACTTCAAGTGTGCCATCATGTTGGACAGCTACGTGTAAAGGTGCTTCACCATCCTTGTTTTTAGCCTTTAAGCTAGCTCCCTCTTCGACAAGATATTCTACTACTTTTACATGACCATTATTACAAGCGTTATGTAAAGGAGTATTATCACTGTTATCTTTAGCTTCTAAACTAGCACCTTGGCTAACAAGAGCCTTGACTCTATTAAGATCGTCACCGTTTGCTACAGCCAACAATTCTTTATCTAAATCTAACTGTGTTTTTTTCAAAAATTCTATTATATCTATGTAATTCTTTTGAACAGCCAAGTCTAAAGGTGTTTCACCATCTTTGTTTTTAGCTTTTAAGCTAGCTTCCTTCTTGATAAGATATTTCACTACTCTCAAATGATTATTCTGAGAAGCATAATGTAAAAGAGTATTACCATTGCTATCTTTCACCTCTAAGCTAGTACCTTGGCTAACAAGATCCTCAATCTTATTAAGATCACCGTTTTTTACTGCAGATAACAATTTTCCATTTAAGTCTGACTGTATTTGTTCTATTGCTTGTACTATATCTATGCGACCTTCTTGGATAGCCAAGTCTAAAGGTGTTTTACCATCTTTATTTTTAGCCTTTAAACTAGCTCCCTTTTCGATGAGATATTCTACCACCTTCAAGTGACCATTACTACAAGCATTATGTAGAGCAGTATTACCATTAATATCTTTAGCTTCTAAATTGGCACCTTGAATGATAAGATCTTTTACTTTATCAAGATTACCATTCCTTGCATTAATTAACAATTCTTGATCCAACTGTGCTTTCTTCAAAACTTCTATCATATCTTCTTCAGTAGCTAAGTCTAAAGGTGCTTTATTATTCTCATCTTTAGCATTTACACTAGCACCTCTATCAAGAAGGAGTTTAACTACACTCAACCTGTTCGTATCAACAGCAAGATGCAAAGGCTTTTTATTATCTTTGTCTTGAGATTCAATATCAGCACCTTCATCAAGAAGAAATCTAATCATATCCAGGTTACCCTCTTGCACAGCAAAATGTAAAGGTGTTCCTTGAATCGTTATTTCATTATTAAATTTAGCACCGTTACTAATAAGAAGTTTGACCACATCCCATTTACCTGATTGAGCAGCATAAAGTATTGGCGTGTAACCAAAGTCATCTTGAACTTCAATATTAGCACCTCTATCAAGAAGGAATTGGATCATGTCTAAATTATTTCCTGACACAGCAGAGTGTAAAAGTGTTTGACCTTTCTTATCTTGAGTATCAATATTAGCACCTCTATCAAGAAGCAGTTCTACTACACTCCATTTACCTGATTGAGTAGCAAGAGATATTGGTGTATACCCAAACTCATCTCGAACTTCAATATTAGCACCTCTATCAAGAAGAAGTTTGACATTATCACGTTTACCAGCTTTAGAAGCAAGATGCAAAGATGTCCTACCAAGTTCACCTGGAGCATTTATGTCTCCGCTGTTTGGGAATTCTAGAGGTATAGAACTTTCTTGTAAATCGACAATAGAACTCACATTGCTTAATTTATCAATACTATCTGAATTATATATTCTATCCATTTCATCACTTAATAATATTTCTTTGTCAGTAAATCTTATAGATAATGTTTTCATTTTAGGTTCTTTATAGAAATCTCTAAAATACATAATACACAACTCATTTGCTTCTATGCCAGCATTAAAGGCATTGGTAACTATCAAGTCATATTTATCATGAAGGTAGGTATACTGCCCTGCTTTTTTAGATATAATTAATTTACTATTTTCTTCTATGTCTTGAGGTCTTACTACAATAATTTTCTCATCAGAAATAAAGAATGAAGACTTTAAATCTAAATTATCATCTATTTTCACCGGTGCATTATCAAAAATAATTTGTAATTTTTTATACCACTTATTTATAAGTGCATCTTTCAGCCTGATTGTTATTACATCTTGCTGAAAACCAGTGGCTGATATAGAAAGTTTAATTAACAAATCATTTTTGTCTTTAATAACCATTGGTACTGGTTTTATACTCAAATCCTTATCTACTTGCTTCACTAACTGACGAAAATCTAATGTTCTCTTCAAACTTTTCTTTCCATTGGTATCATCATTTATTACTTTTTCTTGAATAGGGAAATTTTCAGTATCAAGTCTTGCATGGCCTGAAGTAATTACGTCTTTTTCACCCACACTAATATTTTTTCTCTCATTTATATTAAGTTCATTATGTATATCTCTCATGAAGGCAGGACAGGAATCAGTATTGCCTTTTTCGCTATTTCTTGCACAACTACCTAAGTCTAACTTACTCTCTGAGGGAGAAACAAGCTCTTTAATATTTTCAACCACAGAAGATATTTTACTTACTACTTCCTGACCACTGTCCAACTTTAACCTAAGGTACTGATCCACTGCATTTTGATCATACTCACTTAGTGAGGAAATGTTTTGCAGTCCTCTTGATAATTCCAAAATCTGAGTACTATTCAATTTGTCCTTAACCCCTATAGCTTTAAAGGGATCAGAGCCTAGACTCGCTTTACTATCTATTTCTTGTATATCACACCCATTGCGAGTAGATCCACAATCTTCAACCTTCCATACAAATTGTGAATCCTTCGTTTGCGGAATCCAAGCAAACACATATCTTCTCCTTCCATCAGCATCACTACGCTTAAAATCAGTAGCATATAAATATTCATTTTGCTTAACATTCATTATATAAACATTGTCACCATAAGGTTCTAACTTCCATACAGATTGTGAATCCTTCGTTTGTGGAGTCCAAGTAAACACTCTCCTTCTTGCTTCGTCATAATTAAGAGAATCAAGAGCAGCGTATAAATATTCGCTATGATATCCAACATTTTTAATATAAAGATTGTAACCATCAGGCTCAATCTCCCACAAACCTTGTTGGATACCATGTTCCGTTGGCTTTTCTCCTGGACCCCAAGTAAACACTTGTCTTCTGTTCGTATCATCAGCATTAAGTTTAAGTTCTCTATTGCTTTCAAAATCAACAGCATATAGATATTCATTAAACTTAACATTTTTAATACATACTTTTGATGAAAACACCACATTCTTTACTGATTCTGGTAATTTGCTTTTTAGTTCTTCAAGATTAGATCTTTCCTCTGGATGAAGACTACGGCAATTGTCCTTCTCCATAATTTCCTTTACATAATAGGCCAATTTAAACACTGCATTGTTATTAAGATCATTTTTCTTTTGCATTTCATCAAACACAGCTATATAACCTTGAACACTTTGTGTGATACTACTACAATCGTGTATAAGCCTTAACATCTTTTTCGTATCCACTTTTTCATACACATCATTTACAGCTTCTTTCATTGCTTCACCACACAACTTTTTGTCAAGATTACAAATCCCATTTGTAAGGCTACTGGTCAAAGGAGAATTATTTAACATGCTATTCTCTAGATCCATCTTTATTATACTTTTAACCATAGAAGAGACTTTACTTTGCTGATTATTCTCCTCATTCATCATTAATTCAGAGCACTGGTTTATTACATCTCGATCATAGCCACTTAATAAAAGATTATTTTGTAAAGTCCTTGACAATGCTGAGATCTGCGTACTATTTAAATTACCTCTAAACTCAGATAACTGTTCTAAGCTACAAAAACCCTCTACAAAGTTAACTTGATCTTGGAGTGAAGAAAAGCCTAAATATTGATATGTTGAATTTTTATTTGCAAAACCAGCAGTTGATACCAAACATTTAAAGTCAGTTTCTACTTTAGATGTATACTCATTTCTACTCTGGTAATTCTCTGAAGCTTTATCAATTAAACTTTGTATTTCTTTTACCTCAGATAAACTAAACCTATTTAATCTCAGGATCTTTATCAGTTCTAAACCTAAATCAAATTCCAATGTAGCAATTCTATAAGACTCAGAATTATCCCAATTTTTTACGTTGATCGTACGATTAGACCTCTTATCGCGAAACACTAAATCTGTACCATTACTGGAAACCTCAACCTGATCCGGAGTAATATTCTTTAGTACCACTACTCCTATGCGTTCCTCATCTTGTCCTACAGAAGTAGAAATATTTTTTTCTAATTTTTGATTGTGTTGAATGATACTAGTAGAGTTACTAAAATCTTCAACGTATTCTTTTACAATTCTTTCATAGTCACTTCTAAGTTTATCCTTATACTCAGTTACATTATCAACGTTCTCTAATAACCCAGGAGATGGAGAAAAATGATCATTATTCCATAGAGAATAAGAAATATTTTCCCATTTACTTCGATCAGTATAGAACCCTTCTATTTTAATGACAAAAGGGACTTCGCTTTCTCTTATCAATAGGAGATCATCTTTATCTTTATACTTTTTAATATCTTCAAGATGAGAATCTATCACTACATTATCACCTTGAAAGTCCTTAGGTAACAAAAACATATTCTGAGTTTGTATAGCCTGTAAAAAAGGAACTAATTTACCTTTTTCTGAGGAAGAACACGACATTGACTGTACATAAGGAATAAATGTTTCTCCTTTTTTATTCATAATTACGAGATGTCTATAATTACGATCTTGAAGATAGTTTTTTACTTGAATACTAGTATTATTATAGTTTAAATGTAAGTTACATTGTTGGACTAAAAAATCTTTTTCAACCTCTGGCATAAATAGCGTATCCGCTTTTTCATCATCTGAATAATTATCAATCTGAATTTCTTTGTTACCTATACCATCAGCAATAATATACACGTCACTTCCTTTTCCTCCTCTCGCAAATATAGTACCTTGATCGAAGTTCATTACATCATCTTCCTGAGAACCAAAAACCATATTTGGAACTGCACTATTACCATGATTCTGTACTCTATCTCTGATAACACTAAAGACTTTGTAATCCTTGTTATTGTTTAGAATTTTCTTGTAATGACTTTCAACATTGTCAAAATTATCTAGGGAATGTTCTGAATGTAATTCAAATGAAGTAATTTTTATAGTTGATGAGTCTGATCTTTCAATCTTAGGAACAATATTACTACCATTTTTATCTATTAGTGCAAAGCGAGGTTTATTACTGCTTTGCTCAACATAATTTTTTACATCAAGAGTAAATTGATTGTTTTGACCAAAATTTATTTTTAAAGATAAAGTATTACTGTCTGTGGAATAAGTAATTTGTTCACAACCACTTAATAAATCAAATTCCGAAAAAACTATAGTTCCCGTCCCCTTTATATTAATTTCTGAGCGTAAACTTCTACCTTTATAACCTGCGGTTTTTACGTAAAAAGTATAATTGCTTTCTCTACCTTCAACTGTAGTATATGGTGAAATAATTACTTTTTTACAATTTTCAACTATGTCTTTTGCATTATTACTAGAACCACCACCACTATCTATGATAACCTCACGATCATCAATTTCTGCAAAGTGTTCGGAATAACCCATACATAACACCCTATCTACTTTGTTTTTCCTTCCAACATAGTGATAATTAAAACTACTATTATTGATATAATCATCAATCAATAAATGATCATTCATTTTTATTTTTAATTGTCCAGAAGCACTAGGTTCAAAACGATAGTTAACATTCACCCCTACAACTGTATTTTTCAATTGACTTAAATCAATTATATTAACAGAGTTACCTCCACCAATAATTTTACCTGAAAAGCCAATGTTATTTACAATAAACCTATTTACTACATTATTACCACCAGTTATTCTTGTTGCACCTGGATAAATTAGAAAATTATTGTTCCATTCGTTGCTTCCAATAATGACACCATTATCTACATTCTGTAGATCATAGACAATTGTTTTGCCATTTTGCTTTACACCTACTCTACCATCGTGACTAATAACCATTGCATTATCACAGTAGTATAAAGACGGTTGAACTGAATTTGTAATACCTTTTTCATAATCTTGCCCAGTAATCTTTGGCAAACAAATCCTGCTAGCACCCGGTATACGATCAGGTATAACACGCGAAAGATTTCTTGTATTAGCATTTTTCCCATTCATCATAATCGTTGCATAACCTGGACGAAGAGTATTACCTCTTATTTCTCCCCCAAGACCAACACCATAAGCAACAACATTACTAGGGCCATTATTTAAAGCTTGCCACACTCCTTTAGCTAAACTATTAACTGTGTCTTTCCTAGCTGCAAGATGCTGCACATCAGCTGCCATAGGTTGAAAAAGAAGTGTACGCCAAAAAATACTCCAGTTCTCTCCATGGGTTGTATCGTACTTTTTCTCGTACTCCACGATATTGCTGACACCACTATAAATTCCATAACCTACCATGAGCCCAAACCCAACTGCAATACCAACTACCGGCATACTTGCTGCTGTAAGAGCAACACCAGAAACAAATGATACACTAGAAAAGGATATAGATGCTATATTATCTCTTATCTCCTTTTCTCCACATGGATTATCACTATCCTCTCTTTTTTTACAATCAACAAGATTACTTGCTGACATACCTATCTCAACAATATCAAAAACACCAGCTATAACTCCTACTGTACCTCTTGCTATAGTTCCTCCAAACTTTGCGCCTGCAATTCGAACAGCAAATTTTGTCTGTTTACCTAAAGTACCTGGTATAATTTTTCCCACAACCTTTTCAGCTGATGCTATAACTTTTGGAGTAATTTTAACCATTACATTCTCAATTGGTTGAGATGCAAAAGACCATGCTATCCCACCTAAATTTAATCCACAATCTATTGCTGTTCCATCTTTACAAGATACAATAGCTCCATGAATTCCTCTTATTAATTGTATTCCACCTGCAGCGTTCATTAACCTGCTTTTCAACTTTGAGCTTTTTGTTGTACTACCAGTTTGCTGTGAAATGTCACCGTGCAAATTCTTAATACGTTCATTTTCAATATAACGTCCGTACCCTTGATCTTCAACTACCTTATCAAATAAGTACTTATGATTACCTTCGATATTTTTATCTCCAACGAACTCTATTAGCTGAGCATTTTTCCCTTCATTTTGACTACTTTTAACATAAGTTAGGAACTTTTCACTATCAACTATAATCTTATCTATATTATTTTCATCTATCCTTCCCTTAATAAACTTTTTTACATCATCCAATGAAAATAAACAAGGATTAATACTTCTTCTTTTTCTACTACCTTGTTTTACACAATTATTCAGGTCAAATTTCTTTCTAGGTGCTTGTGTTTCAGCAAGTACAGTCTCTAGATTAGCTATACGTTGTGGATCTATACTTAATCTGTCTGAAACATTTTCTCTCGTGCGTATAAAATAAGCTTCATCTCTTCCTTGAACTTGCAAACGGTTACGTATTTCATCAGGAATATTACTTCTACTTCCTTGCAACACAGCATTAATACCTCTAGCGTTTTCTAACGCCCATAAGCCACAATTATAACCATCTCTTTGTTGAGTAACAGGAACATCATGAACGTTAATTTGAGCCTGTTGTAAAACTTGACGAATATTATCTGGAACACTATTACCCAACGAGTCTACATAGTATCCATTATACTGCCCATTTTGATAGGCAACGACCAACGTAACCCAGTGATTATTATCTAAATTAACAATTAAAGTTAATGGCCTTCTTTCACCTCTTGTTGTTACGCTATCTTGAAACTGTTGTAATTGATTAACTATGTGTTCTGGTGATCCCACTATTTCAAATAATGTATCAGCTCCATAACCGTATTCTATTCTTGCAATATCAGCTATATCATGTTGTTGCAGCCAATAATGATAATCTTTTTCTGCTGTTGCAGATTCTAATGTACGTAAATTCTCTTCTTGTATACCAATATTTTTAAGTCTCTGAGTTATCTCTTGTATTCCTTCTAAATGTTTTCTCTTAGCTATATCAATAGAACTATGAACTACTATAGCAGGAACAAACTCATCACTTGTTAATATTAAAGAATTTTTATCTTTAGCTCCCACATTAATAACCACACCCATGAAAAACATTTTATCACTATCTGTTATTGTTTTCAGTGCTGCCCCTTTAGCATATCTAATATTTTGTTCCTTTGTTAATTCATCAACTTCTTCTTTCATTTGTTTTTCATTTAAGTTTTTATCTATAAGCTTAAATTCCAGCGCTATAGGAGTATATTCTTTAGTACCCTGAGGCGAAGGACCAATACCTTGAATTACCATATCAACACGACCACCTGCTCCTGTTTGAAATTCAGGTATAATTACAATTTTTGCAGAATCCTCTTGTTTTGCAGAAGTCTCTTTTAGCTTCAAATCACTGTAACTACTAAGCAAGCCATTAAGCACAGCTTGCAATTTGGCTTCATCAGTTATCAAACCTTTTATAGGATAAATTGTATCTGCTATATCAGTAAGTAGCTTTTTATAATCTGGTAATAAATCTTTACTATCAGAGGAAGTAGCATGCTGAGAAGTGATTGCTTGATCAAATTTTGCCTTTAATTCATCAGAATTAGGTATCTTGAGAAAATTGCCTGTAAATTGCTGGTCGTTACCACTTGGATTATATTTACTTATTTGCTTTATCTCAAAAAGGTCTTTGAAAGATGAGTTTTCTTTATACTTTTTCAAACCCATCGTAATTTCTATAACGTTTTCTATTTTTCCAACTTCAGGTATATCTATGACTGGAACTTTTTTTTGGTTAAGATTTTGTATCTCTGTTTCTTGTTCAATTATATGAAAAACAAATGCTGTTTTATCTTGTTTCCTATCACCTTTGATAAACACTAAGGTGGTTACAGGCCTTTCTTTTGATTGTGCTCCGCCTCTTGTCTTAGATTCCAAAGGATATTCACCATAAGAAAAGACATACTTTTCTACATCAGTTCCATCAAATTTATCAACTAAGATTGATTGACCTACAGTATATCTGCTAAAATAATAAATGTCCCTTGTCTCCTTATTTGCCGTAAAAGTATAGTATTCACTCGATAACAAATCCGTTGCCCGTTGTTTAAAAATTTCCTCAGAAATTTGTTGATTGTTCCATTTGCTAGCTAATTCTATAAAATCTTCCATCAAAGATGATGGTTGTTTAATAGGTTTTACTTCAGTTTTAAACGGTTCCGCATTATCTAAATTTAACCCAACAGCAATAGCATTACCGGCATTGGTTAAAATCCTCATCTTATTTGGTCTAAAACCTTTAATATAGTCTTCAGCTTGCCTCAGTGCATCACTTGTAGTAACTTGCCCTTCAGTTCCAGCCTTGAGTTCAATAAGAATTGGTACTGAATCAACAGCACGGTCAGGTCCACGAACAAGCAAAACAATATCAGCATAACCTCTACCAGCAAACTGCTCCAGATAGAGTTTGGTATTATCACGATATCGAAAGTTATCAAATATTCCTGCTACAAAGCCATGTTGATCAGCTTCGCGAGCTCTATTGCCATAAACACTATCTTGTAAGTCTAAATTGGTATGAACTTTCTTAATATAATTTAGAATGTCTTCGAGATTTTTCCGAACTTGATCTACTTCTGCACCTGGGTTAGCTAGCTTTTCAATATAACTTTCTAAATAAACAGACTTACCTAACTTTTTTGCCACTTTCTGAAACTTCACTGTAGGCTCGATGGGTTGATCTATAATCTTCTTCTTACTTTCCACCTTAATATTTATTTTTTCATCTTCTCCATCACCCTTTAAGGTATATCCCTTTACTGACGTAAGTCTTGATAATTCTTTTCTAACATCATCACTAAGATCTTTACCTGACTTACCTAGAAACTGCTTAATTTCATCAAAAAATTTATTTTTAAATGCATCATTACCTTTTAATTCACCAGAATCAATTTGCATTGTTTGAGTATTTCCATATATATCTTTAGCTTTACACTCCAATATGTTATTCTTCAGATATAAATGTAACTTCTTCGACTTAACATCTTTGTCTGACTTTGGTCTGCTTTTTACTAACTCATATTTATCTTTTAGAATTTTTATCACATCAATTTGAAGTTTACGTTCGTCTAATGAAGTATAGTCTTTACCCATTACATCCTTCCACTCACCTGTGGTGAATTCAAAATTTTTAGTGCGTGTTTGTGGAGAATGAGAATGTTGAGCTTCTATATCTTCAGTGAAAATAAAAACATGTGTTTTGGATTCCGTTTCTGCTACAACCTTTAAAGTTCTCGCCCCCTCAAAACGAAAGTGCAATTTTTTTATGCCTAGCTTATCATTAAGTTTAGTATCTAATACACTGGAAAAAGAACCTAAAAATCTATGAGGAAAAAAGCCAGGCTTTTCACTAGAATGTAAATAAGATTGTATTTGATCAACCAACGACTGATATCTTGCTTCAAAAGATTGATCTACTGCATTAGAAGTTGAAGAATCTACTTTCCCAAAAAGTAACTCAATTAACTCGAAATCTTGTGGTTTTTCTTGGTGTTGATTGTTATCAACCATAACCGCCTCCTGATTTTAACCTTTTACAATTTTTACTCTCACTAAAATTCTTTGTATGCTTTCGTTTAAGTGCAAGTAACTAAATAACTTTATCCTAACACTACACTTTGCTTCTAATATCAGTAACTTCCTGCTGTACAGCTTCTACATTCAACAATGACCTTGGTAACTGACTATCACCTCTACCATCTAATTGCCTATCTCTAATTCTAGTGAATATCTCATGTATTGATTTATCTTCTTCCATAATAGATTGCATTTGCTCTTGATTGAGAGAGTTAACAATTTCTGACAATACCTCGATAGCCATATTCTTTTTGATCAGACAAGCAATTCTATTTCTAGATGCGTATCCTATACTCAACTCATCTAAAAAGTGTTGCTTATGAGTTTCAAAGCCAGGACGATTCCACATGGAGGTAAGCATGTCACTACCAGACTTAATAAAACTATCATCTGGTACAGAAAGAACCGAATCTAACGCTCCAAACATTGATGTACTATAAGCTTCAGGAGATAAATTTTCCGACTTCAAATGTTCAAACAGCTTTCTGGCATTTTCGAAAGAATGATTTCTTCTCAATATACTTAAAGTGTAATAACACCCATGTTGTTTAAAGTCCCTTTTCAATAATTCATGATATCTGTTAGGATCAAGATGACGTAGGCAAAAATCAACCATTCCAACATCATCAGTAGAAAAACGCCCTTTATTATATGCTACTTCCATCAACAAATCTTCTTTTCTTTTTGGAGATACAGAATCAATTGACTGTAACTTATTCCAAAAGAACTCCAATGCTTCCACGTGCTTTTCTATCATCGCGCATTTAAAAGCGTAAACGTATGGATGCTCGTTATTTAGCTTTAACTGATGTTCTTGGTTATTCATAGCATGTGACCAGTAGATCATTAAAGCTCCATCATCAAGCTTTCTCACTAAATTCTTCCCTGATTCATCACTTTGTTCTGATTTAAATTCTTCGAAAATAGCTTTTATCTCTTCTTCAAAGCAACACCAACAAGCAATCCTATAGCGATCAAAGCGACTGAGGAGAATTTTTTGCCCATCTTCAGCTTTTAATGTTAACAACTTTTTTCCAACAGTATATCTATTGAGTTTAACTTGACCTGAAGCACCTTCTACTTCCCAACAAGTTTCATTTTCTAAAATTTTCTTAAGAAAAGGTGTTATTATTGTCCCGTCCCATTTACGCAATAACGTCTGATATGCAATACAATATCTCTTAATCTCTAACTCTTTGAACCCTTTATGAGGATCATCTTCTTTGATAGATGTTAGTAATACCCTTTGTACATTCTCGTAATCCATACTTACCCTCCCTAACAAGATTTAATATATTTTAGGCATGTTGCTCTACCTTTAAAACTTTGTCAATTACTATTTTAGAAAAATTTTCTAACCTAAAGTGATTTTCAGTAAAAGGCTCTTAATAGGCTTAATATACAGTCTTTTGTTCACTTTTTAATTCTGTTTTTTATAAGTTTATCTTAATACTTATTGTTAAATAAATTACTATTAATTTAATACTATATATCGCTAATGAATTAAATAATATAACCATCTCCATCACTAAAAACCAGCTAGTGAGAGAAGAGTTTGTTTTGGGATGGATTGGTCTACCACGTAATACATACGAACTTTTTTGTATGGTAATTTTGCTATACGCTAAAATCAGCTATATTAGCCTACTTTGTCCACATTTATATATGAACTCATTTGCTTAACTTTATCGCAAAAATTTAAAGTCTTTATTTTTACAAACACGTTTTCACGCAACTCGTTCTCACAAGAATATGTACTTTTTTTGTGTTTTTTAAAAAAGTAAATGATTAAATTTTTTGCTACGCTAATTTATAGTACGTTTCTATATTAATCAAGCTAAAGTGAGCTAAAGTAACTATTAGTAACTTTATATAAGGTACAAAAAACACATAAATATAGACTTTTTTAATTAAAGCATATAATAATTAGATTATATTGTTTTTTAATATGAGGAGATTATATGTTACAATCGAAGTGGAAAGAAGCATTAAGTGCAGTAGATGCTGATAATGATTTAAATGAGAGTAATGTAATTGACAAAATAAAAGAGAAGTTAAAAGCAGCAGATCAAAGCGAATATGAAAGGTGGAAAAAGTTTGATTTTGACCTAGCGTATCTATTACACAAGGCTGTTAGAGGTAACTTTATAGAGATAGTGAGTGCTCTAATAGAAAAGGGAGCTAATGTTAATGCTATAGATACAGTGGAAAATACTCCTTTACTTGTAGCCGTTGAACGGGGCTATATAGAGATAGTGAGTACTCTAATAGAAAAAGGGGCTGACGTTAATGTTGAAGGAGGATTTCATTCATCCACTCCATTATATTGTGCTATTGAAAGAAATAATGCAGAAATAGTAAAATCTCTAGTGGAGAAAGGGGCTGATGTTAATGCTGCAGATTTATCTTCTCAATATGCTCCATTACATTGTACTGCTAGATATGGTAATGCAGAAATAGTAAAATCTCTAGTGGAGAAAGGGGCTGATGTTAATGCTGTAGATTTATTTTCTCAATGTACTCCATTACATTATGCTGCTAGACATGGTAGTGCAGAAATAGTAAAATTTCTAGTGGAGAAAGGGGCTGATGTTACTCGTGCTGTATCTGAAAGAACTCTTTGTACATATCGTCTAAGTCTGGACGTAGGAGAAGTTCTAGTTAGGCATATTTTAATAAAAAATCCTAGAATGAAAAAGCCAAACTCTGTAATAGAAAAACTGTCAGAATATTGGGACAGGTGTCTAGATGAAGTCAAGAGACTTGAAGAAGAGGAAAATAAACCACTATATGATTTTCTGAAAGCAAGCAATACTAATACATTAATTAGTATGTGGAAAAAAGATGAAAGTGTACGCGGTAAGTTTGATAACCAAGAAAGCTTACAAGAGCAATACCCAGAATATGCTCATACCTTGATTGACCAAGCCAACAAAGTGAAAAAAGAAATTTTCCTGCACAGCCACAAACCATTGATTGATGCTTTATCAACATATTACGAGTATGATCTTAAAAAAATGACATTTGACGACATGAAGAAATTCTTTGAAATGCACAGAGATAAAATTGTAGTAGAATTTGGAGGTATAGAAAAATCTCTTATTGAGTTTGTTGATTTTAAAGATATTAAAGAGATATACGTTCCTAAACTAGAGCTACAAGCATTGGCAGCGCGAATAATCCATGTAAATAGCAACCTTAAGCATCCAGATTCCGAGCAACATCAAGGATTGTATCGATCTCGGTTCTAGTAAGTCCAGTTTGTTTGGTTATTATACTAATTTGTGTGATTTATAGAGGTTAATATAACTGACTTGTCTGGAGTATTTAACTGTACAGTCAAATTAAAGAAAAGTAGTAGGAAGAAGGGAAGACCACCTTTTTCCTTCCTTTCATGTTTTTTGTCTGTAGTTGTTGCAACAATTTTACGCTTTTGTTTATACAAAACTATTTTTACGCAGCTTGTTCTCACAAATATACGTACTATTTTTATATTTTTGAAAAAAGCAAACAATTAGATCTTTTATGACGCTAATTAACTTATGTTTTTGCTAAAATATTTTATGGTATAGGTTCAACTATTTCTTTAATATTAATTTGGGTAAGTCTGCTCTAACTGAAACTTTGGTATCTTCTTCAACTGCGTGTAAAAAATAACTGATCAATCGGAAGTGGTAGTAATATGTCAGCTATTTTCGCCATAGTAGTCGAGTCTAGAATCGTTTTGAGCTTTTTTTCTTGATTTTTGCGAGTTAATTTGTTAGACTAGCATTATGTAAATTTTTTTATTGAAGTGATGAATATACAGAAATTAACGGAGTTTTCTGAATTGCATAAAAGCTTTATGCGGAACAGAAGGCCAAGTAAATTGGAAAAGCAATTGTTCGAGATGGGTGAAGAATTTAAAGCGGAACACCCTGAAATCAGATTGAATGAACGCAGTAATGTGATTGATAGAAGAACTTTTGTTGCACACGGTACCAATGCCTGGACGCTTTTTTCAGCATTTGCTTTTACAAATGGCCAATTACTACCAAAAAATGAAGCGAAAGTAAGGGGAATACCTATTGTTGCAGGTGAGTTAATACCAGAGAAACAGAGAGCCAAGCTTTGTGGATACTCCTACCCCAATACAGTGAGTCAAAATAGTGTATCAACTATCCACCTAAACAGTCGAGGATCGTATTTGCTTGATGCATTAAGTTATGCAGAAAATGCATCAAATTATCACAGTTGCAGTTATAATGATTTTCGTGAAAAATGGCTAAAAAAGTACTGTAAACAAGGTGTAGATACAAGTGTGATAAAGAAAGCTGATAAGCTTTTGGCAGATCAATCTATGAAAGATGCATATTGCAAATTATCTAGTATTCCGGTAGTAGCTTTGGGAGATGGAATTGGACAAATCTATATAGGTAGAGGCAAGTATGGAATAGAAAACGAATGCTTGTATGAGAGATTTAACATCAGAGTTATCGTAGTAAGTCAAAAAGATAAAGAGTATATCAAAAATTTGATTGATCAAATCAACCCTAAAATAGCTAAAAGTGTAATGTATTTAACCCGAGAAGAAATTTGTGATTTTGAAGACAAAAGGAGTCCTGGTTCGAATAATTCTATGTTTAGAACAGTTGGGACTAAGTCCATTCCTTGCAGTTATAAAAACAGCTTCGTACATAACTTTTCAGAAGCATTTGAAGATAAACTAACTTTCAGTTTTTCTGATCAGTTTGATATAAAAAAAATAGAAAAGAAAGAACTACTAAAGCGAATAGTAGGAGGTAAACATGAAGAAAATAGTAGTACTCTATCTTATTATCACAATTCAAGCCAACCCTTAGAAGCAACAATTGATGATATAGATTATAGTGTAGTATTTACTAAATCATCTCAATCAGGCGATCATGTACTTGATGAGCAGCTAATAGATTCAGTTAAAAGTGGAGATATAGAAAAGGTGAAGTCCTTGTTAGATAGGGGAGCAAATCCTAATGCTACAAGTTTCAATCGTGCTTTGTCTATAGAGCTCGGAGTATTGATTACAAAAGGCAATACTTTAGCTTTGGGGTATGCTATTTACTTTGGACATACAGAAATTGCTAGGTTGCTTATCGATAGAGGAGCATGTATTAATCGTTATAGTTGTTCTTCTGATAAAAAATCGCACCTAGCTAATGCTGCTGAACATCTTTGCGCAGAGATAATTGAGCTACTTTTAAAGCAAGGAGCAGATGTTGATGTTCAGGATTCTCAAGGTAAGACGCCAATAAGTTTAGGACTTAGAAGTAACATCTTCTGTTATGACAAGGTCTCCAAGATCGACGTTCTCTTTATTTTTTTAGTTCACGGCGCAACTTTAACTGAGGATGATAGAAGAGAAATCAATAAAGATCCTAATTTGCAAGATTGTTTAACAGCGTTCAGAAAGATCAAATCATTGCCTCATTTTGGTAAGCTAATAGAATCAAATAAAAATGGAGATACAAGCGTCATTTTTCAATATATAGGTAATGAAAACAATGCACAGGAACTGATTGAAGAGTTCCAAAACATTAAAAAAGATTATGGTTTTCAGAAAGGACTATCATTTATACCAAAACGCTTGTTGGGTTTTTTAGAATGTGTAATCTCAAAACGTGATACAGGTGTTGCTAAAAATGGGTACGATGATTTAGAGATAGGGGAAGAAGCGGCAAATACATTACTAGGTAAGTTGAAAGAGGTTGTTAAAAAAGATAATTCACAATCAAAAACAAATTCTGTACGGCTTTTTTCTACAAGTGAGCAAGCGCAGGATGCTAAGGGTGAAAATGTAATACGGCTTCCGAAAAAGGCAAAAACTAAACCCAGTAAAGCAATAAAAACTGCTGTTATTTGTGGTGTTATAGCTGCATTGACAGTCGGTGTTGGGTTTGGTATTGCCAATGTCGGGTTATCAACGTTAGTTATAGCTGGCATAGCTGCTGCACTGGTAGTTGGAATTGTTGCTTTTGGTATTACGTATGCGGTATCAAGACCTAGTGACAAGCTAAATGAAACCTACTCAAAGGCGGCATTTGCCCAACCAACTAGATCACCTTTCTTCTCTTGATAATAGATGGATTAGGGTTATAGGTAAATTAAAGCTTTTAAAAAAGTAATACAGTGAATATAATAAAATAAATGTATAAGTTGCACGTGAGAGTTTATGACTATTGACCATTACGGAGTATTAGCAATGAGTAAGGATGTTAATAAGGAAGCTATTTTCTATGGAGCAGTGGGAGCAACTTTCTGTTTATTCTGCTGAAGTGGCTCCATGCAGGTTTGCTGTAAAAACTTCAGCAGCTTTTGCACTCCTTTAAAGCATAATCCATCATATTCTTATAATAGTGATATTAAATATAGATGGTGGTTCTCAATTTTGTTGATCTATAGTAAAATCAGTTCAAACTCGCAGTTGTAAGAAATTTTTTCACCTACAGCTAATCGACGAAAGATTTCTCTAGAAAGGATAAATGAAGTATAAAATGGCTTTAAAAAAGGTAGAAAAATGTCAAAGTCATATAGTGAAGATTTGAGAGAACGTGCTTTGAAAGTAGTAGACAAAAAATGACTATGAGCAAGATGTTCAAAATTGATAGAAAAACAATATATTGATGAAGGAAAAGAAACAAGAAACATAAAACCATCTTCAGGCTATCAAAAGGCACATAGTCTTAAAATCAAAGATTTATTCTGAAACCATACTCAATTTTACTTGATGTAATCGTTATTTAGTGATATACTAATTAAATAGGTTTGAGGTGAATAAACATCATGTTAGGAAACACAATTATTGATGGCGGTGGTCAACAAGCTAATTTTGATTTATCAAGGAATAGTCTAGCCTTTATTTCTTGCTCTAGCCAAGATGATAAATCGCTAGGACAAGTAGTACAGTCTATTATTGGCAAAGTTGACTCTAATAAAATCGCAGAAATTAGCGAGTTCTTCTCAGGAAGAGATGGCAAAGAAGGTTGGTATGATAATATAGGAATACGCTTCTCATTATTTGATTTATGTTCTGAGAATGATGATAGCGGTAACAGCAGAAATAAGCCTATAGTTAAGGTTCAAGATGAAGGTTCAGCATTTTCTAATGAATTAAAAGAAATGTTTGAATTAATAAGTAAAAAAAATAGAGATGTACTCTACATTAGAAGGCGTCCTGTAGAACAAGGGCAACATGAAAATCACTGGGTTGTTTTCTACTTTTTTGTAGATCAGAATAAAAAAAATATATTATTTGTAGATGCTCAGAATCCAGCTATAGGTGAGAAAAATAGCTTTAGAGATTGTATTAATGACTTCTTAACCCAACAAGATTGTAATCTATATGTTTCAAACACTCAATTTCAAAAGGATGACTACTCGTGCGGTCTTATAGCATCTGAAATAGCAAGAATGCTCTGGAATGATCATGAAGGAGTAAAAAAAGTTTTATCTCAATATACACCAATAAATAGAGAAAAAGTTGAACTTGCCTCTCTAATGGGTAATAAGTTTGAACAGTTAACTAATCTTTGTTCAACAAAGGGATCTATTAATTACGGTAAGATAAATAAAGAGTTTAATGCTGCTAGCATCAGAACAGCACACTTTGCAACGGCATTGTATATTGGTCTAGAAGGATTGTTTGACGGATTGTTCGACATAAGTATCCAAGATATAAAGGACTCGATTGAAAAAATTAGGTCATGTTTTATTAATAATCTCGATAATGTTGCTTCGTTTAATGAGCAAATAAAAAAAATATCTCAAAGAGAACGTAAAATGCCGAAAACTCAAAAACTTAAAAGTCCTCAAGAAACTACTACGGGTAGCTCTGATGTAAAAGCAAATGATACTATTCCCTGTCCTGTCCAGCAGAAAATAAGTAATGATATTCACACAGCTGAAAGCTCAGAGTATGAAAGTAATGATAATTTGGAGCAAAATACTTCATCTCTAGAACAGTTAAAAAATGCTCTTCAAAATCAAGATCTTGAAGATATATCATTTCTAAATGAAGAATTAAGAAACGCAAAGCTGCAGATATTTTACAAAGACATGAGTCTTACTATTTCTGATCGATTACTCCAATTTCATTCTGATCAATTACTCCAATGTAAGGCTCAGCTTGCTACTTCAGATCAACTATGTTTTTTAAAATTTTTTGAATTTAGTTTCATTACAACTTTTGTTTGTAATTTTGTTTTTTATTCGAGTAAAAAGTGCATTTTTGACAATAAAAACCCTAACTTAATCATAGAAAAATTTTGTATCAAACAACAGTTACTGCTTAGATCTTATGGTTAACGAATATGTGTATAAATACTTTAAATGTGTGTAGACGTATTTATCCACATATTCGTTAACCTATTTTCTATGCAGATTTTTTTAATTCACATTGACTGCTTCTTTAAGCCTCGCATTGGCAATTACTATGATTTTACGCATTAGAGCTGTCATAGCCACCATCTTCTTTTTACCTTTACCAACAAGCCTTGAATAGAAGGCACCAAGCGCAGACTTAGACCTTGAAGCAGACATCGCAGCTGTAAAAAGCTTTTCACGAACGTTGCTTCTGCCACCACTTATTCTGCGATAACCAATAGTTTTACCACTTTCTTTCGGATGAGGTGCAACTCCAGCAAGACTTGCAATTTCTCCCCTACTTACATAACCAAGTTCTGGCATTAGACACAGAAAATCTTGAGATAATTTTGCACCTATTCCTGGAACTGTTTTAAGGATTTTTTGGCGCTTTTGTAACTCTGGATTCTCATCAATAATTTTTTGTATGGTATTGTTGAGCTCATCTATCTGGCTATTAAAGAATTCAATAGTTTTCTGACAGCTTTCTTTTATATGGTCGTTTTCAGGTGCTGCAAGCCTAGATTTCTCTTGAGCTCTCATTTTTGTAATGTCATCACGACGTTGACAAAGTGCAACTAAGGTTGTTTGTTCTTTTGACATAGGTGCAAATAGAGATAGAGTACTATAGCGTTCAAACCCATACTGAGCAAGGGCTCTTGCATCTGATTGATCAGACTTTGCTAAAGTTCCATGAGATAGAACAAAGCTTTTTACTTTGCGAGTATTAGCTCGATGTACAGCAATATCTTTATCAACAAGAAAATGTGCTAAGCCAAGCTCATATTTTCCAGTGTTTTCCAGAGTTACTAAAGAATTAGGTAAGATATTTGAAAAATCTTGAAACAATTGTTGCCAGCCAGCAGTATCATTGTCGAATTCGACAGCGTTCTTCTGTTTGTGAACTGCAACAACATTTTTAAATTTTCCGATATCAATGCCAATAAAATTTTGATAAGATGTAATCATAATAACCTCGATTAGTTTTAATTAATTTAAGATTGTAAACGGGTGCATACATATGTCCCATGCAACTATTCAAACGTATCGAGAGATGGGCTAGTGTACCTTGATCCGAACGGTTATAATACCAACAGTTGGTCGGTCGCACACGCCCGTGATAACTCTATTCCTATAGTGAGTAGGGTTATCTTCCCTCTTATCTCCTTTATATCATATTTTTAACTTACAACAGTTGGAACTTAGAAGAAATAAATGCGTGCTTTCCGGTTGGTAGCATAGAAGAAGAAGGAAATAAATTTGTATTGGGAAACGATAAACTTTCATGGCAACGTTGGAATTTAAAACACAAACCAATTTTAGAAAGGTTTAGCGTTACTCACAACTATAAAGTAGAAAATTATACAGATCAGAAGGTCAGAAAATATGTTTTAGCAGAACACAACGTTTACTATAAAAATGATTTGGATTCAGAGCAAAAAGACTCAATACACGAATTAGAAAAGCACATTTTAGTATTTTACCCGGGAGTACTGAAGTGGCATGAACATCGACATTTGCACAGAAGTTGGAAAGATAGTCGAATAATATCTCTAATAAGTTAAGTACTTATATTTAGATACTCATATATTATATTAATAATAGGTAAAAGTGTATGAAATAAAAAGAAAAAGACTTGCTTTCTCATGCTAAAAAGGACATGACTTGAATAGCAGCAGGTAAATATAAGAAATTTGTCTGGTGCTAGAAAAGCTAATTTTGTGAGGTATGAAATGAGTTTTAGCAAGAGTAAGTTTTTTAAAGAAGTATCAAGTAACGGATTTAAAGACATTAATAAAAGAAATGAAGAAGGAGAGACGATCTTGCATCAAGCAGTAGAAATCTCTGATTACAAAACAGTGAGATTATTAATAAAAAAAGGAGCAGAGGTAAATGCAAGAGATAAAAATGGTTATACACCTCTACACTGTGCAGTATTCGCAAAGAGTTTAGAAAATGTAAAAGTGCTGATCAGGGGAGGAGGAGAAATAAATGCCACTAAATATATCAACGGATGTACGCCACTGCACTCTGCATGTAGGCTAGGAGCAGGAATTGCAATAATAAAAGAGCTAGTAAAAGCAGGAGCTGGAGTTAATCAACTGGATAAATATGGTGCAACACCAATGTATTATATATGGGAGAGTGAAAGGTATGGCCTATGGGATAATGGAGAGAATGAAAAGGCGAGGAAATTTCTGGGAAAGCAAGGTGGAATAACAAAAAGTAGAAAACTGACGTGCTATGGAATAGAGGGTCTAGTGGGAGAAATAGCAGATATGTTGGATAGGAGCTATTTACCTGAGTTAAAAATAATAGAGATAGGAGAAATAAGGAAGAGAGACAAATCACTAATAAAGGAAGAATGTAAAAATTTAGCAAGCAAGATAATCAGCCAAGTGAATGAAATGATTGATGAAGTGGTGGAGGCAGACTTAAGCAAGATGTGGTGAGAAGGGAGCTCAAAAAGATGAGCAAAGAGTTTGGTTGCGAAAATTTCAAAGGGAAAGTGAGGTATGTTATGTCAAGGAAAGAAGCAAGGAATGTTTTTGATAGGTTATTGAAAGCATTATCAGAAAACAGGTTTCAACAAATAAATGAAAAAGACGCAGCAGGTTGCACAATATTGCACCGAGCAGCACAGGTGTCAGAGCCAGAAGTAATAAAGTTATTAATAGAAAAAGGTGCAGGTACAAACGATAGAAACAATAGAGGCGAGACACCGTTGCACCTAGCAGCGTTTTTAGGAAGAAGAAAAAATGTGAAAGTGCTGATAGAAGGAGGAGCTACAGTAAATGCAAAATCAAACAATAAAGCAGTACCACTACACTTAGCCTGTTTAGCAAGAAGAATAGGAACAATAGAAGAGCTGATAAATGCAGGAGGAGATCTTGATACAGTAGATAAATTTGGATGTAGCCCACTACACTATGCTAAAGTTTATAAAAGGGTAGCAAGTTTTCTAGAAAAGAAAGGTGTAAATATGAAAGAAATACCAGAAATGTACGATAGGGCAAAAGAGGCAATAGAGGAGATAATAGAGAAACGAAACGTGAATGAATTACAACTAAAGGAGGCGGATTTAATAGATTAAGCATATAGATTTATATCTTAATATAATATGTGGAAAAAATGTGTATATTTTGTAAAAAAAAACTTGCTTTTTATGCCAAAACAGCCCTAAGTGAAAAAGTAGCTGGTAAACAAACAAGAATTACCAAGCGCTAAAGTGAGCCAAATTGGAGCCACTTTATATTGCATTAATAGCTGAGGAACGTTATGGTAAAATTTAGTAAGAAAGAAAGAGAAGAATTTAATAATTCATGGAAAGAAGTATTAGATAACTCAATAGAAGATATTAATAAAAAAGACACAAAAGGAAGGACGATATTGCATTACGCGGTGGGAATGCCAGATCCAAAAAAAGTTAGGTTATTAATCAAAAAGGGAGCAGATGTAGATGCAGCAGATGCCGGGAAATATAGACCACTGCACTTAGCAGTAATGGGACAACGTCTAGAAAATACAAAGGAGCTGATAAAGGCAGGAGCCGATGTAAACGCAGTGGAACGAAGTAGCAAATTTGCCGCGTTACATCTGGCATGCATGGTAGCAGAGATAAAAATAGTAGAAGAGCTAGTAAAGGCGGGAGCGAATGTAGAGCAAAAGGATAAATTTGGCAAAACCCCAATGTATTATGGAAGAAATAATAAAGAGATAAAAGAAGTGTTAGAGAACGTAAAAATGGCAAATAAACAGAGGGAATTTATAGAAAGAATAAGGGTTATATCGGAAAGTACAGCAGCAGGTGTGATAGTGGCAAAAGAAGAGGTAGAAACTATGGATGAAAAAGTGCTATGAGCCGTAACTTTTTTTTAAATTCAGAAGCTAGGATGGAAGAAATAGAAAAGAAAGTAATGAATTTAGAGAAAAAAGCGTTGGAAGAGCTGAGAAAAATATGGAAGAAGGTATATGGGAAAGAAGCGCCTAGATACTCAAAGAAATATCTGATACCAAGATTAGCTTATAGAATGCAAGAAAAAGCGTATGGAGAAATGTCAAGAAAAGTAGCAAAAAGACTAGAGTATCTGGCAGATCGGCTAGAAAAGGGAAAAAGAATAAGTAGTGACAAACTGCCAGTAGCAGGAACAGAGTTGATATTAGAGAGAGGGGAAGAGACGCATACAGTAATGGTAACAGATAAGGTTTTAATCTACAGAGAAGAATTTTTTACGTCATTGTCAGCAGTGGCAGGAAAAATAATGGGAATGAGCTACAACGGACCTTTATTATTTGGGATGCGTGATAAAAATGAAAATTGAAGAGAGTAAAATGCTAAAAGAAGTAAGGTGTGCGATATATACAAGAAAATCAAATGAGGATGGGCTAGAACAAAAGTTTAACAGTCTTGATGCACAGCGAGTAGCATGTGAGAAGTACATAAAGAGCAGAGAAGGATGGGTAGCATTGGTAAAAAGGTACGATGATGGCGGATATTCAGGAAAAAATTTAGAAAGACCAGCGATAAAGGAATTGTTTAAAGATGTAAAAGCAGGAGAAGTGGACTGTGTAGTAGTATATACTCTGGATAGGCTATCAAGGGAAACAAAAGATAGTATAGAAGTAACATCATTTTTTAGAAGGCACCGAGTAAATTTTGTAGCAGTAACACAGATATTTGACAATAATACGCCAATGGGAAAATTTGTACAAACGGTGTTATCAGGAGCAGCACAACTAGAAAGAGAGATGATAGTAGAGAGAGTAAAAAATAAAATAGCAACATCAAAAGAGCAAGGTTTATGGATGGGTGGAACTTTGCCATTTGGGTATGATGTAAAAGATAAAGAATTAATAATAAATGAAAAAGAAGCAAAAGTAGTAAAGTACATATTTGCAAGGTATATGGAGCTAAAATCAATGGCAGAATTGGCAAGAGAGTTAAATAGTCAAGGTTACCGTACGAAAGGAAAATCAGATATCTTTAAAAAGGCAACGGTGAGAAGAATAATAACAAATCCAATATATATGGGAAAGATAAGACATTATGACAAACGGTATGAGGGAAAGCATGAAGCAATAATAGAAGAGGAAAAATGGCAGAAAGCACAGGAATTGATAAAGAATCAACCATATAGAAAAGTAAGATATGAAGAGGCGCTACTAAAGGGAATAATAAAGTGCAAGAGCTGTGGTGTAAATATGACACTAACGTATGCGAAAAAAGAAAATAAAAGGTACCGATATTACGTATGCAACAATCATTTAAGGGGAAAAAATTGTGAATCAGTAAATCGAACAATAGTAGCGGGAGAAGTAGAGAAAGAAGCAATGAAGAGAGCAGAAGATTTATATGAAAAATGGGGAGAAAAGACCGAAGAAAAATGGGAAAATTTAAGTTTTGGAAAGCAGAAAGAAGTAGTGAAAAAGTTAATAAAGGGAGTGATGGTAAAAGAAGATGGAATAGAGGTGCACTCTGAGTCAGAAGAAAAATTTATACCAATGGGGTTAAAAAAGAAAGGAAATAAATGCACAGTAGTAGAACCAGAAGGGAAAACAAACAATGCGCTACTGAAAGCAGTGGTAAGAGCCCATCTGTGGAAACGGCAACTAGAAGAGGGAAAATATGCAAGCGTAGGAGAACTGAGTGCCAAAATTAATATAGGTACAAGACGTATACAGCAAATTTTAAGATTAAATTATTTAGCACCAAAAATCAAAGAAGACATAGTACATGGGAGACAGCCAAGGGGTTTGAAGTTAGCTGACTTGAGGGAAATACCGATGTTATGGAGTGAGCAATTAAAGAAATTTTATGGATTAGTGGCGTATTTACACCATTTATAAAAACAACAAAAGGAGAGAAACTATGAACACCAAAACTATTGAAAGGTATTGCTGAGAAATAAGAAAGGTAGCCAAATTGCCGCTACTGCAGTTGATACAGAGGAATCAAGGACCTCTGATGTACCAAAAGATGTTGAGGTAAAAGAACAAACTAATGCTGAAAAAGCTACAGCTCAATTGTGTGAAAATATCAACGAAAATAGTGATGATCTTAATATACTTCAACCTACATGTGAAACCAGCGAAAAAGCCCAAAACTCCTCAATAGAAACGCCAAATGCCACTGACAGCCCCTCTTTAGCTGTATGTTTTGATGGCGATGCAACAGACAAAAAAGACAACCCATCAATAAAAACAACGCAGCAAAGACAAACAATCTTAACTGGTTTTGTTGGTACAGCGTTATTAGTGAGTAGTGTTGCTATATCCTGGAAATGCACGTTATAGCGGTAATTGGCGGGGATTGGCTTATGTAGGTTTTGCGCTGTACAATCTTTATAAAGCCCAATACTAAACTCGAAAAAGTTGAAGATGTAGAACAACTCACCACTCAGCCTTTTTTGAATCTGGCATAAAATGTGTATACTCGAAAAATATGAAAATTTTACTACTTGCTAACAAAACAATTGGCATTTTTGAAGTCCTTTACGCCGTTAAATCCACAGATTCATTTGCTAGGGTTTTTATGGGGTTTACAGAAATAGTTGTAAGAGATGACCTAAAAAGTACATCTAAAGCCTAAAATGCGATTGTAAGGTCACCTCTGAGGGTTATTTTTTTCTTTAACGTACTACAAAGTTTAAAAGAATAAGATTTAAGAAGAATTTGATAGGAAGTAACACCTAAACTCTATTACTCATCGTCATAGTCAGGATATTGTGGAGGAGCTTCTCCTTACTTTATAAGATAACTTCTTTAGAAGGCTTCCTGTAATATTAACTTACTTCCCTAACTTGAGCTTAGGGCTCACAGCACATACTTTTAAACTTGCTAAAAACCAATACAAGTTGAAAACTCTAAAAATTATTAAGTGCACCTACAACGCTTGCAATTTGATCAGCTTTAACATCGCTAAGTGCTGTGTTTGCTTTATATAAACAGCAACCCCCTGCTATAAGAAAAATTGATGCAGCTACAGCAAGTGTGAGACATATTGCTAAATAAGGTATTGTTAAACTTGCACCAACAGCAAACACTCCAGCTATTACAAAAGCAGCAGAAGCATAGTTACTCTGTTTTCTACTCTGATCACTTGCTACTGGGAGTTTTGTATTTTCATCCTCATTTTCTTGTAGTCTAGCCAAGTTTTGCTGTGCTCTATTCAGCTCCCCTTCTTTCCGCTCAAGCTGAGCTTTTGTCCTTTGAAGTTCATCCTCTTGTTCCACCCTTTGAGCCAAAGTCAAATCTCTTTCTTCTCCAAGTTGAACGTTTTGATGATTAAGATTTTCAATCTTCTGTTCTTGCATAGAAATAGTTTCGGATAATTCATCTCGTTCATCAGTAAGACTTTTAATCTCTTGTGATAATTTTTGAGCATAACTGTCCGATAATATAACTTGCGCCTTCGCAAACTTAATTTCTGGTAATAAACTCTGTGGTAATGGATATAGTGCTTTTAAGTTATACCACTGATGACTTCTTTCATAGACGCCTTTGTAATCTTTTGTATGGGGCTCTGTTTCTCCAAGTACTGCTACATCTAATCGATATATGTCATTACTAAATGTTTGTTCATAATGGTTGCGTAGATAACTCTCTATAACCTTAATTGACGTAACACTAAACCTGAAGAAATTTACTCTTCCAAACGATAACACCGGTCCATCTTTTTCTATTTTTACCCCTGAATAGTCAGAAAGAAGATCTCCAAATAAACTCTCATCCAATATAAATCTTTGCGCATTATAATAATCGTTAAAAATCCTCATCAATCTGGATCTTACAGGCAGTGATAGTTTTGCCAGCTCTACTACTGCATCTACGAAGAAGTCATTTGGTACCTCTTTTATCCCTACTTGCAACTCAAAAAAGTGTTTACCGGGTGGTTCTTCGATGATTGTAATGTCTTCTATATTTGCCCACTTGAGTGCTATTTTAAGTGATTTAGGTGTTCCTCGCAGTCTTTGAAATTTTACTCCTTCTACTATGGCTCTTCTTTTATCTTTTACCCAGCGTAGTATTTCTTCTAAACCATATTCTTCTATTATCCACGGCAATGTTTCTTCTTCCAATCTAAACTTAAATCCCCTGATACAGCTTGGATCTACTTTATAATCTATCGCATCTACTAGCGCTTTTTCCTGTTTTGTTGCATTTGGTGGCAGTAACATTAATTCAACTCAATCTTTAAATTTCGCAAATTTGCACATTCATTTCCTAGCACTACAACATCTTCTTTTGGCTCGATTAATTCCACATTTTCTACACCCTCTACAAATAGATTCGCTATTATCCATGATCTTGTCACACTCCATCCCAGCCTTCTATTTGCTTCAAACTTCTTAATGAACTGCTTCTTGATTTCCTCCTTCGATATCATAGGACTTATGCTCATTCTGCTGTGAATATCTATTTCCGTAATATTGCAACCAACTACTGTTACTGTATCTGTTAAAACCCTTATATCATCTCTAGTAACCTGCTTTTTTACAATTTCTAGTAGCTCTTCTGACAATATGCCAGTTGTGGATAATTGTGTTGATAAGATTGAAATTTGTACTTTTCCTGGTATAGGTGATTCTACTAATGCATCTTTTACTCTACTATCTGCCGACAGTGCATGATACCTATAATACTCCTTGCTTCCACACGCTACTATCTTTGCTTTAATTCTTTTTCTAAATCGTTCATCATCTTCTTCTTTTTGCCTCTCCACTCCATAAAACTCAGCTAAATTATCAAGATCTTCTCCCGTTGCAAATTTTAGTAAATTACCCTTTACAGCTTCGTTTATCCTTTGTCTGAGTAAAAGTTCTCGCCATGCTGCTACCTCCAGAACTTTCATTGCTGGATCCGATTCTACTAATCCTGAAAAGGTTTCATCTCTACGGACTAACTCTTCTTTCATTCTTGAAAATATTTCCTCGAAATTTGGCTTTTCTACAATATTTAGCTGCTGCATCTTTAAACTACAATTTCATCAAAATGAATGTTTTTCCCGCTTGGTAAGTATAATCCTTCTAGGTCAAGCGTTACTTTTCCTTCTTTCACCTCTGTCATTTTTACTTTTTCTAGCTTAAATCTTTCCTCCCACCTTTGTAGAGCTTCTGCTACTGCTGAATAGATTTCCAAAGTTAAATCTCTATTTATTGGCTTATCCACCAATTCAAATAATCTTGAGCCATAATCTCTCCTCATTATTCTACTGTTTACTGGAGTGGTCAGTATATCAATTATCGATTGCTTTAAGTGCTCTATTCCTTCTAACGCTTTTCCTGTTTTAGCATCCATACCCTTCATTTCTATTTTGCAAAGACGCTTTCACTGCCTTTTATTACTTTAAACCCACATGAAACTATATCTCCTACTCTTCCTACACTAAGACCATTTGCAAACACTGTTTTTGATCCTTGAATCATTACTTTTCCTTCACTAAAACTGTCTCCTTTTCTACATATTGACTTACCGTTTACAAAAACATTATTACTTCCGCTAATGCAGAAATGTGGTATAGCTTCTCCACAGCAGTCTCCTAACCTCACTATTCCTTTGTTCAATTTAAGTCGATCCTTTCTGCTTTCAGTTTTATTCCACTTTTTGTCATTTCTATCTCTGATTTTCCTACTTTGAAATTTAATTTATCCACTACAGAAATTTCAAGATTCTTGCTCTCTTTGTCATACAATAACTTTGTTCCATCTTGAAATACTAAACTGTTAATCATTTCACTATTCTCTGGTGCAGAATAATTTTGCTGATATATTCCAGCTAGTACTACTCCTAATGATAACTCTCCCAATGGTGATAATATTACTACCTGTTCATTTATGCTTGGTGGTAGCCAGCTTCTTTCCTCTCCTGCTCTAGAAGTTATCCATGGAAGAAAATCTGTTAAAAGTTCTCCTATCTTCACTCTTACTTTTGCTTTCTCATAATCTACTTCTTTTACAACTCCTATTCGTACAATGTTTGCTAACTTTCTTTGCAGCTCTGAAATAGCAAAATTACTCTCTAACATTTTCTTCTATTATAATCGTATGTGGCTTAATCTTATTTTCTGTCCATATCGATTTACCTAAATGAAGCTGATGACTCCAATCAACCATCCACACCAAATATGCATCTAATTCGGGTCTAAATCCGTCAATTTCTGCAGAGATAAATTCTCCTGGTGAAACATTTTTTATATTCCATGTATTTTTGTTTACAACTTTTGCCACCTCAGCAGCTAATGTTCTGACAATAATAGCTGCATTTTCTATTGTGCTATCAATCACAATTCGTGCTTCAAATCTTGCTTTCAGTGCTAATTCCTCTGTTCCAGGATCTTTTCCCGATTCTAAACTCACAAGCTCTACAAATAACGCTGGCGCTAATAATTCTTTTCTTATCGATGGATAAATTTCACATGTTTGTATAGTTAGGATTTCTTCCTTCAGTCTAGTACAAATTGCTTGATGTAAATCTTTCAAATTCATCCTTTATAGCTCAATTGACGTTCAAAAAACTTTGTAAAGACTTCTTCAACTTCATAATTAACAAGATTCCCTATTATCCTTGAAGCCTCAGGTTCGAGTGACAATTTAACTTCCTTTATTGGCAATGCTGCTCTTCCTTCACGTTTAAACATACCGCTATTTCCTTTTGGCATAACTGCTGCAAATCCTCCTATAAACTCATGCTTTCCTACTTTCGATCCTCTTCTTGTTTTTTGTATTTTGCCAATTGTCGATGCTCTAATGTCGTAGAAATTTGCTCTAATTAACACTTCTAATCTGCTTGTTTTTGCTTTAAAAATTCTTAATCTCTTTCTTATCAAACTTAATTTTATCTTCTTTTCCTCACTGATTTCCTTAGCTGCTTGCGCTTTTAACCATAGTGCCGTTTTGTTTAATGCTTTTATAGCTGCCAGTTTTACTTTCTGCTCTTTTTCGTCAATATTGTAGACTATTTCATTAATATTGTTACTAATTTTAATATCAAACACTTTCTATTGCCTCAATTTTCCATATTTCACTCGAAGAATCTTTTAACGGTGGTTCAAAAATCTTGTAGAACCTTTTTTCAATCTTGATATAATCACCTATGCTAAAGGAAGTAACGTCCTGATCACATATTTCTATAGAAGCAATTTGCTGAGTTAATGCTCCATCTGCACCTAGAGAGTACGTAGTCTCAGGACGTTTAATTAGCACCTTTATTCTACGAATGCCCTTGTTATTTTTATTACAATATGTGGCTTCCACTCCTAAATGCTCAAAACAATCTTCCAATAATTTTCCTATATTCATCAACTAGAACTAATTTTTACCAAAACTCCCGGACGATGGCACATTGGCAATGGATTCGACTGCGTATGTAAATCAGTTCCTCTATCAAACCTCCTTGGTTCTTGTTTTGCATAGAGTGGCTGTCCAAGAGTATTTACTGTCTCATTAAAGTCTGCTGGTGCAAAATATGTTGTAAATGTGCTCGCTGTTCCTAGTGGAAAACAGTGCCCTGTATCTTTCTCAATAAATCTTCTCACTGTTCCTTCAGGATCAGTTGCTTGCCCTCTATATTCCTCAAATGTTATTCCGCAAAATGTAAATCCTGATCTCATGTCGTTCCTTAGTGCTGCACCTTCTTGCCATCTTTCATATGCTTCTTTTACTTTTGCATGAGAAGTGAGTGCATCAAAAAACTCAGGGCTTACCAAGGCATGAACTCCTGTCATATATTCACCACTTAAGTTATCCTCAATATGCCGCAATACTTCCATACACTTACGCTTTACATCAGTTGTTGCAGTTCCTAGTGCAAAATTTACTACTTTTGGTGTGATTTCAAATTCGTTGTACAGATTTAATAATTCTGACCCATCAGCATCTAAAATTATTCCTTTTAGCGCTCCCATTCGCAAATGCTCTAATGTTATTGCATGTTTGTTTCTCATCAATTGCAAATGATCGGTTATTACATCTGCCAGCGCTTTAAGTTCACTCTCTGATCCAAATGCCCTTATTCCTTGTACTTCTTCTGGCAGCACTACATCATCATGCGGAATGTGCGGAATCGTAAATGTTCTTATCTTTCTTTTTCCTCTTTTTCCTACTGTTGCTGGTGCTCCGGGTACTTGCGTTGGTAGTAAACTTAACACTCCGTTGTGTTCTTCTATCGTAATATGTCTAAATCTTACTGACCTACTTGGAAACAAATTTAAATTTTCAACACGTCCATAATTTATCGGCAATATATTCATCGCATTTGTTAGTGCCGTCATGCTAAATGCTGTGTTTGTAAATGGATTTTGCATTTTTTCTTTTCCCCCTTTTGTATTTTTAATAGTTTTTTTAAGCTCCCTTGCGGATAATGATCCCTCGTCCTTCAAGTTGCTTTATTGCTGCATTTTTCTGCTCTTCAGTGATATTTGCTGGCCACACAACTGCATGATCTGCTAGCATTGCACTGCGAGTAATAATCACTCCTTTCATATCAGAATCTTTGCTATGTATATCGGTTGTAATTACTCCTACTGCTGTTTGTGTGCCGTCTGTTCCAGTGGGGTTCAGCACTCTAATAAAACCATCATCTGTCTTCTTGGCAACTACTGTACCAAGTTTAATATTTTGACCTTTCGCTACAGTTATTTGGTCTCTTGAATATAGACTTGATACCTCATACTTTAATAAGTCACCTAGATTATTTTGTTCGCTTATACAACTCATAAATTTCTCTCCTTAACTGCTTACCGCCGCTTTTATCAATGCTATATACGGCGGTTATAAAAATACTTTAACTCCTACGACTTCTTGCTACCTGTATCATTAAATCTTCTCCTGAATTCTGTGGTATTGCACTCAGTATTTCTGTCTTCTTCGTTCGCTCTGCTAGCAGTTCCATTAAAACTTCCCTGGCTTGCTCAACACTTACGCCCTGCTCAATAAATTCTCCTATTTTCTCTGGCATTCGTGATAAGTTACATAAACGTATTAATTCAAGAACTTCATTACGATACTTGGTTAAATTATCAGTTTCTAGGTCATTTGTAGTTTGTTCATTCATAGTAATACTCCTGTTTTTATTAATAGATGAAAGAATTGTAATTCCGTCTGCAAGTCCCACTTCTATTGCATTCTTGCCAAAATAAAGCCCTGCTTCTGTATTTTTTATTGCTTGTACAGAAAGTCCTCTGTTACGTGCTATAAGTTCAGTCAGAATTTCATATAAGCGATTTACTTCCTCCTCTAAACTTTTTAAGCTTTCTGAACTTATCGGCTCATGTGGATTTAAATCATTCTTTCTCTTGCCTGTAAAAATAGTTGTGTATTTTATTCCACATTTTTCATCAAACCCACTTTGATCTATATGACTTGCTATTACTCCTATACTCCCAACTCCTGAAGTGCGGGTGAGAAAAATCTTTTCAGCGCTAGAAGCTATAGCATATGCAGCAGAGTACGCATCATCGTTTGCTATCGCTATTATCCTCTTTTTTGCTCTTGATTCATAAATAAAGTCAGCTAGGTCAAATATACCGTTTACCTCTCCTCCGGGACTATCTATGTCCAGTAAAATAGTCTCTATACTACTATCTTCTAATGCTTGCTTTACTTGTACTTCTATTTGCTCATATGATGTCATCCCGAGCATTTCATCAAACGCACCCGGTTTTTTAGTTAAAATTCCATGAATTGGTATAATTGCAGTTCTTTCTACGTTACTTTTGATGGAGTGATTTTTGAAAATTGGCTGTTTTTCTTTGTATAACGATAGCAGCTCAAAACTCCTTGGTTCAAGCATTAATGGTTTTCCTAAGAGCATCATAATCCTTTACAATCAGAGTCAAACATTAAGTTGAGACTATTTGCACGCTTTTGATCTTCTGCTATTTCTTGGTCAATTTCTTCTACATCGTAACCCATTTCTGATACTACTTCTGCTCGACTCTTAAATCCATTCCTTACTGCCATTTGCTGTGCTTGCTGGTCTTTCAGTGGATCCACCCAATCAAATCCCTGTGGTATCCATTTTACTTCTTCTTTCGCTGCTTTTACTACTTTTTCATCTATACTCAGTTCTCCACAAAGCACTGCTAACTCTAGCCATCTATTCCAAATAGGTCTACAAAACTGGAACACTATCACGTTATGCTGTAACATTGCGCACCTTCTGCGAAACTCTATCAACCCTGCCCGAATGGATGAATAATTAACGCTTGTTAAATCTTCTGTTAGCTGCTCATATGTTATTCCTGTACCTATTGCTATTGCCCTCAGTTGCTGTCTTATAAACGCTTCATAACTTCCTCCAACATCTGACGGCTCTGAAAATTTTATGTCTTCTCCTGGGTCTAAAAGCTGCATTGTTCCAGGTTCCAATCCAGATAGTGCTACTCCTTGCTCATTACTTTCACCTTCTCCTAAAATATTTGCCTCAGGATCAAGTCTCGTAATAAACCCTGCAAACATCGCTGCTGTCTTTTTTCTCACTAATTCTGCATCATCATATTGATCAAGTTCATAGAGCTTTAGCAGTATACTCGAAAGCCATGGCTCTCCTCTAATTTGCCCAGGTCTCAGTGGTTTATAGATATGTAAAACATCGTTTGCTGGTACTCTCACTGATTCGCCAAATGACCCTTCTCCTGGATGTTCTCTAAATAAGTAATATGCTTCTCTTTGCCCAAGCCTGTTAAACTCAATCCCGTTTCTTATTACATTACCATTTCTTAAAGTTTGATTTGTTTTATTATCTAAATGTTCAGACTCAAGTACTTGCAGTTGTAATGGTACAGAAAATCTATCTTCCAGCTTTCTCGTTCTTAAACGTACAAAACATTCTCCTCCCTCTATCATACTTCTGCATACTAGAGCTTGTAATCCATAAAAATCACTTACTCCGTTACTGTCTGCTTCATCTGTCCATTTTAGCCATAATTCTTGCACCTTCTTTCGAAATTCTCCATCTCTTGCTTTTGATTGTGGTTTTATTCCTGTTCCAATAGAGTTACTTACTATTGTATCAATGATATTTGCTGCATATGGATTTTTTCTCACCATATCACGTGATCTACTACGTAAAGTTTCAAGGCTTTGAGACAGCAAATTGTTTATACTTCCTAACTCTGGTTGAAAGTGAAAAAATCTTCTCCCTAAGCCTGCTGCATCCCAAGCAGAACTTTTGATTTTTGGCTTGTAGAATAATTGTTTGAAGGTTTTTAGTAGCATTTATAAAATTCCTTTACTTGTTGAAAAAATAATCTTTCTTTTGGCTACGGTTTTCAGTTCAGCTTTAATACGTTGTCTTAAGTTCAATAAATCTTTTATCTGAACTTCCCCGTACCGAACTACATGGTCACCATATGCAATTGATACTACTCGCTCTCCGTTTTGCAGTTTTTTTATTGCTTGTTCAACTTGAAACAAATACTCTTCGTTATACATTTTCCAACCACTTACTCTGTCTTACTTTTTTAGGCTTTTTACTTTCTGGTTTTTCACTTAAACTATTCCATTTACTCTCTGGCCAACGATCGATTCCAAGCGCAATAGATGCAGCTCTTGCATAAATTCGGCAATCTAGTACTTCATTTCTTTCTCTTACCTTTTGCCACTCTTGTTTTGTATATCCTTTTACTACTTTGCTGACTAATTGCTCTGCCGTTAGCTGCTTAAAATACTCAGGTGCATACTCCGGAAAATGACAATATCCAGGTAGAGCTTTTCCTTCTTCTTCTTTTAAAATATTAAGTAATTGAAAAAGCTCTGACTTTAATATCGATACTCCTACTGGCCATAGCTTTATTCCTCTTTTCAGCTTTTGACCACCAACTGTTATATCTACTCTACTTGGGCTGCTAAGTGGCACTAGGGCTTTATTTACACCTTTGACTGCCATTACTCTTCCAGATCCTTGATGACCTCTTACCCAGTTATATACTTCTTGCGTTGCATATCCAGCATCTACTGCCATCATACTTATCATATATTCAAGCCCATTTTTACCGATAAAATGATGATTGAGGAGCTCCGAAAGCTTTTTCCATACTTCCCCACCTCCTGTATCTCCTTCAAATACTTGGTAGTCTATTGACCAATTTTCACGACTTTTTCCCCATGCGACAACTTCTACTTCTAAACGATCTTTTTGGACATCTACTCCTGCTGTGAGGATTACTTCGCCTTTTGGTACTGTGCCTATGGGAAAAAATTCTCTCCTGTTAAATAATTGCTTCCAGTCTGGTACTTCTCCTTTATCTACCCAAGTTTCTCCTAAAGTGGTATTTATCCAAACTTTCAGTAATTGTTCGCTTTCCTTTGCATGGAGAAAGTCCTCTACTGCTTGTTGCCAACTATACCACCCAACCGGACTATAAAGACTTGAAAGATGAAATCCTTTTTTCTCACCTTTTACTCCATTAGTAGGTCTCCATTCTCCACGCTCAAGCATCTCTGTCTTTTGATGATTTTCTATCTTTTTACCACATTCTATACATATATAGTGTGCTGTATTTGGATTTTTATCTTCCCATTTTATTTGTGACCATTTCAGAACTTGATAGTAATTACAATGTGGACATGGTACAAAAAAGTATCTCTTATCTGTTGCTTCAAATTCTTTCTCAATTCTACTTATTCCATGAATCGTTGGCGTTGATACTAAAAAAATCTTTCGCCGTGCAAATGTATTGGTACGAGCTATGCTGAGTAAAACTGGATCTCCTTCTCCTCCCGAATCTCCTGGGTAGGCATCTATTTCATCAAGAAAGAGATATTTTACTGGCATAGATCTAAGTCCTACACTGCTATTTGCTCCAGTTATTACTACTATTCCACCTGGAAACTCCTTACTTTGTACAGTATTGCCTGAATCTCTTGATCTTGGGTCTTTTACTTTACTTTTTAAACATGGTGTACTTTCAATCAGTGGTGCAAATCTTCCCTTTGACCAACGTTTTCCCATTTCAACTGTTGGCTGCACAACTAACATTGGACCTGGTGTTTGATCGATAATATAGCCAATCCAATTGTTACCAGCTTCTGTTCCCCCAATCTGCGCTCCTTTCATGAATACTACTTTTTCTGCAGGTGAAGAAGGAGATAGTGAATCCATGATTTCTTTAAGGTATGGCGTTCTCTCTGTTCTCCATTTACCTGGCTCTGATGCTGCAGTTGGTGCTAGAACTCGATACTCATTCGCCCACTCTGATACTTTAAGCTCCGGATCTGGTCTTAAACCTTCAGAAAAAGCTCTAGCGTATATCATTGTCTGCATCTACTCATAATTGGTTCTATCTCAATATTGTTAACAGTAGAGTTTATTCCTCCACACTCCTCCAATTCCATAAACACCTTTTTCTGAAATTCGTTTTCTATATATCTTTTGCTCACCTCACTTATCATTATTGCTATAACAAGCGCAAATATCCCTGTTATTGTTGCAAAAATGATTGCACTGCTTATTGTTGTTGCTGTTAACCCTATACATACCGCTATTGCTACTGCACTTACTGAGGTAAAAACACAGATCACATTGTTGTATTTTCTTACTTTTGCATCTCTATGTTCTATACACCTATAATAAACTGGTACAGACTTGCCTATCTCGTCTGGTAATTTGATGCTCTTTTCTTTAAATAAAGTTTTTAGCAATTCTAAATTATTTGACTTGATTGCTAAGTGCAAAACAGGTGTATAGTTTGCTCCTTTTTTCAGCAATAACTTTACTACATGTAAATGCCTTTTTTCTGCAGCAAGATAAATTGGTGATAGACCTTTATTATTTACAATATCAATATTGATTTCTTCTTTTAAAATTGCATCTACAATCTCAATTTCTCCTCTTTGTGCAGCTAAATGGAGTAGACTATTCTTTTCAGAACCGTATTTATTACTCACCAAAGCCTTCTTTATCTCAGGTTTAGCGTAATCAAATGGTGTCTTGCCGCTATCGTCTTTTACCAGAGGGTCTATATCTTCTCGCGTTAGTAAAACTTCTATTGTTTTAAGTCTTTCAGCGTAATGTAGTGGTGTTTTATTTTCGTAGTCTTGCAAATTGACTTGAGCATTAGGCTCCTTTATTAAGCATTTGAGGATATCAAGACACAAATCTCTTTCATCATAATTAGCATTACTTACAGCTATATGAACAGGTGACAATTTCATTGAGTTTTGCCCTATACGTGCGCTATTTACATCTGCACCTAGCTTCAGCAGTAACTTTACTATCTCCAACTTCTTGTTATTAACTGCATAGTGCATTGGTGTCTGATTTCGTGCATCAAAGACATCTATTTCAGCGCTTCCTTCTTCCACTAAAATTTTGACAACATTTTCATGTCCTATGCCTGCTGCTAGATGTAATGGAGTATGATGCAGAGCATTTCGTACATTAACGTCAATACCTTTTCTGATCAAATATCTAACTGCATTAATTTCACCTATCATTGCAGCTAAATGAAGTAAACTATCTTGTTCTGATCCGTATTTGTTACTAATTAACGCTTGCAATATTTCTGCTTTTTTCCCTTCTTTGGCGTAATCAAGAGATGTTTTACCTTCATTATCTTCCACAAAAGGATTAATATTCTTCTTCGTGAGTAACAAATCCACCATGCTTAATTCATCAAACTCTATAGCGCAATGCAGTGGAGTTTTTCCGTTTAACCCTCTGACATTAACATCTAATCCAGGTTGATTAATGAGACACTTTATTAACTCTAAACTTAAGTTATCAGCCATTTTATATTTAAAATCTTTTTATATTTGAAATTTAGTGTTAGATAATTCTTCAAGCGAGTTTGTAATCTCTTCAGTTAGCGTCTGATGAATCTTTTCAGTGTCACTCAGTGATGCAAGTAGTGCTGAAACTCTATTTGGAATATTAAGCAAATTATTACGGACAACTCTTGCTACATTAAATGCATCGCGCTTTACTTCCTCTACTGCTACAAGCTCTCCTATTTCAGCCTTAGCTTTCGCCTCAAGCAGTTTACCACGTTCCATTTCATTTTTTATTCGCGTTTTTAGTAACATCGTGGAAAGTTTTTCTCCGTTTTCTGAATAGTTTTTTCTTCTCAGCGGCTGACTTGGATCTCTGATTGTTTCTATAGCCCTATTTGCTTGCTCTCGGTTAATGAGTCCATCCTCCAGCTCAACTATTCCTTTCTTTACTAAGTAACAGACGTATTGCTTTGATACTCCTATCTCTCTTGCCCATTCTGTTTGTGTTATTTTTTCCACTTTTTTTTCCTCTCTCTTGTTTCTACGAATTTTCTTCTTGAATCTCTGAAAAGGTTTTACCAGTACCGGCTAAAATGGCATCTCTTCCCGTGTATACTTGCCAACGTTTTATCGTTACATCTACAAACTTTGAATCTAGCTCTATTGTTCTGCAGATTCTTCCTGTTCTCTCACATGCAATCAGTGTGCTGCCAGAACCACTAAATGGATCAAGTACTATGTCTCCTGGTCTGCTGCTGTTTACTATTGCTTTTTCCATTAGCTCTACTGGCTTCATTGTTGGGTGCAGTGAGTTATGTGTTGGCTTATCATAAAACCACAGATCACTTTGATTTCTACCACCATGCCACTCACGTTTATTGCCGCTTTTCCATCCATAAAGCATTGCTTCGTATTGTCTTTGATAATCAGATCTGCCTAGTGTAAAATGATTCTTTGCCCAAATGATAAATGTTGACCATTTTCCTCCTGCCTCCTCAAATGCTTTTTGCAACGTTGAAAACTCTGATGATGATATGCAGATGTAAATTGCTCCTTTGGTGTATGCTAAAATATGAGTGCAAATATCATAGAGAAAAAGTTCATACTTTTCACCTTGATTATCGTTTAATATTTTTTTATCTTCTCTTTCTTGACTGCTACGCCGGGTAGAAAGAGAAGCGTTGCCGCTCCTTTTCCCCCTAAGAACCGTACTTGACAGTTTCCCGTCATACGGCTCAAGCCTTTCAAAGGCAGATTTATTTGCCCGGCTGTTATCGATAGAAGACTGGTTCTCAAGTTTCGTCATAATTACTTCTCCTTAATACAATGTTGGTATTTCTTTCTTTCAAGATTTCGCTTGAAAAAGTATGAATTAAACTTTGGATCATAGGGATTAGCATCTGCTCTTATTTTGACATGTCTCACAATCGGAATTGAGGCAGCTTGCATTAAAGTTACCATGCTACCTTGTCCTTTATCTTTTGAAGACTTAGCAAAGAAGGTCCAGTTATTATTGCCAATGGTGCAAAAGTATCTCTGCTTTCTCCATTGAAAATTTTTATTTGGATGCCTTCTTTTAATCCATCTCAAAAGCGCACCAAAGATCTTATGATCGACATAGTTGAACACTTTCTTTGACACAACATGACGGTAATAATTTGTCCATCCTCTGATCTTAGGATTCAAGGTGTAGATAAGTTGTTCCGTTGTTATTGTGCTGTGAAGTCTCATGGTTTCCAGGATCATTTTTAGGAACTCTTTGATACTTGCTTTAGAAGGCATGATCAAGAGCTTTCCTCGATACTTTCGAATCGTAAATCCTAGAAAATCAAATCCTTCATCAATGGAAGTAATCTTAGTTTTTTCTACTGAGAATTCCAATCCACGCTCCTTCAAAAAGGCACACACTGCTGGTTTTACTTTGTTTTCAAGGACTTCTTTCGATCTTCCTGTAATAATAAGGAGAGTAGACCGGCGGAACTTCCCCACCAGTCTCTCGCAGAACTGCACGGAAACCTCTCGGCTTATACAGCTCCCATTATTTAGCCTTTTGATCCTAACCCAAGTGTCCAATGATAGAAAATACTTGGAGACCTCTTTCTCACTTTTCCTAGAAATTGCTTTGCTAGTCTTCCGTGATCACGAAGTTTCTTATATTTTGTCCTGACCCATCTTATGAGGTATCTCTCTATATTTCTGAGAGATGGATACATCTCTGATTTATAAAACCTGCCATAGTACTGAAACCAGCCTCTGACTATTGGATCTATTTTCTTCGATATTTCCTCTAGTGTGGTCCATGTAATCCGATGTATTCTCCATGACTTTATGGTTTTCTTGATCTTCTTCTTGGCTTTGTTACTAATTGCAGGTAGAAATGAGATGAAATAATTCCTCATCTTATTCTTTGCTACTCTAGGTCTAAAAGTATAACCTAGAAAATCAAAGCTTTGTTTAGGAAATTGTTCTTTTCTATCATCATCCTTACTGTACACAATCTGTGTCTTTTCAGGATGTAACTTCAATTTACACTTAGCCAATCTTTCTTCAATCATTACTTTCATAAATCCTGCCTGTCTTTTAGTTCTGCAGTGCACTATCGCATCATCTACATATCTTTCAAATGGTACTGTTGGATAATTTTGTTTCATCCACATATCAAACGCATGGTGCATAAATATGCTTGAAATGATTGGGCTTATTGAACCTCCTTGCGGAACTCCTTTATCCCTTGTTACCCTACTGCCATCTGCTTGCTGAATGGGGGCTTTCATCCACCTCTCAACATACAGTATGACCCATTTGCAGTCTGTGTGTTTCTTGATAGCCTGCAGTGCTAAATCGTGGTCCAGATTGTCGAAAAATCCAGATATATCAAGATCTACCGTCCAATCATTTTTCCAACATCTCTTCCGTGCTGTGTATACCGCATCCAGCGCAGACTTATTTGGTCTATAACCATATGAATCTTCGTGAAATTTCGGTTCTACTAACGGCTCAAGATACATTGTAGCTGCTGTTTGCGCTATCCTGTCGAATACTGAAGGCACACATAAAATTCTTTGCCCTCCTGTATCTTTTGGTATCGCAACAGCTTTTACCGGCTCTGGAAAATAACTTCCGGATGACATCCGATTCCATAATTTGTATAGATTATCCTTTAGATTTTCTTCAAACTTTGTTATCGAGACCTCATCTACACCTGCTGCACCTTTATTTTTCGATACTTGTTTATAAGCTCTCCAAATAAGTTGCTTTGGTATATCAAAAGACTTTGTTTCATTCATTAACTCCTCCCTTTCGGTTGATAAATAATTAAAACTAAATAACTTAGCCCCTTCACTCCATTTCCATTACAGAAACTTCTTCGCTACTACGAGCTAATCCGCCCCTGTTTTTCGCATCGGTACTCTCATCCTCAGAGATCAGCTCTTTGGACTTCTCCCTTTTCATCGAAACGACAGGTTCCCGTAGTTCCATGCAATAGCCTAAAATAGATTCACGCCACTTTTATGCCGGACGCCACCTACCCAGTAAACAAGCTCCCTGTAGATTCATCCCAGGTTAACGACTACCCCCTGGTTTTGACGTCGTCTCTACGCTTTCGACACTTCATCAGTGGTTCACTTGCGTTCGTCTCTCTATTTCATACATGACACATAATTGTGCCTTTTCCATAACGCTCACTACCTTAGCTCTTTACCAAAGCAGCTTATGGCTGTTTGAAGCCTGCTCTTGCAAACCGGCTCCGAGGGGCCCTCCCTCATCTACTGCACAGCTTCAACACTTTCCGTGTTTCTACGGCGCACAGTCATCTGCGTAGGCGGTAGTATTAACCTTATCGCGCCAAAAGGCAGATTTTTGGGCTGTCTTTTCTAAGCCTCTAAGGGTAATATTCATCAGTGTAGGAGAGATGATCCCTCCTTGAGGAGTACCTTCTTTAGTGATATAAAAAGTGTTCTTATCCATGTATCCTGCTGTCAGCCATTTTTTCAGAATTTTCTTATCCATAGGGCAGTGTTCTAAAAGCCATGCATGACTAATGGAGTCATAACAAGATTTGATATCTGCTTCTAGGATCCATGGTGCCGATACTTTTTGGCACAACGTTTTAAAACATTGGTCAATAGCATCAGCAGCTGATCTTTTATGCCGAAAACCATAGGCATGACGATCTAAAATTGATTCTGAAACTGGTTCAAGTGCTTGCAGATAAAGAGCCTGCATTGCCCGATCCTTCATAGTTGGTATTCCCAAAGGACGTTTTTTTCCTGCTCTTTTTGGAATCCATACTCGTCGGAGCGGTTGGACGCAATATCCTCGACGCTTTAACGATTGAACAGCTTTGATCTTTTGTTGCGGTGTGCGCCAAACTAAGCCATCAACCCCAGGGGTGTTTTTTCCTTGATTTTGAGTGACTCGTTTAACAGCCAAAAGTTTTGCAGTAAACGAATGTGTCAATATCCATTGCAAAGCTTTCACTTTGCCGTACCTTCTTTCTCGAACAGCCTTTGCAATACGCATCTGGAGCTTTTTGACACCTATTATCACTTTAGTCCAATTAATAGATTCCCATGTAATTGTAGGTGTAGAGGATGCACCAATCGCTGAATATGTCAGTGTTGTCATTTGCTTTTCCTCATATATAAAAAGTTCTCCAAAATCTCTTACAAAGAAAGACCTATCGGACGTGGGCACACTTTTATGTCCAGTAATGTTTCAACTGGTATTCCCACCATTACAGTGAGACCTTTGCTTTTTCCGACATCCCAAACCTGCACTGCCATAAGCATTCCTTACAGTTTGCTGTCCCCACTATGGTAGGGAGCAAGTACAGGGTTTCCACGCTTCCCCAAAAGTAGCTTGTGAACTTAGGTGCCTGCTGTCGACCGAGAAGCTTATAGGTTACGGGAACACAACTACGAGATGTTCCTCCTGCTTCCAATGCCTTTTGGCCCAAGCGTATCAACCGCTTTCGCTTGTCAACGTTTACGGTCTTTATCACAGGTTCAGTTACCTTCACCTTATTCACTATCTAGCACTTACCCTCTGTATGGTTTGAGGGAGAATACGCCTTTTGCAATTTGTATCCCGCATAATGCTTTGTTACATTGTCAGGGCAGCTACTTAATTCATGCCCCTAGATTCATCCGGCAACACGGACGGTTTCTTCTTGATCTTTCTAAGAAAACCTAGAAAATCCTGAGAAACAGCTACTTCTGACGCCTTCGCGTCGCAACATAGTCAACGTTATACGGAGGGTCACACACGGTAATATCTGCCATTTTATCGTCTAATACCGCTTTAAATGATTCAACTTCGCAGCTATCACCACAGTAGATTCGATGACCACCTAAAATCCATAGATCACCTGGTTTTGTTATTTCCACTTTTTTGTCATCACCAGCTAAATCAGAAAATTTTTCCCCTTGTTCTTCCCTTCCATCAAGATTATCAAGAAAGCGCTGAACTTTTTCTAATTCAAATCCTGTCATTTTAAGATCAAACTGTAAATCTTCTAGCTCTTGAATTTCCACCTTTAAAAGATCATCATCCCACTTTGCCCAATTAGCTGATTGATTTGCCAGTAACCGAAAAGCTTTGGTTTGTGGTTCATTTAGATTATCACTTAAGACTACGGGAATACTCTCCATACCAAGTTTTCTTGCTGCTTTAAGTCTTAAATGACCATCAACCACAGTTCCATCGCTTTTTGCAACTATTGGAATACGAAAGCCAAATTCCCTGATTGAAGCACACATTCTGTTTACTACGTCATCATTTTTACGTGGATTACGCTCATATTCGACGAGGTTTTCAACAGGATAGTAGTGGATTGCTAAATTCATATCTTAATAATTAAAAAGTTAATATTCAAAATATCTCTGACGCTAAAGAAGGCCTGGGGTCAGCACCACCAAATCCGCCAGCCTGGCTGAAAGGACCCACTTTTTATGGATTTCTCAGCTTATTAATATCTTTACCAAAGTCCATAACATAGAACATCAAAGCTAAAGCATCTGCTTGATTATCATCTCTAGGTGAAAAACTTTTTTCACGTATCGCTTCAATAACTTCACTCTTACTTGCATTACCTTTGCCTGCTATAAAGCGCTTTATAGTCTTTACAGGAACACCTTTGTATGGTACGTGATGTTCTTCACACCAAGCAGAAAGAACGGCAAGAAAACCACCGTAGCAATGCGCTGCATCAGTTCCTAAGTGTCTTCTCACTTCTTCAAAATACACTGCTTCAATGTTTGAGAACTTTTCCTTCATTTCATTTAGCCAGCTACGAAAATTTAAGAAGTGCATGCCACCTCCGCTGAAACGGCTACCATGAAAGTTTTCACTACCACTTTGAATTACTCCATCGGTGAAAATAGCCCAGCCGGTTTGTTTGCCGAGATCGAGTGTTAGGATTGACATTTATATTCAGAATTTGTTTTGCTAGAATGTAAAATCCCTATATAATATATATTCAGGATTTGAAAAATTTTTGTCCAAAAAATCTTCTTCTTAAGCAAACTTTTTAGAAAAAACTTGGTTAAAAATCAGTAAACAGCCATTGCATAATTATTGGTCAAGACTTTCATACTTCTATCTTAACGATGTAAATGGCCTACTATGCTACTGCGGTGTAGTTGGTTTCTTATGCACATTTATCCAAATCTTAAATTTTGGGAAGATGATTTAGAAGTGCCTGTCAACTATTTGCTTGATCGTTTTCATAATACAGAAGTGCGTCATTCCTGGATGAATTCACTTTCTGGTAGGCAGTTAAGTGTCATTTTTCAACACTCCTTTAAGGACAAGCTAAATGGTCAACTTTTTGATGATGAAAACTATGATAACACATCCATACAATATAAACGTAAAGTGATTGCTAAACATTTAGACTCTCTGGTTATTTATTATCTGATTAGTTGTTTTGAACGTGCAAAGCTTGAAGCTACTGTCAGCGAAATCGCAAGATCTGCATTAACTACGGAACTCATGAAATCCTACCTTGTAAAAAATAATAATAAATATGATAAGAAGTCTTTGCTGTTTCTACTGTTTCATGCAGATTACAATCTTTTAAAGTCTGTCTATCACTTTGAAAAAATACAAAGAAAGAGTTTCATGTCTTTTGCCTTACAAAAAATACCAAGACGACCAAGTACTCCATTTAAGGACTTTATCTCAGAGGAAATCATACAACAAATACTGAAAGACGATAACATTAAGAGAAATGACAGTTTCGAGAATCAACTACAAGGTTTCTTCTATCATCAGAATCGTTTATATGTGTTAATACGCAAAGCTAGCGATATAGATTTGTTGTTAAATTCAAATAAAGTTATCCATGTCCATAAGGCAGAGTGGATGATTTTGGATTTTCTACTAAATGGCACTCAGGTAGATCTTGGTGCTAGAAATATTGATCAAGCTATAGAAATAGCAAATAGCATTGCAAGTTGTTACTTTAGCTGCGAATGTATTTTTGTAGATGTGCAGGATAAAAACTTCGCGGAACAGGTGCATAAATTTATAGAAACTTGTATTAATGAATCTGATTCAAATATTCGTGTTTTTGAGTTAAAGTTTCAGTCAAATCGTTTCAATTACAGCTATACTAATATCACTTTGACGGTTGCTCCATATGATCCTATTGCACCGGAATTGCATGTTTTAAAGCCATTTGTAGGAGACATAGTGCCATTGATAGAGTCGATTAAAGTAATATTTCAAGGCAAAAAGATAGGCTTATTTTTCAAGCGAAGTGATGAGTATATAGCAATTTACTACTCCGAACATCCTCTGAATAAAAGGGAAAGAGAGGATTTTAAAGCATACATAAAACAATTTTATGGTCTTACAATCTTGCCAAGAGCAAATCTCTGATCTTCTTAATTCTGGCAGCTCTTGGGTTAATCCAAATCAAAATTACATCAAAGCAGCAAGGTATTTGTCAGATCTTAAATTAATTCAGATGCAAGAGAGGTCTTACATTATCTGCTCTCGTAGACAAGATAAATTAGATTGGCCAAATATAGTTGATCCATACTGTAACAATGAGATTTTCATTGATGAGGACTTTAACGAAGCATGCGATAATATAATTTGTGAAAATTGCAACCGTGATATTTTACCTAATACCTACAAGAAGCAAAGATTTCACCGCTTATCTGCATATTTAAACCCAGAGAAATTTATGAATTGGTTTGAAGGTCAGCTAAGTGATACAAATTTTATGTGGCAAAAAGTGGAAAGTGGAGTTTATCATGTTGGTGGACAAGGTAAGATTGTAAGTTTAATCATACTTGATTTTTGCACCAATCCAACATTCTTAACGATAGATAAGCTTAAAGCTAATCCAACTGTATTAATAATACTGAGAAAAAATCCATCAAACATACCTCTTGATTTGCCCATAGTAAAAATGGTTGACCTTTTCTTTCAGCATAAGACTTTAATTGAAGTATTCCAAGAAGCAGCACAAAGAGGAGTACTAGAGTTCATACCAAATACTTCAATGCAAATCTTACATACTGCACTTAATCTAATTGAACCTCCTAAAGAGAAGGAATTGCTAAAGTTGCAATTGATAGAGGGCTCACTTTACGTAAACAATATAGAGATTCTAAATAAGAAAGCTGTAGCATGTATGAAAGTTTTGCGCGTATTATTTGAACAATTTTTGAATGATTGTAAAAAAGAATTACCTCCTGAAAAACACATGTTGCTTAGCATAACTGAAATAGAAAAGTGCCTAAATCTCGATCCAGAAGCAGATCCAGAACATTACATTAGAAAACCAATAAACACAATTCAAAGAACAATAAAAACTACATTAGCCAAAAAGTTAGGGCTGAACATTGAACGTAATGATGTAATTGAAACTGTTGGTTGGCCTGGATCATCGCGTAGAGATTATGGTTACCGTATCAACCCTTTTACTGTGGTAGTTCGTTAACTGTGTTGACGAGAAGTAAAAGTAGTATATTTTACCCTAAAGTCACATCTAGCTTTAAAATACAGTTTTTGTCTTATTTAAAAAAATATAAATTCTCAATTACGTAACTCACCAAAAACCTATCTCGTTTCTTTTGCTTTCTTCAATCTTTTCTACTCTGTTCGTTTGCCGGCTTTTGTGTTTGAAGCACATCTACACTCAATGCCCTTCTATAATATATATACCGGATTTCTCACTACTTTTTCCGGGATTTTCTGAAAAAAAGTTAAAATAATTTGAATGTAGCTCAGAAATTAAAGAGCTTTAAGAACCCGCTAAACGGAACTTCTAGACACCTGAGTTGTTTCCATTTTGGAGTGCGATCCGATGTTGCGGTTTTTGTGATGGTTAAATTCCATCTTCCCTAGACATCAGGGATAATGTATGTTTCACATTTCAGAGAGTGGCAACCTCTGGGATGCAAGCATGAGACAAAAGCGGGTAATGCTAAACCTTATGGCAAATCCCCGCAAACAGAGTTAGATATGATTACGAGAGAAACCTATGTCAGAATTGTCGTCAGGAAAGATATGCGAAAGGAGGTTGAATACGCATAAACCAAAAGGTATGAAGCAAATGAGGAATTAAGACTTCCGAATCTTAATTATAGATGTTCTCAGCTTCCGGCAAATAGTAGGAATCTAAGTCTAACGTGAAACAAAACCGTGGAACGGAGTAACCACATGAATGCTCTTATATTCACTCGAATATAAGTAGGTAGTCATCCGTATGCATTTATGTCGGAGGGATTGTCCAAGAAGCCAATGCCTAAGGTAATTCTTAGGATATGCAGACGTGGACACTGTAGTTTGGAAGGTAAAGTTATGAGTAGTAGTGAATATGTTATGAGCCAACAAAAAGTTAGGTATAAATGGAACGAAATTCTTTGGCGCAAGCTGGAAAAATCTTCGTTTAAGCTACAAAAACGAATTTACCAAGCTTCTAAATGTAATGATATCAGGAAGATGCATAAACTTCAGAGATTATTACTAAAATCAACAAGTGCAAGAACGCTCGCAGTTAGGAGAGTTACACAGGATAATAGAGGGAAAAAGACTGCAGGTATTGATGGGAAAGCTAGTCTCAGTCAAGTAGAAAGAATGCAATTAGCATATTCTATGGATTTAAAGGAAAAAGCAAAACCATCAAGGCGAGTCTGGATTCCAAAACCTGGTAAGCCATTGGAACGTCGTCCCCTTGGTATTCCCACTATATCGTGTCGAGCAAAACAAACACTTGTTAAAATGGCGCTAGAGCCCGAGTGGGAGGCAAAATTCGAGCCTAACATTTATGGTTTTAGGCCTGGTAGATCTTGTCATGATGCTATGAAAGCCATATTTTATGCGCTTTATAAGAAATCCGCATTTATTTTAGATGCAGATATCTCTGGATGTTTCGATAATATAGAACATCACGCACTGTTGGAAAAACTTAATACCACTCCAACCCTTAAGAGAATTATAAAAAAGTGGTTAAGAGCAGGTGTGATGGAAAATGGAACTTTCCAACCAACCGAAAGTGGTACAATTCAAGGAGGAACTATTTCTCCTCTGTTGGCTTGTATAGTATTACACGGTCTGGAACAATATATTAAAGAAAATCTAAAAAGCGAGCTCCTACAGTATAGAAGGAAAAAATATGGTACAATGTCACGAAGTTGGATACAACAATCACTCAGGGTTATTTTTTATGCTGATGATTGTGCGCCGTAGAAACACGGAAAGTGTTGAAGCTGTGCAGTAGATGAGGGAGGGCCCCTCGGAGCCGGTTTGCAAGAGCAGGCTTCAAACAGCCATAAGCTGCTTTGGTAAAGAGCTAAGGTAGTGAGCGTTATGGAAAAGGCACAATTATGTGTCATGTATGAAATAGAGAGACGAACGCAAGTGAACCACTGATGAAGTGTCGAAAGCGTAGAGACGACGTCAAAACCAGGGGGTAGTCGTTAACCTGGGATGAATCTACAGGGAGCTTGTTTACTGGGTAGGTGGCGTCCGGCATAAAAGTGGCGTGAATCTATTTTAGGCTATTGCATGGAACTACGGGAACCTGTCGTTTCGATGAAAAGGGAGAAGTCCAAAGAGCTGATCTCTGAGGATGAGAGTACCGATGCGAAAAACAGGGGCGGATTAGCTCGTAGTAGCGAAGAAGTTTCTGTAATGGAAATGGAGTGAAGGGGCTAAGTTATTTAGTTTTAATTATTTATCAACCGAAAGGGAGGAGTTAATGAATGAAACAAAGTCTTTTGATATACCAAAGCAACTTATTTGGAGAGCTTATAAACAAGTATCGAAAAATAAAGGTGCAGCAGGTGTAGATGAGGTCTCGATAACAAAGTTTGAAGAAAATCTAAAGGATAATCTATACAAATTATGGAATCGGATGTCATCCGGAAGTTATTTTCCAGAGCCGGTAAAAGCTGTTGCGATACCAAAAGATACAGGAGGGCAAAGAATTTTATGTGTGCCTTCAGTATTCGACAGGATAGCGCAAACAGCAGCTACAATGTATCTTGAGCCGTTAGTAGAACCGAAATTTCACGAAGATTCATATGGTTATAGACCAAATAAGTCTGCGCTGGATGCGGTATACACAGCACGGAAGAGATGTTGGAAAAATGATTGGACGGTAGATCTTGATATATCTGGATTTTTCGACAATCTGGACCACGATTTAGCACTGCAGGCTATCAAGAAACACACAGACTGCAAATGGGTCATACTGTATGTTGAGAGGTGGATGAAAGCCCCCATTCAGCAAGCAGATGGCAGTAGGGTAACAAGGGATAAAGGAGTTCCGCAAGGAGGTTCAATAAGCCCAATCATTTCAAGCATATTTATGCACCATGCGTTTGATATGTGGATGAAACAAAATTATCCAACAGTACCATTTGAAAGATATGTAGATGATGCGATAGTGCACTGCAGAACTAAAAGACAGGCAGGATTTATGAAAGTAATGATTGAAGAAAGATTGGCTAAGTGTAAATTGAAGTTACATCCTGAAAAGACACAGATTGTGTACAGTAAGGATGATGATAGAAAAGAACAATTTCCTAAACAAAGCTTTGATTTTCTAGGTTATACTTTTAGACCTAGAGTAGCAAAGAATAAGATGAGGAATTATTTCATCTCATTTCTACCTGCAATTAGTAACAAAGCCAAGAAGAAGATCAAGAAAACCATAAAGTCATGGAGAATACATCGGATTACATGGACCACACTAGAGGAAATATCGAAGAAAATAGATCCAATAGTCAGAGGCTGGTTTCAGTACTATGGCAGGTTTTATAAATCAGAGATGTATCCATCTCTCAGAAATATAGAGAGATACCTCATAAGATGGGTCAGGACAAAATATAAGAAACTTCGTGATCACGGAAGACTAGCAAAGCAATTTCTAGGAAAAGTGAGAAAGAGGTCTCCAAGTATTTTCTATCATTGGACACTTGGGTTAGGATCAAAAGGCTAAATAATGGGAGCTGTATAAGCCGAGAGGTTTCCGTGCAGTTCTGCGAGAGACTGGTGGGGAAGTTCCGCCGGTCTACTCTCCTTGTTATCATACATGAGAGTGAAGAGATTATTCTGAAGGCTAAGGAGCTAGTCGAAAGTTGGTTAAAAACTATCGGGTTAGAGCTAAAACCTTCAAAAACAAAGATCTCTCACACTCTCAAGTTTTCCAATGGACAGAAACCAGGCTTCGATTTTCTTGGTTTCACAATACGACAATATCCAGTGAAAAGTAAGAAAGGTTACAAGTTATTGATTAAACCAAGTCGTAGTTCTGTTAAACAGCATACGCTGGTTATTAAACATGAGTTAAGGGAAATGCGAGGCGAATCGCAAGAAGCTGTAATAAATAACCTCAATCCAATTGTTAGAGGATGGTGTCAGTACTACACTTCGGCAGTCTCAAGCAAAATCTTTAACTCAATGGATATGATTATGCACACCCAACTTTGGAGGTGGGCAAAATATAGACACCCAAACAAAGGAGGATGCTGGATTAAGAGAAAATACTTTAAAAGGTATGGTAACGAAAATTGGAGATTTATGACAGGTAACGGAATACGTATTACAAAACATGGAGAATATGCCAGTAGATGGCATATCAAAGTGAGAGGAACCAAATCTCCTTATGATGGAGACTGGCCATACTGGGGAAGTCGTTTGAGCACAATTCCAGGAAAATCGCCACAAGTAATAAAACTATTGAAGATACAACAAGGTAAATGTAATTATTGTCATCTTTGGTTTAGATTTGATGACTTAGCACATGTGCATCATCAGGACCGCAATAGACTCAATAATAACATCAAAAACTTATCCTTGTTACATAAGCATTGTCATGACCAATTACACGGAAGTCTGCGTGACAAGCACTGAATTACAGAGAAGCCGGATAACGGGAAACTGTTAAGTCCGGTTTTGAAGCCGAGGGGGGAAAGGCGACTTTCTCTCCTTAGGTAACAATAACTGTTTACTGGGATTTTAAAGAGGTTACATGGGTTTTTGATAAAGATGCTATTCCCCCCCTATCCAAATCACTAATAACGCTATAACAATCCTCTAAAACGCTTTAAAGAACAGTGTTGCAGTAGAATCGGCTAAAATTAGCAGAGAATGTTTTGATTCCTTTCTTCTCACAGTGAAAACCTCAATCTTTAATCTTCTTGAGAAAATTATCCGAAGAAACAACTTTTACACCTCGCGCTTTCTCAAATGCCTCTCTTGCTACACTAGCATTTTTACCACCATCTTTTGCCGCCTCTAAATTCTCATAATAACCCTGTGCATCTTTGATTTTTACTTCATCAATAGTTGCTTGTTCGCCAAGCATGTTGAAAATTAGCTCAATTGGTGTCATATGGTCCCTTAATGGTTGCTTCTTTAGACCCTTGAGATCTTTATGTTCTTTAGTCCTGATACCAAAAGTTGCCTGAGAGATCACATCTGTCAATATTGCATATTCCTTGCCTTCAAGATGCTTATTATTATGGTCGGATATTTTTCTGTTATCCCATTCTTTTGTGAGTTGATTTCTTACAGATATGGATTGCATTCTCCTCTGTATCCACTCTTTAGAGTATCCTTTTGCAACATAATCAGCATAGGCTCGTTTAAATGCCAGCTCTGGATTTTCATATTCTTGTAATCTTTCATACCCGACTTTTGCAAGCCAACGTTTAAACTGCTCAACCTTTTTGGAAGGAACAGACTGTAAGATACGCAATAACCCCTCAACATTTGTACAATTAGCATTCTGTTTACCACCTTTTGTTTTAATTTCAAGGGGGGTGACAAATTGTCCCCATCCTTCAGAAAGCCCTATATCTCTGCTTTTCATCTTTTTTAGGTAATCAGATGGGTTCTTACTACCTGTGAAAGAAGCTATTACCTCTGTTATTACATACCACCACTCTCCATTGTGTAATACTCTAGTTACATTGTTATTATCAAATGCAGTAGTCTCAATATCTCCTTCTTTTAAAGTTAAAGTGTCAATCATATTGAAAATAAGTTTATTCTAAAAACCAAATATAAACTAAGTTGCTTTTTATTACTAATAAATAGTGGAAATTTTGTCTCCGTTATGTATGATAAAATTGGAGACGTAAATTTTGATCTTTATCTCCATTTTAAGCGGCAATCAAGTTTTACGAGCTTCTGTTTCTTCTTCTATGGCAGTAACTTTTTTCCTTGAGCTACCTCTACAATTTGCTGATTTCATTACTGAGAGTTTTGCAATTAATTGCTCAGGGGTTTTAAACAAAAGCTGTTTTACTGACATACTTTGCTATACCGAAATTATGAAAACTGTTCACTTTTTTGAAAAAATATTTTACAATGAATAAAAAATGTGATAAACTAAAGCGAGGTTTTTTTTATAACAAGTAAAAGTTTAAAGTAAAAAATAATTTAGAAATGCCTCGTAATCGAGTTTTAAGCTACCCTACATGAGTAACTTAGGTCTTGGTGGTATAATTCTACCCTGAAGTCGTAGAATCGTTTTAAAACCGCATTAAAGGTTATTTGTTGTATTTATGAATATTTTAAGACTTTTTCTTGTGGCATTTCCGGGTCCTTTAACTTCTTTTTTTCACTCCCTTGGCATTACTTTAATTCTAGTTGACCTTACTAATTCATTATATATTTTCATATTGTTTATTATTATTTCCTATATTATTAATATATATATGTATAGTATTATTTACATATTATAATAATATATAAGATTTTCGGAAAATGGAAAGCTAGCTACTGTAGCGGATTTTAGGGCGATCTGATTCATTAAGTCTTTTGGAAGTGGAAAAATAACGTCTTATAGATATTGAATGGATAAAAATACAGAATTTCAATAGTTTAGGTGTATTGTATTTTTGTTGCCTTATTTTGAAATTTTGCCGGAAATCACGGAAACTATAAAACCCAGATCGGCTTAAAGTTTACTTCTTAAATGCTTTTTGGTAGCTCTCTATGACCCCTTTTAAAACGCAATTATGGACCATCTTTATCGAATCACTTTATATTTTTATTATAGGTTGTAGTAAGAGGGAAACGAACAGAGATATTGTATACAACTTTCTTCTATGTATCAATTGACTGGCTCTGCGTCTAAAAATTTGTCACTTAAAGCAGAAGGTGCTATATATGCAGTACATGGCTAAGGAAGTATATGAACAACAAATCACTAGATTATAATGAAATTTTGTTCTACGAAACAGACGACGGAAAGGTATGTATTGAAGTTAGATTTGAAAATGAAAATCTATGGCTTACTCAGAAACATATGGCAGAGTTATTTGACTGTTCAATTGATAATATTTCATTGCACTTAAAGAACATTTATCTATGTAAAGAACTAGACAAAAATTCAACTACCGAGGAATCCTCGATAGTTCAAAAAGAGGGAGAAAGAGAGGTAAAACGTGATGTAATTTTCTACAATTTAGAGGCTGTGATATCAGTTGGTTATCGTGTTAATTCAGAGCGTGGTGCTGCTTTTCGTACATGGGCAACTGATAAACTAAAGAAGTATATTTTCAAAGGTTTTGTGATTGATAGCAATAGATTTAAAAATGGCTCTAAATTTGACACTCGATTTTTTGATGAGTTACTTGAAGAAATTAGAGAAATTCGTGCAAGTGAGCGTGTGGCTTATCAGAAAATCACAGACATTTATGCAACTTCAGTAGACTATGCAAGCTGTTCAACCGAAACGAAAAATTTCTTTGCTGTAGTGCAGAATAAATTGCATTTTGCTATTACTGGAAATACAGCAGCAGAAATTATTGCAAACAGAGTGGATGGAAGTAAACCTAATATGGGCTTAACAAATTGGCGTAAGGCACCTAAGGGAAAAATCTTTCTTTCTGACACGCAAGTAGCAAAAAACTATTTAGATAAAAATGAAATTGCTCAGCTAAACAGGATAGTAAATATGTATATAGATTATGCAGAGTTTCAAGCTGCCAGAGGTAAAATAATGTATATGAAGGATTGGAAAGAGAAACTTGATGCATTTTTAAAATTTAATGAGCAAGATATATTGCAGAGTTATGGCAAAGTCTCTCATGAAGTAGCAATTACCTTAGCTACAAAAGAATATGAGATATTTAGAAAAACACAGGACAAGTCATACAAGTCAGATTTTGATAAATTGATAGAAGAAAAGAAAAGTCTTGATCAAAAAAGTGTAAAAGCTTAGGGCTAAATCTCATAAAAGTAAAGAAATCAGGAAGAGGTAAAAATTATAGAATCGCTTTATATTGTTTCTTCTGAGCATTTATCTTTCGTTTCTTTTGCCAGATAGCTTGAAAGAGGTGTATATGAGCTGAAAAATATCAAGTGAGTTTTCTAAATAAGACCCATACAAATTTTTTCTTTACAATGAATAAAAATGACGTTAAACTTATGCATAAGTTTATTTGCACCAATGGAATCATTAAGAATGCCTCATAATCGAGTTTTAAGCTACCTTACATGAGTAACTTAGGTCTTGGTGGTATAATTGACCCTGAAGTTGTAGAATCGTTTTAAAACCGCGCTAATTGTATCTTTCATTAAATGTAAATATCTTAATAATATTTTGTGGCAGCCTTTCTGGACTTCTTTCTTTTTGCTGTTTAAGTTATTGTACTTTATTTGCATTTTACTATTATTTTATATTATCTATTATTATTTATTACTATTATATATATATAATATATAAGGGTTTTAGGAACGTAGAATCCGCTATACTGGCTGACTTCAGACACATAATAACTAGGAACACTTTTAGGAATAGAGGGCAAAAGGTTAGGATTCAAGCGATCTTTAGCTTCCTAGTTTCTCATTACTTATTTAGTAACCAAGGAATCAGGAATATAATTCAACCATTTGATGTCTTACCCCTTCTTAATTGAAATCATAGCTTATAATAGGGTTGTGATTTTTGGCTCCGAAGTTAGTATTTTTGATTGAGTAGATGACAGATTGAATAGAGAAAATAGGGCAACTCTAAAATATTTAAAGAGCCACCCATAAAGAAAGACTTATAAGTTTTGTCTACAGCTAAGATCTTCAGCCCCAGGAGTGAATTGCCCTACACCACGAGCAAATGGTCCTGTTATAACGTCAAGCCATTTATCTTCTTTTGCACCTGTAGACATTCCTTTAACTAACTGCTTTGCTTGTAAAAGTTCCTGAACTATACGCTCTAGTCGATCCCTTCCCATGCTGTGAAAAACTTCAGGTAGTCTATGCCGTTGCTTATATACTCCTGTGCTTCCTGTGTGAGTAAATGGGTGTCCTGCAACAGCAGATCGTGTAATTGCATCAGTAAGACATATTTTAAGGTCTTTTTCACTAGCATTTTTAACTGTTAGTTGTATTGTTATATCTTCTAGTAGCCCTGTTTCCTGATTTCTTAGGTAAGTTCTTACAGTGCGATCAGCTAAACCATTGGCTTTCACAACTGCCCCATGAAACAAAGCATTCTGTCTTGGTGTTTCTCCTACTGCCTTAAAGATTTCTAGCCTAGCTGTATTTTCTATTGGCCAAAAAGCGTATGAGCATCTAACACCATTAACAAGAGCAGAGGTACCTCTAATTGCATCGCGTGCTTGTTCAGCAGTTAATATCGGTTTTTCTCCTTTTGGCTTTCTCATGTGATGAGCAGTAATTATCGAAGCTCCAGTACTACATGCTAAATCAGATAATACGCACATTAGATAATCCCCTACAGCTGGATCAGCATTTATATCTGCATGGATAAATGAAGCAAGTGGATCAAATACTATCAATTTCAGATCTTTAATTTCCTCGAGCTGTTTCATTACGGATTCGAATTCAGGAGAAACTTCGACGATTTTACCACGAACATTTCTGAGTATTGTAAGTGATCCTCTGACGTTTGGCAGTGGTACAATAAATAATTTATCTTTATGTTTCAACCTTTCACACTTAGGGTCGAGTCGTTCTAAGCGGCGGTGTATCTCACTTGCATCATCTTCTGCTGAAAAAATCACTACTGATCCATGTTCAGTAACAAGTGAACCAAAGCCACACATCTGATCCTTATCACTTGCAACCTTAAGCGCTAGGTCAAGAAGAAGCATACCTTTGCCTGTATCTCCCATTGCTGCTATTATTGAAGTAACACCTAAAGGAAATAGACCTTCAACAAGAAACTTTTGCTCTGGTACCGGACCTACAAAGCGCTCTGCACTCCAATCTAAAATGTTAAGTGGCTGTTTTGTGGATCTTTCTAAACTTTTCATATTTGAAGTATTTGGAATGTCAGTAGATGGGGTATCAATAGTAAGTAAAGGAGTTGAAGCTAAAAATTCTTCAATGCTTATACCATCCTTTACACAATCAGCGGCATCCCATTTCTCAGGCTTATCTTGAGGAATTTCAAGCACAGCAAGTGATGCAACTCCAAGATCTAACAGCTTTTTTGCAGCATTTTCAGCATATCGTTTGCCTGCTTCATCATTATCTGGCCAAATAATAATATTTTTACCTTTAAGGGGTGACCAGTCTGTTTTATCAACATCTGCGTTTGCTCCAGACATTGTTGTTGTAGCTGCAATCCCTTGTTCTATCAAGCTTTCTGCACATTTTTCTCCTTCAACCAGAATAACTTTATCAGATTTTAAGATTTCTGGAATGTTGTAGAGTGGCCTTATTTCTGGTGCAGCAAACTTAGATCGTTTTACATCAAAAGGCTTGTATACTTTTTTCTTTCCAGGAGGATCAGAACGATAAACTTTTACAATGATCTGGCCATTTTCATCATAATAATTCCAACTGTGGGTAATAAATTTCTCGAAAGCCTTTGCGCATTTTTTGCCATATCCAAGCCATTCACTTATAGAAGCCATCACTTCACAAAAGTCTCTCTTTGTATCTTTTCCCTGTGCACTTGCCCAAATATCAAGAACATCACCTTTCTGCCCAGTTGCAAAATCCTGCCAGAGTCCGGCTTTTCCACCAGTTAATGCTACTCTGAGGCTTTGTCCTTTGTTACCATGCACATCACCTATTCGGAATTCATCTCCATGAAAAGTTCCCCTTGGGAATAAATAAGAAAGGCATGATCTTATGTTTAATAATAAGTGTCTTTTAATTTCTTCTACATCAAATTGCTCTAATGGTTCTAAATGTGAGACAGTATTGTTAAAATCATAATATTCATCATTTAAAGTATTTTTTTGTTTGACATCAGTTAAAAAATCTTGTACCATAAATTGAAACTCCTTTTAAGATTAAGCGTTTGAAAGGTTTTTGAGTAAGGCTGTTTTGATTGGGGTCTTACTCTCTTCTTATGAAGTAAAAACTCCAATAGGAGGTTCTCTTGGCAAGGCTATATTAAGAAATAAAGGAAGTCAGTTTAGGTTTATAGTGAAAAGTGAAATTTAAGGTTTTAGTATCTTCTTTCTTTTAAGAAAAAATGCTCTACTATAACTCTACTACATTTTACTCACTATGTCAACCTCTTAGTTTTTATTTTGTTGATATATTGCATACTACTAATATGTAAGGAATTTTGGCTAAACCTTCCCATATACGCAGGCATAGTTTAATTTAAGGTGGAATTATAAGCGAATAGAAAACCCTCTACTATATATATACCGGGTTTCTTATGACTTTTTCTGAAAAAATTAAAAACTTTTTTCTTTGGAGGAGTTTGGCCTGATATGCTACCTATTAATGATTTAATGATAATCTTTTCAAGCCATCTGTAAAAATGAAAAGTTTCTGAAAACGGCAATTATAGCTCTTCTCATAATAGTCGGAACAAATCATAAAAAAGCAGAATCAACAGCTTGACGGAAAGACTGAAAAATAGGGATATTTTTTCTAGCTCTGTTCTTTATAGCAAACCAATGATGCTCAATTTCGTTAAAGTCTGGAGAATATGGAGGAAGATAAAGAATTTCAGCACCTACTCCTTTAGCAAGATCATCGATTTTTTTAGATTTATGGAAAGCAGCGTTATCAAGAATTACAGTTTGGCCAGACCTTAAAATTGGAGTCAAAAACTGCTCAAACCAAGCCTCAAAAACATCCTTGTTGCAGTATCCCTCAAAGGTCAATGGAGCAATGATTTTCTTTTTATTTAGAGCTGCAATCATACTGACGCGCTGAGTTTTTTTACCTGATTTTAGTGAATGAAACCTCTCTCCTTTTCTGCAATATCCGTATGGGTAGTCTTCTGTATTGTCTATCCCAGATTCGTCAATATATACAAGATTTTCAGGATATTTTGTTGCTATAACCTTTGCAAATTGAGCTCGCCTTTCTTCATTTCTTTCTTTATATCCGTAGATCTTTTTTTCTTGTAAAGCCAATATTTTTAAGTGCGCGGTGAATCGTTTGTCGACTGATATTGCCCCAGAGTTTAGCCATCTCTGACTGAGTTTTGCCACCATGGTTTTTTGCAAATTCGGTGAAGACATTCCAGTCGGTAATTTTATGGTTATATCCTACGCTTCCAGGCTTTTTTGACTGAAAATCTCCTGTTTCCTCGCGCCTTTTCTGCCACTCATATAAAGTCGTTTTTCCAATTTTAAATCTCTTGGCAACAGTTGCTCTACTTTCTCCCTCATCCAATGCTTCCATTGCTTTTTTCCTTAAGTCATAACTATACGCTGCTGGCATACAAACCCCACTACCATAAATCCATATCTTACCTTATTTGGATTATTATGAGAAGAGCTATACTTTTTGATTCACGAATAGAATTATTAAAGATGCCTTTTATTCAAATTTTAAAGGGCATTACAGGTGCTAAAGGGGTACAGTGGAGTGGTAACAATCGCTTTAAAACGTAATTACAGGCTTTTTGCCTATCAATGAGACATAAAACACAAAATTTTGTCTCCGCTATACATGATGAAATTGGAGACGTACATTTTGATCTTTGTCTATATTTTGAACTATTGAGCGGTAGTTATCTGGTTCTTTACATTAAATAACTCAGCTATATTATAGTGCATTTTTTATATTAACTAAATCTCTTAATTGATCGTTGTTAAATTCTGTAATCCAACTCTCGCCACTACTTATAGTTAGGTTTGCTAATTCCTTCTTGCTTTGAATCATCTCATCAATACGCTCTTCAAATGTACCTGTTGAAAGCAGTCTGTATACCATAACATTACGCTCTTGTCCAATACGATAAGCTCGATCTGTTGCTTGTGCTTCCACTGCCGGATTCCACCATAAATCGTAATGTATTACATGGTTTGCCGCTGTTAAATTAAGCCCTGTTCCTCCAGCTTTTAAAGATACTATAAGAATATTGGCTTGGAATAAGTTTTGAAAATCATTAATCATTGTATCACGTGCTTTTCGAGAAAGTCCACCATGTAAAAATGGCACTTTTGATTTAAATCTTTCTTCAAGTAACTTAGATATAATTTTACCCATTTCAGTATATTGAGTAAATATTAATGATTTTTCTGCAAGATCACTAATCACAGTCAATACTTCTTCTAGCATCTGCATTTTACCGGATTGTTCAATACTCGCATGCTTTTTCTTGCCGTACTGTGATGGATGGTTACAAATTTGCTTTAAAGCATTGATAAGTTTAAAGATTAATCCCTTACGTTCAATTCCTTCACTTCTTTCTATCTTTTCCATAGTTGTATTAACGACTTCTTGGTAAAGTGCTGTTTGCTCTGGAGTCAAAGAACAATAACGATTATTTTCAATTTTATCTGGTAGATCCTGAATAATGCTTTTATCACTTTTTACCCTACATAGCATAAAGGGGTGGGTAACTTTCATGAACCTCTCTAGACAAGCTTTGTCTCTCGCTTTTTCAATCGGTGTTGCAAAGCGTGTTCTAAACTGCGCAGAAGTACCTAGATATGATTTGTTGATAAAGTCAAAAATGCTCCAATACTCAAGCAGCCTATTCTCAACAGGTGTGCCACTCATAGCTATTCTATGTCTTGTTTCAATAGTTTTAATTGCCTTGGTTTGTTCGGTATTAGGATTTTTTATATTTTGTGCTTCATCAATCACGAGCAAAAACCAGCGAATTTTATTAAGTTCTTTTTTATCACGACGTGCAAGACCATAGGATGTTAGAGCTACATCATAATCACTTGCCAATTCTCGATTTTGTCCGTGATAGACGAAAAGCTTTAATTCTGGCGCAAAACGTTCTACTTCTCGTTGCCAATTACTTAAGATGCTTGTGGGAGCTACTACCAAGACTCTGTCCCGATCCAAAAACCCTGTATTTTTGCAATATAGAATAGCTGCTATAACCTGTAATGTTTTACCAAGACCCATATCATCAGCAATTATACTACCAAACCCACTTTCTATGTTCTGTACAAGCCAACTAAATCCACGCTCTTGATATGGACGTAGCTGTGCAGTTAGATTACTTGGTACATCAACAGATGCATAAGTGTTGAACTTATCAAATAAGTTTTTAATTTGCTGGTCAAGTACTACTTTAGCTTCATCTAACTCACCTGCTAAAGCGGCTTGCATCAGCTCTACTTGATTTAAGTGTTCGGGTAACTTATCAAGTTTCTTCAGTAGAGCTTCTACCTCCTTATCATCCAAAAGCACATACTGATCGACTATTCGCACAAGCCCTCGGGAATCTTTTAGCAATTTTTTAAATTCTGTAACGCTTAATTTTTTATCTCCTATTGCTACTTTCCAATCAAATTTTAATAAATTTTCCAGCGTTAAAAAACTTTCTCGATCTTCTTTTATTTTATCCTTGGTAGACAAATTAAGACTTAATTGTGGTTTGAAGATTTTTTGTAAAGATTTTGGCAAAATAACTACGATACCAATTGCTCTTAATACAGGCAAGATATGCAAAAACAATGGTGCAAAATCATCTAAATTAAATGATAATATGCTATTATCGTCAATCGATTTTTCCAATTCAGGTATGTATTCAGACAAGAGTGCAAGGTCAGATAAAATACTAAGTTTTATGTTTTGATTAGAAAGTGCTTTTTCTAGCTTTATGAATGACTTTTCATCATCTAGGGATGCCTGTATATCAAGCTCAAATTTTTCATGGTGATCTTTTATCGTTAAATAGAGTTTGTAAGGTTTATCTGCTAAATAAAGACGTGAAAGCCAGAGATTAATTGCTTGCGGTATTTCTTTGTTACTAAATTTAGTAAACTTGTATGGATTTCCAGTAAAGAATAATTCAAAGATATATTTATCTCTATACTTATCCAGTGATACAGGAAAGTTATCTTCTATATACCCTAAAAGGATAAGAGAGATAGCAACATTTACTTGTTCCTCTGGTTCCACAGCGATTTCTTGATATTTAATCAATAGAGGCGGACAAATAGATGACATCTTGCTATGAATTTCCTTAACTGACGCATTAAACAACGCCGGAATCCACCTAATTATCACTTCTCCTTCTTTGTTTTGTAATATTTGTGGTATTAGCGCTGACTTTTCCATCAGCATATGTGCAAACTGTGAAATCATATGCATGAAGCGAAGTTCAGGATTAAGCCTGTGAAGTAACGAATTAGGAATGTCGTTTAAAAATCGCGCTATATCTTTCAATACATTTCTACTTAGCATAAATAAATTAGTTGTACCATTGCTCACTTGAGTAAGGTAATGCTGATCATTAATGAATAGTTGAAATGTTTGCCAATTCTCAATATTTCCCCATCTTTCAATAAATAGCTCCTCTTCTGATAGTTCCTTCTTAGAAGCTGGATAGTACACTAATTTTCCTGCAGGATACTTTTGCCAGTGCTTATAAGCTATCTGTAAAATATTATGGAAGTTTTTTTCAAAAAAAAGTGGATTATCTGTTAAAATACTACTGATACAATCAAAAAGGTTAGGAATAGTTGATAAATCAATATCATTTAAAATTGCTTGGTTATGTATTCTAATTTTAGAACATGCCTTAAATATATCATCTATCTTTAAAATGTTTTGAGCATTTTCTAATTTTCCATTCCCAAAATCATCGATAAGTGCTGACAAATTACAATTATGAATATTAAAAATCATGAAGGGGTTTTTATCAATTTCTGCAGCAATAAGATAAATTACAGCAGCAATGTGTTTACAAGGCATAGCCCAATCAGGACAGTTGCAATTTGCATTCATCTCTTCCCAATTTGAAGGAAACAATTTAATCCCAAGATCATTAAGCTTATCAAACAAGCTGGTTGGTAATTGCCTATTTATTAATTTAGATAGTATAGAAGGTGAAGTTTCAATTATTTGGCGAATAGTATGTTGTTCTGATGAACTTAATTCATTAAGTATAATTTCGACTTTATATGGGTGAGCACGAATTTTATATGCTGAGCTATGAACTTTAGCTGTAACTATGTGACCATTAATTTTAATACCAAAAGCTCGACCAGTATTAGCACAAGTTCTGCCACGTGGAAGACGGTTATCATAATCAATTCTATTGAAGCACTGAAGCCATTTCTCTCCCCACCATGTTCTTCCATAGATAGTCATTTTTTAAAATCGTATATTTCAATATAAATAAATTGAATATTAACCTTATAGATAATTTTTTTTAAACCCACCTTAGAAAAACTATAGTGTTTCTTCAGAGCAAGCTACCAATTTTAGAACGGTTTAACATCAATTACTACTATAAAACGCCAACAGAAATAAGTTAAAATAAGCATTTGTTTGTTGCTATAGATCAAATTTACTTATGTTGAGCTGCATAAAAGTGCAACCAAGACTATACAAAAAGACTTAAAACTCTCAAAACCTTATGAATTTATATGTAACCAGTGCTCCTAATTTATT